>CAVERO010000008.1:0-32165 GCA_963617915.1 Candidatus Methanomethylophilaceae archaeon | reverse complement strand
CCTGAAGTTTTTCACACTCAAATCTTCAAACAAACAAATCAAAACAGCTTCTTAGGAGATTCCTGAAAAGAGCTTTTTCATCGTCACCGGAAGCGGTCTTCACCCGTGACCAGGGGCGGTTTCCCGTCCGGTCACGGGTGTTTCATGTCTTGTTGCGTCCTGAAATATTCCACTTCGGGATAATTATTCGCTATTAGTATATACTTGTGGGTCAAATCAATGGCTCTATGACTCCACTTTGTCAATCCACTTTTTAACCACTTGCCGACATTCGTTATAAATGGTTTTATAATTTTGCCAGTCCGAATCCTGTTCCGTGCTTTCGGAGCGGGTGAGGACACGAACAAAACTAACTTTATAATTGTATGCGTAAACTTATAGTGTTCTTGATGCTGTTGGTCGGCTTCTCGGCCTATGCCCAGCAGCGTTCCGTAAGCGGTACGGTCAAGGATCAGAGTGGCCAGCCTGTCATCGGTCTCACTGTCTTGGAGCAGGGAACCGGCAATGGTGTCACAACGGATTCTGACGGCCGTTATAACATCAATGTGTCTTCGAAGGACGCGGTTCTGGAATTCGCGTCCCTTGGCTATGCCACGGTGACGGAGAAGGTGGGAGACCGTTCCGTCATCAATGTGACGGTCAAGGAGGAGGCCATCGCTCTTGATGCTGTAGTCGCCATCGGTTACGGCTCCGTGAAGAAAAAGGATCTGACCACTGCCGTCTCCACGGTCTCCACGGAGGACATCAGCCTTCGTCCCGTGCCGACGGTGTCCGGGTTCATCCAGGGCAAGGTCGCCGGTGTGACTGTCCAGCAGACATCCGGTACTCCAGGCGGCGGAATGACCGTCAGGGTGAGGGGCAATTCGTCCATCACTTCGGGCAACGACCCTCTCTACGTTGTGGACGGTGTCCCTGTCGGGACCGGCAACGGAGCCATCACCTACCTGTCTCCTAACGACATCGAGACAATGCAGATTCTTAAGGACGCATCTTCCGCGGCGATTTACGGGTCAAGGGCCGCAAACGGTGTTGTCCTCATCACCACGAAGAAAGGTTCGAAGGATGTCGGCCCGCAGATCAACTTCTCCTCCTATGTCGGCCTCGGCAAGGTGGCCAAGACATTCGATGTCCTGAATGTAGCCCAGTACAAGGAACTTATGGACGAGATCGGGGCTGTGAAGGTCCCGGACGGACTTAAGGACGAGACGGACTGGTTCAAGGAGACCTACAGGACTGCCGTCTCGCAGAACTACCAGCTGTCGGTCTCCAACGCCAACGACAAGTCCAAGTACTACATCGGTGCCGGTTATGTCGACCAGGAGGGTATCATCCGCACGAGCTACTACAAGAGGTACAACTTCAGGGCAAGCATGGACTCGGACATATTCAAGTGGATAAATGTCGGCGCGGACGTGACTTTCTCCCATTGGAAACAGAACGGCATCATTTCCGGCACGGGCTCCAACAGGGCCGGAGTGGTGATGTCCGTGATCAACACCCCTACCTATGCCAAGGTCTGGAGCGAGGAGAATCCTGACCAGTACTGGACCAGATTCTACGGCGCGAACGTGACGACCCCGGCCGAGAACATCGCCCGCCAGGAGAATTTCTACGACCAGAACGACAGGCTCATCCTCACCGGACACGCCACAATCAAGTTCAGCAAGCACCTGAACTTCAAGTCAACCGCCACGATGGACCGGACATGGACGTTCAACTACCAGTTCCTCGACCCGATAAAGACTGCCGAGGGTCGCACTCAGCACGGAGCCGCCAGCACCACCCGGGCGGACAACAGGGTGATCGTGCTGGACAACATTCTGACCTACAAAAATAATTTCGGACGGCACAGCCTTGAGGCCATGGCCGGCACATCGGGCACGCTTTCCCATTGGGAGAACCTGACCGGCTCAAGACAGTATTTTTCGGCGGACTACGACAATGTACTCTATGGCCTGAACGGAGGAAACTCGTCCGGCCTGAGGGGTAACTCACAGGGCCTTTCCGAGTGGAGCATTATGTCCTATCTCGGCAGGCTCGCCTACAACTATGACAGCAGGTACTATGTGACTGTGAACATGCGCGCCGACGGTTCGTCAAAGCTCGCCCCGGGTCACAGGTGGGGCTATTTCCCTTCCGCTTCCGTGGCATGGCGAATCTCCGGCGAGGGCTTCATGCGTGACATCGACTGGATCAGCGACCTGAAACTCCGCGCCGGCTGGGGACAGCAAGGAAACCAGGGCGGTCTCGGCGACCACGCCTGGGTTCAGAACTACTCCTTGATTTATTATGACTGGACAAAGTCGGAAAACGCCCAGGCGACGCCTTCCCTCGGAGCCAAGAGCAACATTGGCAACAGGGACCTGACTTGGGAGACTACCACGCAGAGCAATGTCGGGATTGATTTCTCCATTCTGAACAGCCGTCTGAACTTCACCTGGGACGGGTATTACAAGTACACCACCAACCTGCTGCTGAACGTTCCGCTTCCGTCACCGTACTCAAGCATCTCCAGGAACGAGGGAGAGATGTCCAACTGGGGTCTTGAGTTTGCAGTCTCTTCCGTCAACATCGACAAGGGAGGATTCCGCTGGAACACTGACTTCAACATTTCGATGAACCGCAACAAACTTGAGAAACTCACCCTCCAGCAGGTTTATAACTACATCAAGCCTTCTGACATACAGAGCGAGTACGTTGTCCGCATGACTCCGGGCAGGCCGCTGTCGCAGTTCTGGGGCTACAAGTCTGACGGAGTCGATCCCGAGACCGGTCTGATGATCTACGAGGATCTGGACGGCAACGGCAAGATCACGGACTCGGACAAGACCTGGATCGGAGACCCTAACCCTGACTTCACGTTCGGTATGACCAACAATTTCAACTTCAAGGGTTTCAACCTCAGCTTCCTTATCACCGGCTCTGTGGGCAACGACATCTACAACGCCTCCAGAGTTGATATGGAAGGTATGGTGAACGGGTACAACCAGACTACCGCGACACTGCGCCGCTGGAGGATCCCAGGACAAATTACCGACATCCCGAAGTCCAACGAGATGTACAACGTGAAGGTCTCCTCCCGTTGGGTCGAGGACGGCTCTTACCTTAAGGTGAAGAACATCACCCTGTCCTACAATTTCGCCGGTCCTAAACTCAAACGGCTCAACATCACGAGGATACGCCCTTACGTGACGCTTGACAACATGGTCACCTTCACGAAATATTCCGGCTACGACCCTGAAATGAGCCAGTACGCCGCGGCCACGCACTTCGGAATCGACTGGGGTACCTATCCTTGCGTGAAGACCGTGACATTCGGCGTGAACGTTGATTTCTAAAAGATGATGAGTATGAAAAAGACATTTGTTATAATTTCGCTGGTTTCACTGGTGTCCCTCGCCTCCTGCGACTTGGATCTCTATCCGGAGACGGGCTACAATGAGGGAAACGTGTTCGTTCCTAAGGACACCACTACATCCCAGTACACGACCGCCGCGCAGATGGAGAGCCTTGTCAAAGGTTTCTACAGCGGTGTGCTGAAAAACGACAGGATGCAGAGGCTCCAGTTCATGGACTGGCTGGTCTATTCTGAAGTCCGCGCTGACAACGCCTACAACGGCTCTCCGAGCACGGCGGAGCTTGTCGGCATCGAGTCCAACAAGATTGACGGCTCCAACCAGAATGTCAGCCGTGACTGGAATGACTTCCAGATTGCGATCAACGCCGCCAACCAGGTCATCTGCAACATCGACCGCATCCAGAAGCTCGACCCGTCAATGACGCAGGCCCAGCACGACAACTGGCTGGCTCAGGCCGACATACTGAAAGCCTTCTACGTTTTCAGGGGGACCCAGCTCTACAACACGATTCCTGTCATCAATTCCATCCCTGACCCGATCACGGCGGAGAACATCGAGGAGGTCTATCCTTCCTATTATCCTTCCCGTCCGGACAGGGAGGAGATATATTCCCAGATAGTGAGCATGCTCGAGTTCGCCGCCCAGAATGCCCCTGACCTTTCGGCGGACGACAAGTTCGTGCTTTCCAAGACTTTCGCCAAAGGCATCCTTGCGCACGTCTATGCCGAGAAGTCCAACGTCCAGGACTGGAGCAAGGTCGCCCGGTGGTGCGAGGCTGTCGAGAAGGATATGAATGTCGATTCGGGCAGTTCCGAGTCTCTCCGCGCCTCGCTGTGCGAGAGCTACAAGGACTTGTGGTCATACGACAAGACCGCCAAGACTGCCGCCAAGAACACCAAGGAGTCCATCTTCGAGGTGACATTCACGGCGTCTTCCGGCAACTGGCTCCATATGATGTTCCACAGGAACCAGTTCTCTCCTATGGACAACTACACGTGGTCGAAATGGATCACTCCGTCACGGGACCTTGTCAACGCCTATGACGCGGAGGGTGACACCGAAAGGAAGAACGTCAGCATCCTGTGGGACGCCTGCACCTGGAGTCTCTACTATCCGGAGGAGGAATATGCCTTCATGGGCAAGATGGAGACGAACGCCACGAGCATCATCCTGATGCGCCTGGCCGAGATTTACCTGCTTCATGCAGAGGCTCTTGCCATGACGGGCGACAGCACCGGAGCTTTGAAGTACGTGAACGCCGTGCGTCTGCGCGCCAAACTGCCTTCAGTGAGCGGCCTTGCCGGCGACCTGCTGATTGACAAGATCCTTGACGAGCGCCGTCTCGAACTGGCCTTCGAGGGATTCCGTTTCTTTGACCTTGTGCGTCACGACAAGGCGATCGATGTCCACAACAGTGTCTGGAAGGGTGATTCCCATTACCTGACGAGGGATCCGCTGGATCAGTACAGCATATTCCTTCCAGTCCCTACCACGGTGCTGGACACCAACCCTAACATCGAGCAGAACCCTGGTTACTAGAATCATGCGCTGCAATAAACTGACAATCATTCTTGCGCTTCCGCTCCTTGTCTCTTTCTGTGGGAAGAATTCCGGGAACGGCGGCGGAGAAAGCGGCGGAGGAACGCCTCCCGAGCCGGAGCCGGAAAAGACAGCCGTGACGGCTTACGTCACCTCGGCGGACAAGTCAAGGCTTTTCGACGCCGAGGCGCTGGAACTCCGCAAACCCGGCTCTATGGCGGTGAATCTCATCACGCTTGACTCCACGGTCACTTACCAGGCGGTGGTGGGCTTCGGCCCGGCGTTGACCGGCAGTTCCTGCTACAATCTCAGGGCGGTGATGGAACCGTCCGCCAAGACGGCCTTGCTCAAGGAAATCTTCGATCCCAAGGACGGTCTGGGCTTCAGTATGGTCAGGGTCTCTATCGGTTCCTCTGACTTCGGCCTTGACGAGTACACTTGGTGCGACCGGAAAGGTATGGAGAATTTCGCGGCCAATGAATATGACACCCGCGACCTGTTCCCGGTCCTGAGGGAGGTTCTGGCCATCAATCCGGACATCAAGATCATCGCTTCTCCGTGGTCGGCTCCCCGTTGGATGAAAAGAGGGGTTGACAACGACAAGGACTACTACTCCTGGACAAGCGGAAGGCTCAAGCCTGAGTGCTACCAGGACTACGCCGAGTACTTTGTCCGCTGGATCAGGGTGATGGAGTCCCAAGGGTTCGACATCTACGCCGTGACGCTCCAGAACGAGCCTCTGAACAAAGGCAACTCCATGTCGATGTACATGACCTGGCAGGAACAGCGGGACTTCATCAAGACCGCCGTCGGGCCGGCTTTCAGAAAGGCCGGACTTGACACGAAGATTCTGTTGTACGACCACAACTACAACTACGACAACGTCTCCGGCCAGCAGAGCTACCCGATGAACATCCTCTCCGACCCCGAGGCCGCTGGATATGTCGCCGGATCGGCATGGCACAACTACTCCGGTAGTCCCTCCGAGCTGGACAATATGGTGAAGAGGTTCCCTGAAAAGGAAATCTATTTCACCGAGGCCTCCATCGGAGGCTGGGCTCCGGATTTCGGAAAATGTCTGCTGAAGGACTTCGACAACATATTCATCCAGACCCTTTCCAGGGAGAACAAGGGTGTTACCCTCTGGAATCTCGTTCTGGATGAGAACTATGGCCCGAAGCGTCCCGGCGGCTGTCAGAACTGCTACGGAGCGGTGATGTGCGACTCCAAGACCGGTAAGGTCACAGACAGGAACACCCAGTACTACAATCTTGCGCATGCCTCAAAGGTCATCCGCCCGGGAGCCCGCAGGATAGCATTGAAGGGAACTCCAAAATCGGGAGTGTCCTGCCTGGCGTTCCTGAACCCTGACCATTCCTACGGAATCATCATCGAGAACACGCTCTCCGAAGACTATCAGTTCACATTCTCCGATTCCGGACATTCGGTGAAGTTCACCGCTCCGGCGAAGTCGATAGCCTCGATAAAATGGAATAACTAACACAATGATAATGAATATGAAAAATATTATTAAACCATCTCTGGCGGTTTTAATCGCCGCCACTGTCCTGACTTCCTGCTACAAGGAACCCAAGCTTAAGGTGACGGACAAAGGACCGGAGATGACCTGCCGGATCGCGGGATCCGCCCTGATGGGCGAGAACCTTCCTTTCGAGATCACCCTGAATGACGACATTGCCCTTTCCACCCTTCAGCTTCACCTGTTCTTTGACGGGACAGAGGTCAGCAAGACCGTCATCCGCACCAAGGAAAACGGGACCTACAAGGGCACCCTGAACATTCCTTATTACGCAGACATCTCCGACGGCACGGCTGAACTCACCGTCACGGGTCAGAACATCGAGTTCGGCCTGACTGAAAAAAAGATGGACTTGGCCGTGTCGCGCCCTGTGTTCGACTATCTTACCCTTGTCACCGAGGACGGAGGGGAGTACAAAATGACCAGGACCGGAGACTATGAATATTCCTGCACGGCGGAATTCCCGAAGGAACTGAACGCGAAGATCGTCTCCGCTCCGTTCGGATCCCTTGGCGAGGCTCTTACTTTCGGCTATGACGGCAAGGCTATCGCCATTGGAGGCGAGAACTACATCCCGTTCACCTACGGCTACTCCGGAGAGTACACCGTCACCATTGACACAAAGACCCTTGAAGGGACTCCGTTCGTGAAACTGTCTGTCAACGGCGAGACTCCGGTGGCGATGGACAAGGCCGAAGAAATTCCGACCGGAAGCTATGGCGTGAACATCCCGCTCACGCAGGGAGAGACGCTTACCGTCCTTGGCTTCGACCTGAGGGACTGGGTGATTGACTCTGATTACCTTGAGACAATCGACATCCTGAAGGGTACGTTCAAGTTCCTCGCTGTCACCGGTCAGTACAGAGTCGTTCTCCAGACCTCCAACAAGTTCATCCGCATCAATCCGATGAAGGCCGGAGCCTTGACTGGCAAGGACTATTTCCCTGTGCTTGGCGATGATTTCTCCGGTGGCCTCTGGGCTATCGGTGACGCCTCAATCGGCAAGCCGGAAGCCTCGGGCGCCGGCTGGGCTCCGGAAGTGGGCGGACTGTGCTGCGCTCCGGTCAAGGACAAGGTGTTCCAACTGACGCTTGTGGCCGGCCACGGACTGGGCGTTGAGCCGGGCAGCAATTTCAAGTTCTTCTTCCAGAGAACCTGGGGCGGGGAATTGAAAGGCTCGTCATATTCGGATGTGAACCTTCCTTCCGAACTCGGTATGACGGCTGACGGCAACATTGGGGTCGTCACCGCCCTCAATTCCGGAGACGTTTACAGGTTCACCGTCGATTTCAGCTCCGCCAAGAAGACATCAGACTCGGCGACGGGAGTGAAGCTTGTCGGTGTGAAACTCTAATCGGTTTAGTTCATAATAATATTCAGAAAACATGATAAAGAAATTCCTATATGCGTTGTGTCTCTGCTCCGGGCTTCTGGTCTTGGGAGCGTGCGATGACAAGGTCGCCAAGGGAGACGCCTACCTCGATTTCCTGAACGACGAGGGAAAGAGAGAGACCACAGTCACGTTTGTCCGTTCGGGCGGCGAGCGCGTTCTGAACATGGTCTCCAACACTGACTGGACCATTGATGTGCCAAGCGAGGCGAAGTCCTGGCTGGAGGTGACGCCAACCTCTTCCTCCAATGACAGGAAGGTGACGGTCAAAGTTTCCGCCAATGATTCCTACGAGCGCTCTGCGGTCCTGGCTCTCAAGGTCTCCGGCAAGGCCGGCAGCCTGAAGGTGACAGTGACGCAGGACGGTGACATGCTTCCGGCGGAGGATTTGCCTGAGAAGCTGAAGAATGACTGCATTCTTGACGTGCAGTTCAATCAGGACGGCTCGGCCGTTGACATTTCCGGAAAGGGTGTTGAGGTCAAGACCGTGTCCGGAGCCGGCCTTGTCACCTATGAGAGCAGGGCTATCAGGTCATACGTGGCCCATTTCAACCACGAGCCGGGGGCAAGCTTTACATCCGGCTACTACCGTGTTGACTATGCGGAGGATTCCGACCTGTGGAAGAAACTTGCCGACGGCCATTCTTTCGAGATCCTGACGAGGTTCGACGCTGATGTCACCGAATGGAATAAGGAGATCAAGCCATTCAGCGCCATGGAAGCCGGCGGAGTCGGATTCCTGATCACCAAGGGCGGCGACCAGATCCTGACTTTCCTTCCGAACGTCAGCGAGGACGGCAAAAGCAAGTGGATCTGGGCCAAAAGCGGTGTGACGCCCGAATTCGGACGTTTCTACCATCTTGTCGGAGTCTGGAACCAGACCGAGAAGAAAGCCTACATCTACGTTGACGGTGAACTGAAGGGTACGGTTGACGCCCCGGGCAACCTCAGGATGCCGACGAACGCCAAAGCCCGCTGGATATGCATCGGCGGAGACGCCGGCCCTAATGACGCGCAGGCGGCATGGAAGGGTGACATCGCCATCGCCAGAATATTCGATTCTCCTCTTACCGCGTCTGACGTGACGACCCTTTACAACCGTGTCAAAGGCTACAGTCTGCCTGTTTCCACCATCAATGTGGACAACATCGTGCTTGCGTCCGGGATTCAGGTCAAGCCAGGGAGCAAATTCCTGATTCTCGGGACAGGATTCCGCAGCGGCGATGTCGTCTCGTTCCAGTCCCTGACCGGAAAATATGTCCAGACGGCGGAATGCGAGGTTTCATCCGACAGGGCTGTCGTGACCCTTCCGTCCGACATCGTGACCGGCGCCTACAAGGTTGTGCTCCAGCGCGGCGGAGCGTTCTATCCGCTTGGTGTGACTGAACTGACCGTGACGGACAATCCCGCTGAATTGAAAATCCCTGCGGTGGTGGCTCACAGAGGCTTCCACAAGACAGCTCCGGAAAACTCCCTAGCCGCGGTGAAGGCCGCCAAGGAACTGGGAGTGTTCGCTGCCGAGATAGATGTCTGGAGAACCACCGACGGCCATCTTGTCATCCATCACGACGCCAAGGTGAACAATCTTGAGATACAGAACTGCACCTACGACCAGCTTAAGGACGTCAAACTCTCCAATGGCGAGAGTCTGCCGACTCTGGATGCCATGCTGGACTGTATAGGGAAAGATTCGAACACCAAACTTATCATTGAGATTAAAACCCACAATTCCCCTGAAAAGCAGCTTGCAGTCACCACCGATGTGGTATCGTTGGTCAATTCCAAGGGGATGGCGGCTAAAGTTGAGTATATTTCTTTTAACTATGAAACTTGCAAGGGCATCGCTGCCATCGGCAAATCTGTCTTTGTCGGCTATCTGAACGGAGACAAGTCTCCGGCCGAGGCCGCCGCCGATGGCATAGGGTGCCTGGACTATCAAATGAGTGTGTTTGCCGCCAACCCTACATGGATCAAAGATGCGCAGGACAGGGGGATTGTGGTTAATCTATGGACAATCAATTCGGATTCGGAGATTCTGTCAGCCATCGTCAAAGGTGCTGACCGCATAACGACCGACAACCCGGACAGAGTTGCGGAACTGGCCGATTTGTTTTTTTAGGAATTACTGAGTGATTCCTTGGTTGTCTGGCCATAATCAGATAGATTGTCAGCGGGGCAGGCCGAAAATTCTTTTTCGGTCTGCCCCTTTTTTAGTATTTTTGTAAGAACGTCGGTAATCCTTAAGGATTTCTTTGCCGACACGAAACCGATACTGAGAACTTTTATGAACAGACTGGTCCCGATAATAGTTTCCCTCGTCATTCTGGCATCCTGCGAGAGCGGAAGGACTATCCGAGTGGCGCAATTGGATGAAGTTCTCCGCCTGAAGGGGACATATGAGAAAACTTTCCTTGACAAGGTGGGGGCACTTAAGAACATGCGGACTCCCGGAATGCCTTACAATGAGGAATATCGCCTGAACCAGAGAATAGCCGAGGAATATTCGTCGTTCAGCTTTGACTCTACGATGGCTTACCTTGAAAGGAACCTTATCCTGACGATCAATAATGACGACGAGGTGAGGCTTACCGAGACAGACCTGTTGAGGGCGCGCGAATATTCCAAAGCGGGCTACCACGTCGAAGCGTCGAATCTCCTTCAGGCCGTCCGTCCGGTTTGGGTGACTCCGGAACTAAAGCCTCTCTGGTTTTCTGTCCGTCACTCTCTGGCCGGGGAGATGATGTCATATTCGGGAGGACTGGATCTGTATGAGGTGAAATTCTCCGAGAGGAACGAGCTGCGGGACTCCCTGATGAAGTACATCGAGCCGGGCTCCTACGACTGGTACTATCTGAACAGGGAAGCGGCCCTGTCGGCCAAGGATTCCGTGTCGGTCCGGGAACTGACGGAGAAGATGCTCTCCCAGACGGAGGTATATTCCCGGGAATACGCCGCCGCGTGCTGGTACTATGCGGAAGGGATATCGCCCAAGGACCGTGACTTGAAACTGGAGTGGCTGTGCAAGGCGGCCATTACCGACGTCATGTGCGCGACGAGAGATTATGCCGCCCTTAACGAGGTCGCGTGCATCCTGTTCCAGAAAGGTGACATCAACCGCGCTTTCAGATATGTGGCGGACTATAGCCTGCCTGACGCCTTGGCTTTCAACGGCAAGCTCAGGCCTTGGCAGATCTCCAGATTTTTCCCGATGATCGAGCGCGCCTACGAGGAGCGTCTGGCTGCCCAGAAGCGGCACATGGTTGCTTCCGTGGCGGTGGTAAGCCTTCTGTTTGTGGTGTTGGCCTTTTTGCTTCTCGCACTTTCCAGACATCATAAGAGTCTGGAAAAGACGAATGAAAGGTTGAGGTCTCTGAACGCCAGGCTTGAAGAGTCTGACAAGGTCAAGGAAGAGTACATCGCTCTTTTCCTTGAGAAAGTCTCTGACAACATAAACAAGAACCGGAAAAACCAGATCCATCTGCTGAAATACCTCCGCAGGGGCGATTACAAATATCTTGTCGATGAGATAGAGTCGCTTCCGCCCATTGAGGATGACATCAGGCAGTTCTACAAGATGTTTGACGAGGCGTTCCTCAATCTTTACCCTGATTTCGTGGAACAGGTCAACACCCTTCTCGCTCCGGAAGAGAAGATAACCCTCAAGGACGGCGACCTGACCCCTGAGCTGAGGATCTGCGCCCTGATCCGGCTGGGAGTGACAGACTCCGGCAAGATGGCCTCCCTCCTGCACTATTCCGCCAACACCGTCTATAACTACCGGGCGAGAATCCGCAACAAGGCCATAGGCCCGAGGGACAGGTTCGAGGAAGAGGTCAAGCACCTCTCTCTCTTCCCGGCAAGAAAGGGCTGAATGAATATTTTGTCAAATTATCTTGGAGTTTTGAAATATTATTCCGATATTTGCCGAGTTGAACAAAAATGAGAAGTTTCAATCATATCCACCATCATCATCACCATCGTCAGAAACGGAGGTGACTTTGTCGTGGGTATCTGTTTGTCAGGGATATTGGTCAAGGCTCGCTTCCGTCACGGTCGCGGGCCTTTTTCCGGTCACAGAGCCATCTTTTGTTATTGGCTCTTTTCCGGTCACTGAGCCTTTTTAGTTATTGGCCTTTTCCGGTCACTGAGCCTTCTTTGTTATTTGCTCTTTCCCGGTCACTGAGCTTGCCGAAGTGGCCAGAGGTATGGAAAAAATGATATAAAACGAACGAAAAATGTTAAGAATCGCGATTCAGGCCAAAGGCCGTTTAAGTGAAGAAAGCCTCTTGCTGCTGCGTGAGGCAGGCATTGAGGTGGATGACACTAAACGTAAATTCCTGTCCCGCTCCAGCAGTTTTCCTGTTGAGATTCTGTACCTGCGGGATGATGACATCCCGCAGGCGGTGGCCCAAGGGGTTGCTGATTTGGGAATTGTGGGCTACAATGAGGTCTGTGAGAGGGGAGAGGATGTGGTGATTGAAGACCGTCTGGGATTCGGGGCGTGCCGGATCTCCCTGGCCATCCCCAAGGCGGAAGCATATTCCGGACTGGAATACTTCAATGGTAAACGTATTGCCACATCTTATCCTAATATTCTTGGTAAATTCCTGGATGGTAAAGGAATAAGTGCACAAATCAATGTGATCGCCGGTTCAGTGGAGATTGCTCCGACCGTTGGTATGAGCGATGCTATCTTCGATATTGTGTCTTCCGGCGGCACTCTGGTCAGCAATGGTCTGAAGGAAGTCGAGCGGGTGGTCTTTTCGGAGGCTGTGCTCATCTCGGGCGGGAACCTGTCCGGCGACAAGGCCAAACTGTTGGAACAGATGAGATTCCGCTTTAACGCGGTCCGGGACAGCAGGGGAAAGAAATACCTGTTGATGAACATTCCTGATGACCGGATCGAGGATGCCATCCGGATAGTTCCGGCGATGCGGAGCCCTACAGTGCTGCCGCTTGCGCAAAGCGGATGGTCATCGCTGCATTCCGTTGTGGATGAGAGTGTTCTGTGGGACAAGATCGAGCGTCTTAAGGAGATCGGCGCCGAGGGAATTCTTGTTCTCTCGGTCGAGAAGATGGTTTTGTAGATTTGCATATTTATTCATTGTTTTATGTTAAATTTGGACACTACGGTCACTTCGGCGAGCTCAGTGACCGATGTAAAGCCGTCAGAGACATTAACTCCGGTCACTGTATCCGCGCATTCGGCCACTGAGCCTTCACATTCGGTCACTGAGCCTTCACATTCGGCCACTGAACCTTCACATTCGGCCACTGAGCCTTCACATTCGGTCACTGAACCTTCACATTCGGTCACTGAGCCTGTCGAAGTGACCTCGATATACTATAACCCTCCCCGTTGCGAATGGCCGAAATTGGTCGAAAGGGCCGCCGAAAGCGACTCCGACATCGAGACAAGCGTCAAAGCCACCCTTGAATATGTCCGGACACAAGGCGACAAGGCTGTTCTGGAACTGGAGTCCCGTTACGACAATGTGTTTTTTGCTTCGGCTGATGCGTTGAAAGTCAGCGATAAGGAAATCGCGGAAGCTGCCGATTCCGTTTCGCAGGATTTAAAATCTGCCATCGCGCGGGCATATTCAAACATCAGGAAATTTCATTCGGCGCAGGTGCCGCAAACTGTAAAGGTCGAGACTTCACCCGGCGTGCTTTGCTACCAGAAGGCCGTTCCTGTCCGTAGGGTCGGGTTGTATATTCCAGGGGGGCGCGCGCCTTTGTTCTCCACTGTTCTGATGCTGGCGATTCCCGCCTCAGTCGCCGGCTGTCCGGAAACCGTCCTCTGCACGCCTCCGGACAAAGAAGGGAAGGCTGATCCTGTCATCATCTATGCGGCTTCGGTCTGCGGTGTCAGGAACATCTTTAAAATCGGTGGCGCCCAGGCCATAGCGGCGATGGCTTATGGAACGGAAACGCTGGCGAAATGCGACAAGATTTTCGGCCCGGGCAACCGCTATGTGATGAAAGCCAAGCAGATGGTGGGGTTGTCCGTGACTGCGGTCGATATGCCGGCCGGCCCTTCCGAGGTCATGGTACTCGCTGATGAGACGGCCGTTCCGGAATTCGTGGCCGCGGACTTCCTGTCGCAGTCGGAGCACGGGCCTGACAGCCAGTCGATTCTGCTCTGTACTTCCGGGTCGGTGGCCGATGCGGTCAGAGGGGCTGTCGCAAGGCAGACGGAAAGCTTGAGCAGGGGCGGCATTGTCGCCAAGGCACTGGAACACAGCCGTATGGTTGTCTTTCCAAGCCGCGGGGACATCGTTGATTTCGCCAATGAATATGCTCCCGAACATCTCATTGTCTCTATGGACAGACCCTGGGAGATTGCGGACAGGATAGTCTCCGCCGGGAGCATATTCATAGGGAATTATTCGCCTGAGAGTGCGGGGGATTACGCTTCCGGCACGAACCACACTCTGCCCACAAGCGGGTGGGGCCATTCGTTCAGCGGACTGAATCTGGACGCGTTCATGAGAAAGATGACCATTCAGGAGATTTCCAGCGAGGGATTGCTTGGGCTTGGGGATACTATCCGTACAATGGCTCTGGCCGAGGGCCTGGACGCCCACGCCGCCGCAGTGGACGTCAGACTTCGCGACAATGCAGGTTCGACCGGTACACAGGTCGCTCGCGGCGGTTCGACAAGCTCTCCGACCGTTTACTGAACATTCGGTCACTGAACTTGTCGAAGTGCCGAAGTGACTTTAGTAATGAGTATGACATGAAAAAAGGTTTATTAATGAAGATAGATGACGTTCTTAAACTCGTAAGGCCAAACATCTCATCCCTTGAGGCCTATTCGACCGCAAGGGATGACTGCGGCTCGAATCAGCCGGAGATTTTTCTGGATGCCAATGAGAATCCTTACAACAACGGAGTCAACCGCTATCCGGATCCGCACCAGAAGGCCTTGAAGGCCAAAATCGCAGAGATTAAGGGATTGAATCCTGAAATGTTGTTCCTCGGCAACGGGAGCGACGAGGCCATAGACTTGGCTTTCCGGGTGTTCTGCGTCCCTGGAGTGAGCAATGCCGTGTCCATCGCCCCGAGTTACGGGATGTACGAGGTGGCCGCGGCGATGAATGACGTGGAGTTCAGGAAAGTCCGGTTGAGGCCGGACTTCTCGATGGATTCAGGGGCGATGCTTTCCGCCGCGGATGCCGAGACACGGCTGATGTTCATCTGCTCCCCGAATAATCCGACCGGGAACTCTTTCTCGGTGGAACAGATTGAGGATATTCTTGAAAGATTTGAAGGTGTGGTGGTTCTGGATGAGGCCTACATTGATTTTTCTATCAGGCCATCACTGGCGCCATTGGTCAGGAAACACCCGAATCTGATTGTGCTTCAGACGCTTTCCAAGGCTTGGGGAATGGCCGGGCTGCGCATCGGGCTTGTGATTGCGGACCCGTCCGTGATTTCATTGATGTCCAAGGTCAAGTACCCGTACAACATCAATGTCGTGGCTCAGAAGATGGCTCTGGCCAAGCTGGACGAGGCTGCGAAGGACAGGGCTGTGGAGGAGATCGCGGGCCAGAGGTTCAGGCTTGAGAAAGAACTGGCCGGATGTCCGGAAGTCAAAGGAATATATTCAAGTGACGCCAACTTCCTGCTTGTGAGGTTTGACAGTCCGGATGAGGTTTATGAGAGGCTGCTTGCCGGAGGGGTGATTGTCAGGAACCGTTCCAAGGTTCCGGGCTGCGAAGGGTGTCTCCGCATCACCGTCGGCGCTCCGGCGGAGAATGACAGGCTGCTGCGGCTGCTTGGAACATCAGGTCACTTCGGCAGGCTCAGTGACCGTTGTGGTTCGGTCACTGAGCCATTTTCTTCGGTCACTGAGCCTGTCGAAGTGACCGGGACAAGAAAACCGGGCATAGAAATCCTTGGCGAGAGACATGTGCTGATCACCCGAGACACAAAGGAGACAAAAATATCCCTTGAACTTGACCTTGATTCTTGCAGTAGGTCGCTGAACCAGCGATGTCCTGAGCTCGTCGAAGTGTCGAAGCGTGTCGGTTTTGCCGGTATCTCCACCGGCCTCCATTTCTTCGACCACATGCTGGAGCAGATTCCGAATCACGGAGGGGTGTCGCTGTCCGTAGAAGCCAAGGGAGATTTGCAAGTCGATGAACATCACACGATTGAGGATGTGGGAATTGTTCTCGGTGAGGCGATTGATGCGGCTCTTGGCTCGAAACTCGGAATAGCCCGCTACGGCTTCGTCCTTCCGATGGATGACTGCGACGCCGCCGTGCTGATGGATTTCGGGGGACGTATAGACTTCAAATGGAACGCGGAATTCAAACGTGAGAAGGTAGGCGATGTGCCGACAGAGATGTTCAGCCATTTCTTTCAGTCCGTCTGCTGCGGAGCGAAATGCAACCTGCACGTCTGGGCTGAGGGTGAGAACGATCACCACAAGGCGGAAGCGATTTTCAAGGCCTTCGCAAGGGCGTTGCGGATGGCCGTCGCAAGAACCCCTTTCCCTTACGAACTACCATCAAGCAAAGGCGTGCTATGATAGCGATTGTTGACTACAAGGCCGGCAACATACGCTCGGTCGAGAATGCCTTGAAAAGGCTTGGCACTGAATATGTCCTTACAGCCGATCCCGAGACCATCCGGCGTGCAGGCCATGTGATTCTGCCGGGAGTGGGGGAGGCCTCCTCCGCGATGCGCGCTTTGGAGGCCACGGGGCTTGTCCCCGTCATCAAGTCCTTGACGCAGCCTGTTTTGGGAATATGCGTGGGTCTGCAGCTGATGTGCTCTTTCAGCGAGGAAGGCGGAACGGAGTGCATGGGAATATTCAGCCCCAAGGTCAGCCGTTTCCCGGAGACTCCCGGCGTGAAGGTTCCCCACACCGGGTGGGACACCATCTCCGGCCTTCGCGGATCTTTGTTCAGGAATATTCCGGAAGACTCGTTCGTCTATTATGTGCACTCCTACTGCCCTGACATATTCATAGGTCAGACTGTTGCGGAGACTGAATATTCCGGTGTCCGTTTCAGCGGGGCGCTTCAGCGGGGCAATTTCTTCGGTACGCAGTTCCATCCGGAGAAGAGCGGTGCCGTCGGTGCGCAGATCTTGAGAAATTTCATTGAGTTATGAAGAATTTTGACATAATTCCGGCCATTGACATTATCGGAGGCCGGTGCGTGCGTCTCACACAGGGAGACTACGCGAAAGAGAAGGTTTATTCAGACAACCCTGTGGAAACGGCGAAAAGTTTCGAGCGGTCCGGAGCCACGAGGCTTCACCTTGTCGATCTTGAAGGTGCGAAGGCCTCCTGTCCGAAGAATCTGGAGGTACTTCGTGACATAACCCGTGAGACCGGTCTGAAAGTCGAGTTCGGCGGTGGGGTGAAGTCGGAGGACTCTTTGAAGGCTGTCCTGGACGCCGGGGCTGAATATGTCATCTGCGGAAGCGTGGCTTTCACCGAGCCTGAAATATTCAGAAAATGGTCGGTAACGTATGGGGAAAGGATCATTCTGGGCTTGGATCTCAGGAACGGTCTTGTCGCCACGCATGGGTGGAAGGAGACCGTTCCGATGTCCGCCGTGCAAGCCTTGGAGTCTTTTGAAGGGCTTGTGCGTCAGGCAATTGTGACGGAGGTCTCCCGTGACGGAATGTTGCAGGGAGTCAATCTGGAGTTCTATGCCGGGCTTCAGCAGCAATTCCCCGATGTGGAGATCATCGTGAGCGGGGGAGTGTCAGGCTATGAGGATCTGGTCGAATTGAAAAAGTCCGGGTTGCGGTCGGCCATAGTCGGGAAGGCCATCTACGAGGGACGAGTGAAACTTGAGGAACTGTTCAGGTAATATGCTGGCCAAAAGAATAATACCTTGCCTTGACGTGAAAAACGGGCAGGTGGTCAAGGGAATCAATTTCGAGGGGCTTCGCGAGGTTGGTGACCCGGTGGAGATGGGGGCTTTCTACTCTTCCGGGGGTGCTGACGAGCTTGTCTATCTTGACATCAGCGCATCTTCCGAAGGTCGCCGGACTTTCACGGAACTGGTCTCAAGGATTGCGGAACGGATTGACATTCCGTTCACTGTCGGCGGAGGAATCTCCTCGTTCGAGGATGCCGCAAGGCTTCTGGACGCAGGAGCAGACAAGATAACCGTCAACACGGCCGCCGTGCTTCATCCGGAGATCATTTCCCGGATAGCGTCACGTTATGGCTCCCAGTTCGTCGTCGTGGCGATTGACGCGCGGACGATTGCTTCGGAGGATGCCGCTTCGACACTTCGACGAGCCCGGTGCATCGCAGGTCTGGCGACCGGCGCTTCGACAGGCTCAGCGACCGGCGTGTTTCAGGTCGCTGAGCAATCGCTTTTGACCAAAGAGCCTGCTTTCCCGGTCGCTGAACCTGCTTTCCCGGTCGCTGAGCTTGCTTTCCCGGTCGCTGAGCTTGTCGAAGCGACTTCTCCAAACGGAAACTCTTACTGGCAAGTAATGACCCACGGAGGTAAGGTTCAAACCGACAAGGAGTTATATTCCTGGGCCAAAGAAGTCCAGAACCTCGGAGCCGGAGAGATCCTCTTCACCTCAATGGATCACGACGGAACCCGCAGCGGCTATGCGGTACAGGCATATTCCCGTCTGGCGGAGGAACTGACCATCCCGGTGATAGCCTCGGGCGGAGCCGGAAGCGTCAGCGACATCGAGGAAGTCCTCACCGCCGGCCGAGCGGACGCCGCCCTCGCCGCAAGCATATTCCATTACGGCGAAATCTCCATACCCGATTTGAAAAGAATCCTCCGCTCCCACGGAGTGAATGTAAGAATATGATTAACGAACTTTAATGAATATGATTGATTTTAAATCTCTTAAAGTCGGCGCTGACGGACTTGTGCCGGCGATTGTCCAGGACAGGAACACCCTTCAGGTCCTGATGCTCGGCTACATGAACGCCGAGGCTCTCGAAAAGACCCAGACCAGCGGCCTTGTGACATTTTACAGCCGTTCCCGCCGTACCCTTTGGACAAAGGGGGAGACAAGCGGGAACTGTCTGCATCTGGTCTCGATAGCCGTTGACTGCGATTCGGACACCCTTCTTGTCACAGTAGTTCCTGACGGCCCGGTCTGTCACAAAGGCACGAAAACCTGTTGGGGTGACGCTGTCCCTACCAGTCTCGGTTTCATACGCGAACTTGAAAGCGTGATCAAAGGCCGTCACGAGCAGATGCCTGAGAAGTCCTACACCACGTCCCTGTTCAAGGCCGGCACCCCGAGAATGGCCCAAAAGGTCGGCGAGGAGGCCGTCGAGACCGTCATCGAGGCAGTCAAAGGCGATGATGAACGTATGATCTACGAAGCATCCGACCTTGTCTATCACCTTCTCGTCCTTCTTGTCGGCAAAGGCTACGGCATAGCCGACCTCGAAAAGGAACTGGAGAAGAGGCATAGGTAGTCAAAGCGCTCCCTTCCCCGGTCACAACGGCGGTATTTGCCGCAAGTAATGCCGCCATCTGCACAGCGGCTGTTTGATGGAATGTAGATGAAGACCGAGGGGTGAAGCGGAGAGCCTTACGGCTCAGAGTGAAGGCTGACTACAGAAATCACCCTGATAAAAACAGAAAGCAAGCATCCCTTTCAGGGAAAAGATGCTTGCTTTTACTTTCCTTTTTCCAGATAACGATTACAATAGCAAAAGAAAAGGATTTTTGTGAATGTCAAGGGCAATTCTTCCGTTATATTATTTGCTCAGATTGTTCAGATAAGTATGACTTTTCTTTTGTCCCGAATTTTGCGTAAGTTTGCATTTCAAACATTTTTTGGGAAATGTTCAGGAAACTTGCGGACAGAATGAAGGAGTTCAGGCTCACGATGAGGATGAAGCTTACGCTGAGCCTCAGCGCGATAGCTGTGACCCTGCTCGTCTCCAGCGTGATCTCCATCATGGAGTACTACAAGATGAGCAACTATGTGTCGGACCTCATCGCGGACAACATCCGGAGCGTCAATGTGGCCCAGAAACTGTCCGAGGTCACCAACAAGTACAATCTGGATCTGCTGACGGTGATCGGTGACGATTCGGTCAACACGCTGCCGGATTTCCATCAGAAGGAGTTTATGGGGCACTGCGACTCGCTTCGTAACTCCTTGACTTCCGACAAGATGGTGCCGCTGACTGATTCTGTTGTCTATGCCTATTCGGCTTACATGCTTACTTCGCTTGAGCTGAATGATGTCCTGCTCTCGGACTTCATCGACACGAGGGCTTGGTACTTTGACCGGCTTCAGCCTAAGTTCCGCAGGCTCAATTCCTACATTGATGTGCTGAACAGCGCCATCTACGATGACCTGAAGAAAAACTCTCTGACATTCCAGAGGGGCTTTTACAGGAGCATCATCCCCGGGGCTGTGGCTGTGGGAGTGGGGCTGTTGCTTGTGCTGATGCTGCTTTTCTTCCTCCTTGTCTATTATGTGAACCCGATTTACAGGATGCTGGCGGGATTGAACAACTACCGGTCGTTCAACAAGAAGTATTCGTACTCGTTCGAGGGGGATGACCAGCTGGCTGAACTGAATGACGGAATCACGGAGTTGACCGGGGAAAACCAGATGCTGCGCAAGAGGGTGGCGAATCTGAGGGCGAAGGTCGCTTCGACAGGTTCAGCGACCGCAGCAGCCAAAAACAATGACTAAAAGATTATCCGGATGAACGTCAAGGTGATATCCAGAAACGTGGGCTACGCTCTGCTTGTCAGCGCGCTGTTCATGTTCCTGTCAATTCTGGTCTCGATGGCCAACGGCAACGACAGTGCCTTGGCCGCCCTGATGATCAGTTTCACGATTACCTTCATCGTCGGAATATTCCCTTTCATATTCGTCAGAAAGTCCGCTGCCATCTCCTTGAAGGACGGCTACATGATAATCGCCCTCTCGTGGCTGTTGTCCTTTATATTCGGAATGCTTCCTTATGCGCTTTGGGGAGGCCCGTTCACAATCATAAACGCCTGGTTTGAAAGCGTTTCGGGTTTTACGACCACAGGAGCCACGATTCTTGACAACATCGAGGCCTTGCCTGACAGTCTTCTTTTCTGGCGCTCCTCGACGCATTTCATCGGCGGTCTGGGAGTTGTCGTGTTCCTGCTGCTGATCATTCCAGGTTCGTCCCAGATGCGCCTGAGGCTGACCAGTCTGGAGTTGTCATCGCTATCCAAGAGAGAGTACAGGTCAGGGGTCAACAAGACGGTTTACATATTCACATATGTCTATTTCGGGATGATGGCCGCCTCGTTCCTGCTTTATGTGATGGCCGGAATGAGCCCCTTTGACGCGATAAACCACGCTATGAGCGTCACGGCGACAGGCGGGTTCAGCACAAGGAACCTTTCGATAGGGGCCTACAATTCGGTGTCCATAGACTTGGTGACGATGCTCTTTATGCTGTTGTCTTCCATCCATTTCGGAATGGTGTTCGTGGCTGTCGCCACCAGATCGCTCAAGCCGTTCAGAAACGAGATATTCAAGTTTTACATCTGGACTCTGGCTGTGACGAGCGTGATTGTGGCGATGTCGTTGAGGGTTCATGGAATCGAGAGAACCTGGGGCGACGCGCTTCTTTCGGGTTCCTTCCACATCCTGAGTTTCGCTTCCACTACCGGTTTCAGCATCGCCGACAACAGCATGTGGCCGGTTCTTCCGTCCGCGATGCTGGTGTTCGTGGGAATATGGTGCGGAATGGCCGGCTCCACTTCCGGAGGTGTCAAATCCGATCGGGCGCTGCTGCTGTGCAAGGAGATAAAGTACCAGCTGCGGATGGTTCTGCATCCCGCTTCCGTCAATGAGATAAGGGTGAACGGCAGGGTAGTGAGACAGGATGATGTGACCCCGCACATTCTGTACATCGCTCTGTATTTTATGGTTGTGATCATCTCGGTGGCGGCTTGTCTTGTGCTGAACCCTGACAACAGCCATGCATTGACAGCCACGCTGACCTCTTTGAGCAATGTCGGGATTTCGGTCGGAGACCTCGGCTCGCTGAACAGTTTCAACGCCGAGCCGTCCGCCGCCAAGTTCATGTACACCCTTGACATGTTCCTCGGCCGTGTCGAGATCTATCCTATTCTGGCTGTGGTGATGATGGTCTTCAGCCGCAGGAGGGCCTAAACCATGGACAGAGGGGACTTTTTCTATAAGCGTTTCAAGGAATGTTTCAATTATGACGGGACTGCGGATCAGGACAACCTGTTCCGGCAGATCGCTGATTTCGTGACCTGTGACGACGCTGACATTCTGGTTGTCAACGGATATGCCGGCACGGGAAAGACTTCGGCCATAGCGGCGGTTATCAGGTCTTTTGACGACCTGAGACCCAAGGCGCGGAAGGCTGCGGTCGCCGAACCTGTGGTTCGACATGGCTCACCGACCATCGAAGCGCGCCGGAATGCTGAAGAGGCGTCCGATGAATATGAAGAAATATGCTACCTCATGGCTCCCACAGGCCGCGCCGCGAAGGTGCTCTCCCTGTACGCCGGCAAACCCGCGCGCACGATTCACAAGAGCATCTACCGCCAGAAATCTGTGGGCGATGACGGCTTCGGCCAATTCTCCTTGGCTCCCAACAAACTGTCCCACAAACTGTTCATCGTGGACGAGGTCTCCCTGATAGGCATAGAAGACGCTCAAAGACAAGGCACGGCCCAATTCGGCACGGGCGACCTGCTGAAGGATCTGGTTGAATATGTCCGGGCCGGCAACGACTGCCGCCTGATAATGATAGGGGATTCCGCCCAGCTGCCTCCTGTCGGAATGGAGGCTTCTCCTGCCTTGGCGAAGGAATATATGGACGGCTTCGGAGGGGTGCGCTATTGCAGCCTTACCGAGGTCGTCCGCCAGCAGAAAGAGTCCGGGATTCTGTTTAATGCCACGAGGCTGCGTGAGCTCATAGCCTCCGACCTAGGTGGCGACGGAATGTTCACTCCAGACGAACTGGGACTTTCTGTGGATGGTTTTGATGATGTTGTGCGCATCACAGGCGGCGAGCTTATCGACACCTTGAACTCTGCGTATTTTTCTGAATATTCAAAAGACGACGCCGTGGTGCTCTGCCGCTCCAACAAGAGGGCGAACCGTTACAACGCCGGAATCCGCGCCCAGGTCTTCTACGATGAGGAGCGTTTGGTAAGAGGCGAGAAGCTGATGATCGTGAAGAACTGCTACCAGTTTCTGAAAGGGGTGGAAGGGATGGATTACATAGCCAACGGCGACATCGCCAAGTTGGTGACCATAAGGAATTTCGAGGAGCGTTACGGCCTTCATTTCGCCGACGCCCGCCTTTCTTTCCCTGACTACGATGACACGGAGATTGTAGCTAAAGTCTGTCTGGACACACTTGATTCCGAGTCCGCGTCATTAAGTTACGAGCAGCAGAACCAACTCTACAACGGGGTCAATGAAGATTACGCCGACATCCCGACCAAGAAGAAGCGTTACGAAGCCGTCCGTGAGGATCCTTATTACAACGCCCTTCAGCTGAAGTACGCGAACGCCATCACCTGTCACAAAAGCCAGGGCGGCCAGTGGAGCTGCGTCTTCATTGACAACCCTTTCTGGCAGGATGAACTCACGTTGGATGACCTCAAATGGCTCTACACCGCCCTGACCCGCGCCACCGACAAAGTCTATCTCGTCAACTTCAAGGATGAATATTTCACCGGCCGGGACAGGTGATTTTCACCGCCTCAATCTTTGCGACAGGGGAGACGCCGCTCGGCATCAGCCGGCGGGATGTGACGCTGAATCCGCAGCCAGCTTCTAAGCGCGACTGTGAGTCTGCTATAGAAGATAATTGCCCGGATGCTGCCCGTTCATCAGTTCTATCGTCTTCCCGTCCACTCTTATCAGTCCCTCCTTCACCATCTTGTTTATCTCTTTTGACAAAGCCGGTCTGGTGACGTTCAGATACTTTGCCAGTTGCACCTGATTGTGCGCAATCCTTATAAGCGCGGAGCCGGATGGCCGATGCTCGAAGAGATAGGCCACGAAGCGGTTGCGGACGTTCTTATGGGAAAGCACATTCAGGCGGGAGAGGGTGGACCTGCTGCAGCGCGCGGTGATGTTCAGGAAGCTGCGCAGTATGTCGGGGTCTTCGCTGATGAGCCGGAAAACGGACTCCTTGGAGGCCGTGAACAGGATGCAGTCTTCCGCCGCGCAGAAGCTGAACGGCAGAAGATTGTTCTCCGGCGCGAAGAACAGATACATAGTGGCGAAAGAGCGCGGGGCGTCGATATACTCCAAGATGACTTCATTTCCGGAATCGTCGATGATTTCCGCTCTTATCCTCCCTTTCAGCAGAACATAGAGCTGTCTGCAGGCTGTCCCCTGTCTGGCGATGACATCGTGCCTGTCCACATAGAAGCACTGATGGTCCAGCCGCTCCAGCAACGTTGACTTCACGTTATGCGCCAGCTCACTGAACAAAGGAATCCGGAACAACCGTTCCAGGTACTCTTCCGTGCAAATGATTCTTTCCATTTCCGGTGGGTATCTGTCTGCGAATATAACCAATAATTAATGAGTTGCATCGTTTTCAGCGGAATAACTGTAAAGAAAAGGCGGAAGTGTAATCATTATTACACCTTATGCTTGCCCGATTCCATATCTTTGAAAAAAACAGAAGCCAAAATTACAAACCTTTAAAACCACGTAGTTATGATGTGTAAAAGAATCATTATGACGGGCCTGTGTCTATTGGGTCTGTTTCTAGCTATGCCGGAGGCCTCAGCCTCCGGGTCGGTCTCTCCCGGCGGCACCGGACAGAATGATGTCTGTCACGGAACCGTTTTGGACACAAAGGGCGAGACTGTGGTCGGAGCCTATGTCCTCATCAGCGGGACCGCAAGGGGAGCCATGACGGATTCCGACGGTAAGTTCACACTCGAAAAGGTGGAGCCCGGTGCGGTTCTGCGCGTCTCCGTGCAAGGCTACACGACAAAGGAAGTCATCTGGACCGGCGCGGACCTCAGGATAATTCTTGAGGACAGTCCCGAGTACCTTGACGAGGTTGTCGTGGTGGCGTTCGGAACCCGGAAGAAAGTCAACCTGACCGGAGCCGTCTCGACGGTGGACGCCAAGGAAATCTCGGCGAGGCCGGTCAATTCCGTTGTCGATGCCCTTCAGGGTACTGTACCCGGAATGAATTTCTTCACCGGGGATCTCGGTGGAGCTTTGAATTCCACCAAGACATTCAACATCCGAGGCACCGGTACCATCGGTTCCGGTTCATCTGTAAGTCCTCTGGTTCTCATTGATGGAATCGAGGGCGACCTCAACACTCTCAATCCACATGATGTCGCGAGCATTTCCGTACTCAAGGATGCCTCGGCATCCTCGATTTATGGCTCCAGAGCGGCCGGAGGTGTGATTCTTGTCACGACCAAGAGTGGCTCGGAGGGTAGGGCTTCCGTGAACTACAGCAACAGTTTCCGCTTCAATTCTCCGCTGAACATGCCGGAGATGATGGACTCTTACACATGGGCGCTGTACATGAATGAAGCGAGCGTCAATTCGGGCAGCGGCCGATGGTTCCTGGACTCGCATCTTCAGAAGATAAAGAACGCCCAAAGCGATCCGAAAGCGCAGAAGATGTTCGCCAACAATTCCAACAAATGGGAGGTGTGGGATGAGACTGACATTCTTCCCGTCGGCAACACCGACTGGCTCAAAGAGCATTTCGGCAACAGTTTCTCTCAGGAACACAACCTGAGCGTGAGCGGCGGCAGCGGGAAAACCCGTTACTATTTCTCGGCCTATGCGCTTGACCGGGACGGAGCCCTCAGGCACGGAGACGACAACATCCAGCGATATTCGGTTTCAGGCAAGCTCACGACGGCTCTTTTCTCCTGGGCCGACATTGGCTACTATGTACGATTCGGCCGCACGGACTACGTGTCTCCGTCCTGGATTGACGATCAGGTCTTCTACCACAATGTGATGCGTTACTGGCCTATCGTCCCTACAAAGGATCCTAACGGGCATTGGGTGCCGGAATCCTTCATCAGCGAACTTGAGAACGGAGGCAAGCACAAGGAACAGAATGATGTTCTGGCCCAGCAGCTCTCTCTGAAGGTGAGACCTCTGTCAGGCATGACTGTCAACGTGGAGTTGAACTATCGCATCAACACCACCAACTTCCATAAGGACTGGCTCACGACCTATGGCTATGATGTTGACGGCAACCCGTACGTCTCCAACAACGCCAACTCTTCCGTCTATGAATACAACGAGAAGAACAACTATTTCAACCCTAATGTCTATGCCGAATACGCGCGTTCTTTCGGAATCCACAACTTCACCGTGATGGCCGGATTCCAGAGCGAGCTTCTCAACAAAAGGAATTTTTCGGCCCAGCAGAACGGCATCCTGTCAGGTCTGCCTACCTTGAACACCACTTCCACCGACCCGAAGGTGGGGGGAGCCTACGACAGCTGGTCAACCGCGGGCTTTTTCGGAAGGCTCAACTATGATCTGGACGGACGCTACCTGTTTGAGGCCAACATCAGGTACGACGGAAGCTCACGCTTCACCTCGGACAAGCGCTGGAACTGGTTCCCGTCTTTCTCCGCCGGTTGGAACATGGCCAGAGAGGCCTTTATGAAGCCATACAAGGATGTGGTGAACACTTTGAAACTCAGGGCATCATGGGGACGGCTCGGAAACCAGAACACTGATAACTGGTATCCTTTCTATCCGACTATGGGATATTCGGCCAAGGGAGGCAATTGGCTTGTGGGCACGCAGAAACCGAACATCTCCAGCGAGCCGGCGCTTGTCTCCGCCCTTCTGACCTGGGAAAAGAGCCGTACATGGGAGCTGGGTCTTGACTGGGGACTCCTGTCGGACCGCCTGACCGGAAGTTTCGGCTACTTCCAGCGCAAGACATACGACATGGTCGGCCCGGCGCCGGAATTGCCTGACATCCTCGGCACCTCTGTTCCTAAGGTCAACAATCTGGACATGACCTCGAAAGGTTGGGATCTCCAGATTGGCTGGCGGGATTTCATCAAAGACTTCCACTATGGCGTAAGCCTCACCCTGAGCGACAACTTCGTGGTGATTGACAAGTATCCGAATGAGTCAAAGAATCTGAATAACCACTACCCGGGCGCCCGCCTCGGGGACATCTGGGGGTACACGACAGTCGGAATCGCAAAGACCGATGAAGAGATGAACGCCCATCTTGCGAAGGCTGACCAGAGCCGACTTGGAAGCAACTGGTCCGCCGGTGACATAATGTACGCCGACCTCAATGGTGACGGTGTCGTGGACGGCGGCCAGAACACGGCGGGCGATCCAGGAGACCTCAAGGTGATCGGGAACTCCACCCCTCGCTACAACTTCGGCCTTAACCTTACGGCCGAATGGAAAGGTCTGGACTTGAAGGTGTTCTTTCAGGGGACTCTCAAACGCGATTACTGGCCGGGCGGCGGCACCGCTCCGTTCTGGGGAGCGAGCGGAATCAGCAAATGGCAGGCTTTGGGACTGACGCAGCATCTGGACTATTTCCGTGCCGATGCCTCCAATCCTCTTGGCCAGAATCTGGATTCCTACTATCCTAAAGTGAACTGGAGCGGGTCAAGGAACAACTACACCCAGACCCGCTACCTTCAGAACGCGGCCTATGCCCGTCTGAAGAATCTGACCGTCGGCTACACGCTTCCGCAGACCCTGTCCCGGAGATTTTTCGTGGAGAGGCTCCGTTTCTTCGCTTCGGGCGAGAATCTGTTCACCATCACCAAATTCACCGAGACGGCGGATCCCGAACTTGCCGGAATCGGAGGTTGGGGATTTGGAAAGACCTATCCTTTGTCCAAGACGTTCTCTGTCGGACTTGACATAACATTCTAAATAAGCGAGATTATGAACAAGATCATCAACATATTCATCTCAATGACGGTTCTGGCCGGCTTTTTCGGATGCGACGACTTTCTGGACAAGCAGCCTCAGAGTTCTGTCACCCCTCAGACCTATTTCAAGGCCGAGGCGGATCTGGCCGCATACTCAATCAATCTGTACAGCTTCACCTCCATCAGTCCCGGCTCCTACGGCATAAGCACTTTCGGCAGCGACAACGGTACCGACAACCAGGCCGCGGTGGGATATTCCTCTTTCTGGGTTCCCGGTGAATGGAGGGTCAGTGCGGACTCCGATGTGTGGAACTTCTCCGCTATCAGACACTGCAACTATTTTCTGGAGCAGGTGCTCCCGAAATACGAGGCGGGGGAGATTCAGGGTGCCGCCGCCAACATCAGACACTATGTCGGGGAAATATATCTCCTGCGGGCTTACGCCTATTTCACCATGCTTCAGAACATAGGCGACTGTCCTATTGTCACCGCCGCTCTTCCTGACAAGGAAGAAGAACTTGTGGAAGCATCCAGAAGACAGCCGAGACACAAGGTGGCCCGCTTCATTCTCGAAGATCTTGACAAGGCTGCCGAGATGCTGCTGGAGACTTCTCCGGCCGGCAAGAACCGCATCGGCAGACAGGTCGCCCATCTGCTCCGTTCCCGTGTCGCCCTGTATGAGGGGACTTGGCTGAAACACCACAAGGGCACGGCCTTCGTTCCTGGCGGAACGGGATGGCCTGGCAGGTCCGAGGACATTTCAGGCTTGAACATAGATTCGGAAATCAGCTTCTTTCTTGGCGAGGCGATGAAGTCTGCCAAGGCTGTCGGCGACGGTGTCGTCGGAGCGCTCACGGAAAACACCGGGAAGAACGAGGGAATGGACAAGTCCTACAAGACACTCAACCCTTATTACGTGATGTTCTGCGACTATAGTCTTGAAAGCTACCCGGAGGTGCTGATGTGGAGGGAATACAATGAGGCTCAGGGAGTCACGCATAACATCCAGATGCAGCTTATGAGGAACGGTGGCGGCACGGGCTGGACCCGCGGACTCGTCAACTCGTTCCTGATGGGCAACGGACTTCCGATTTATGCCTCGGGTTCCGGCTACGATTCCCAATGGGAGAAGGAAGGCATCAAAGCCACACTTCAGGACAGGGATTCCAGAATCATGATATTCACAAAGAAGGACGGCGATGTCAATGTCTATAACGCTGACGGCAGCGCCAACATTTTCAACCCTAACTGGATAGTTACAGGAACGAACGAGACACGCAATGTGACCGGCTTCGGGGTGAAGAAAGGCAAGCACTACGACAGTTATATGGAGAACCAGCACGCCAAGGGAACCACGGCAAGCATCGTGTTCAGGGGAGCCGAGGCTCTGCTTAACTACATCGAGGCCTGCTATGAGAAGGACGGAAGCATTGACGCTGTCGCGGACCGTTACTGGAGGGCGTTGAGAACGCGTGCCAAGGTCAATCCTGACTACAATGCCACCATCGCCGCCACAGATGTGGGCAAGGAAGCCCTCGGGGACTTCGGAGCATATTCACAGGGTAAGTTGGTTGACGCCACCCTATATAACATCCGCCGTGAACGCAGGTGCGAGCTCATCGGAGAAGGGATGCGCATGGCCGACCTCAAGCGCTGGAGGGCGCTTGACCAGGTGAAGGACTACCAGATAGAGGGAATGCTCTACTGGGGTTCCGCCTATGAGGGCAAACTCTTGGGCAAGTCGGGTGAGGATCTTGTGATTGTGGATGTGGACGGAGGAACCGGCAACATGTCCAGCAATGAAGTGAGCGGCCCGTACATCAGGCCTTACCAGATCAGCAAGGTCAACAATTCTGTCTTCGGCGGCTACAACTTCACTCCTGCCCACTATCTCAATCCGTTGCCGCAGAGTGTGTTCCGCAAGACGGCAGGGGGCGACAAAACCGATCTCGAGACCTCGGTGGTCTATCAGAATCCGGGTTGGCCGAAGGTTGCCGGTCAGGGACCCGCCACGGTCAGGTGACCTGATGGTTGTTAACGCTGACCTGACAACAGGAGAGGGGCCGCGAGAGTTCTTGTGGCTCCCCCTCTTTTTTGGTATTCTTTACAGCTGACGCTTATCGGTCAATGCGCCCTTGGGGAAACTTGCTGAACATTAGAGCTATGAGCCATTGTCCAGTCACAGATATGCTGTCAGGACATATATGTTCAAGAAAAGGGACTCGGCGGCGGCGCTTTTGCGGATTGTGGAAATATTTCATAAATTAGTCCTTTGTTTTTCAAAACAGCTTCTTGACATGAAAAAGATTTTGACCGCTTTGGCTTTATTGGTGTCCGTAGGTGTTCCGGCCAAGGATTTCAATGATATTCCTTCCGCTTGGAAATGGGTGGGAAAGAATGAGGTGGCATTGACCTACGATTATTCTTTCACCGGAGACAAGGACTTCTCCGTCAATGCCGTGACCGGAAAGGTCACGGAGGGGATCAGCTATCCTGCGAAGTTCACGGACTTCCCGTTCAGACCGGAGGGTGCGGTCAACCTGACATATTCACCGGACTCCACGAAGATGGCGTTCACGAGGGACAACAACCTTTGGGTGGTGGACATCGCCACAAGATCTGAGACCCAGCTGACATTCGACGGGTCGGACATAATCCTGAACGGCTATGCCTCCTGGGTATATTACGAGGAGATTCTGGGAAGACCTACCCGTTACCGCGCGTTCTGGTGGTCTCCGGATTCCAGAAAGATTGGCTTCTACCGCTTTGACAATTCTCTGGTTCCGGTCTTCCCGATATATTCTCCTTTTGCGGAGAATGCCGACCGTTCGGGAATGGGGCTTTCTTATTCACAGAACGCTGGTGCGGCTGTGGCTTTGCCGGACGTGTCTCCGACTGGCGGTTCGGTCAGAATGACGCGCTACCCCAAGTGCGGCGACAACAACCCTAAGGTGCGGATCGGGATTGTGAATATTCAGAGTGGCGGCACCGCTTGGGCGGACTTCGACGAGAACGATGACCAGTACTTCGGGACACCGTTCTGGGGAGCGGACAGCGAGGCCTTTTATGTCCAGAGAGAGCCGAGGACGCAGAACACGCTCGACCTTTTTGCAGTGTCGCCGGTTGACGGGTCGAAGACGCACATTTATCACGAGACCTACAGGACGTGGCTGGACTGGATTGACGGGATGCTGTTCGGACGTGACGGAATCTATATGGTCCGCTCGTTTGAAACTGATTGGCAGCAAATATATTACCTCTCTTATGACGGCTCTGTCTTGAAGAGGCTGACCGATGGTGAGAACTGGCGGATGTCGCTTGTGGACGTGAGGGAAGGCAAGGCGGCCAAAGGGTTTGACGGGAGTTCTTCGGAGGTGCTGTTCGTCGCGGAGCGTGATTCAAGGGTGCGAAGTGGGTTATATTCAGTCTGCAAAGGAGTGATAAGGAATATTTCGGATCCTTCCATGAATGTCGCTTCCGTCAAAGTCTCCCCGGATCAGAGGTATGCCATCGCTTCCGCCAGCAATTCCAGAACTCCTTCGCAGGTCTGGATTTATGATCTGAAGAAGGCGGAGAAGTCTTTCAAGGTGGCGGACATGGCCGGAGAAAGTTTCGACGCATCGAATTACCCTCTTCCCGAGCATGTCACGATGACCACCAAGGACGGCTTGGAGCTTCCGGCGATGATTGTCTATCCTAAGGATTTCGATGCGGCGAAGAAATATCCGGTCCACATGGACATCTATGGCGGCCCGGATTCTCCGCAGGTGACTGACAGGTTCCGCAGTCCGCTCTATTACAAGTGGTACGCCGAGAACGGGATCATAGAGGTCGTGGCTGACTGCCGGGCTTCCGGGCATAATGGCCGCAAGGGGCTGGATCAGATTTATCGGCGGCTGGATGAGCGGGAGGTGCTTGATTTTGTCGAATGGGCTGAATATCTCAAGTCGCTTCCATACGTGCAGGGTGACAAGATAGGTGTGGAGGGTTTCTCTTTCGGCGGCACGATGACGGCTCTTCTGGTGATGAACCATCCGGACGCTTTCCACTACGGAATCGCCGGCGGAGGTGTCTATGACTGGGCGCTTTACGACACCCACTATACGGAACGCTTCATGGACACTCCGGCCAATAACCCGGAGGGTTACGCCTCGACCAAGGCCGTCGCCTCCGCTGCCAACTATCCGGTCACGGAGAAGAACTGCGACGGCTCTGTGATGCTCAAGATCACTCACGGAACCGGGGACGACAATGTGCATTTCCAGAACACTCTGCTGCTTGTGGACGCTCTTCAGAAGGCCGGAAAGAAGTTTGAGCTGATGATCTATCCTGACGGGATGCACGGCTACCGCGGCTACCAGGGGCGGCATTTCAACGAGGCCAACCGCGCTTTCTGGCTCAAGTACCTTAAGTGATGATGAAAAAATAAGTTGGTAAGGTTTTGTGAAGGATTTTTGCGGATA
>CAVERO010000007.1:0-36070 GCA_963617915.1 Candidatus Methanomethylophilaceae archaeon | reverse complement strand
ATCCGCAAAAATCCTTCACAAAACCTTACCAACTTATTTTTTCATCATCACATAAAAGACGAGTGACAGAGGGCAGACGAGGGTTTTGGCGTGGTTATCCAATTGCCGAGTCTGTCACTTGACCTTCAGCGGCAGCGGAGTGAGGTCGGAGTCGGCGGAGGAGGAGCCTATGAGGATTGTGAAATCTCCCGGCTCGACAACCCACTTTTCGTCCGCTCCCCAGCATTGGAGCATCTCTGGTGTGATGTCGAACTCGACCTTGGTGCTTTTACCGTTCTTGAGGCTCACACGACGGAATGCTTTTAACTCCTTGACCGGACGGGTCACGGAGCCATATTCATCACGAATATAGAGCTGTACTACCTCGTCGCCGTCGTAAGGGCCGCGGTTGGTGACGGTCACGCCGGCCTTGAGGGACTCGGCAGCACCTATTTCAGACTTGGTCAACGAAGCATCTGAATATTCAAAAGTGCTGTAGCTCAACCCATAACCGAATGGCCACAAGGCACCGGTCTCGGATGTGGCGAACTGTCGGGAGTACTGCGAGTGCTTGTGGTTGTAAACCGTCTGAACCTGCCCAACGCTGCGAGGCACGGTGACAGGCAGCTTGCCGGAAGGGTTCACCTGACCGGTCAGCACCTCGGCGATGGCCTGCCCGCCCATCTGACCCGGCTCCCAGACGTTCAGAATCGCATTGGCGTTGTCCTTCGCCCAGTCGATGCTCAGCGCCCTGCCCGTCATCAGCACGACTACGGTCGGCTTTCCGGAAGCCACTATCGCTTCCAGCAGATGTTCCTGCATGCCCGGAAGGCTCAAATCATCACGGTCGCAGTTCTCGCCGCAGGTGCGTCCAAAAGCCGAATATCTCTGCGAGTTCTCTCCGACCACAACGATGTTCACGTCAGCTGCGGAGGCCTTGTGGCGAGCCATAAGGATTCCATTCGCTTTGACGTTGGAAATCTTCCCTCCGAAGCATAATGTGTCAATCGAGACGTCAGGCATCGCGGCCTTGAGTCCTTCCACCACGGTGATGACATCCTCATCCTTCTGCGGCACGACCCAGTCCCCGAGAATAGTCTGGCTGTCAGCGTTCGGCCCGACAACGAAGACTCTACGGGGACTCTTGAGCGGGAGTGTTCCGTCGTTCTTCAAAAGCACAAGTCCCTGACGCGCGGCCTCTAGTGCTGTCTGGCGATGCTCTACGGCTCCTTCCAGAACCTCAGGAATCTCTGGCACCGGATGCTCAAAGAGTCCAAGCGCAAACTTCACGGTCAGAATCTTTCCGGCAGCCTGATCGATACGAGACTCCGGAATCCTGCCTGACTTCACCGCGGCCACGACGGCTTCGAAATACTTGTCTCCCTGCATGTGCATGTCGATTCCCGACTCGACGGAAACCACGAACGCCTCGGTCGAGTCCGGAACCCAGTGGTGCATCGAATGCAGCCTCTCGATGTCCATCCAGTCGCTGACCACGAACCCGTTGAACCCGAGCTCGTCACGCAGCAAGTCATTCAGCAGCCATTTGTTACCGTGGCAAGGAGTTCCGTTTATCTCATTGTGCGCCGCCATCACCGTCCCGACTTTCGCGTCACGGATCGCCGACACAAAAGGAGGCAGATAAAGTTCACGCAACTTGCGTTCGGAAATGTCCATCGGAGCTGCGTTCAAACCTCCAAACGGCTCACCTCCGGCGATCAGATGCTTCGCACAAGCCACAACGTGATTTCCTGAATATTTCCCGTCACGTCCTTGAAGCCCCCAGATGGCATATTTCCCCATCTCGGAAGTCAAGAGGGCATCCTCGCCGAAAGTCTCGCCCATGCGTCCCCAGCGGGCATCCCGGGCTACGTCCAGATTCGGAGCGAAAGTCCAGAAAAGTCCCCTCTGGCGCATTTCAAGGGCGGTCTCCTCCCCGATTCTCTCCATGAACTCCGGATTGAAAGTGGAGGCCATGTTGATGTTCGTTGGATAGACCGTGCACCCTTCAATCAAACCGTTACCGTGAATCGCATCGATTCCCAAAAGCAGCGGAATCCCCAACCGGCTCTCCTGAGCCATCTTCTGAAGCGCCACCGCCTCGTCGGAAGTCATCACGTGAAGAAACGCCCCGACCTCTCCCCTGCGGACCTTGTCGGAAAGGTTCTTGTTGCCAAGATTCTCATCGCTCGCGTCGATGTTCTTCCGAGCCGACCCCTTGCCCGGCTCCACATAGCACGGAGCCACGTACTGGCACATCTGCCCCACCTTCTCCTCAAGAGTCATCTCCTTAAGAATCAGTTGAGCCCTTTCCTCCGCCGGCAACGAAGCGTCCCTCCAATCCTTTTGCGAGCACGACACCGTCGCCGCCGCAAGGCCTAATATTATTACTATTTTTTTCATATTCCTCATTTTTGGTTTCTGTCACTCATCCGATGCTTCGTCGCTTCGATGCTTCGACAAGCTCAGCAACCGGTGTCGTGTTTCCTTTGGGGCGCTTCGGCAAGCTCAGCGACCGGTGTATTATGGTCGCTGCACATGTGGTGAGGTGCGGTCGTTGAGTCCACGGTTGCAGCTCATACGGTCGCTGAGCTTGCCGAAGCATCGAAGCGACATTGGCACAGCGGCCATGATATTCCCCGAAGTGACTATATTATATTCATAAAAACAGTTCCCTTTTTGCGGCAAGGCGCTTCCCCCGAGGGACCATTTACCCGGACAGGGCGCGAAGCGCAGGTTCCTCGGAGGTATGCGCCACGCCGCAAAACCCAACTGTAATAAAGCCAGCAAAGCCAACCAAAGTTATCTTACAGTGACAACAATCTTGTCCGAAACGCTGACCTTACCCGCTGACAGGCAGACCATTCCGTCCTCGTATGTCCAATCCTGAACCGCCACACCATTGACCGAAACCGAAGCCGGACGAACGTCCCTCTGGATGCGGAATGAATATTCCCGCTCCGAAGGCATCCCCGAGAACGACCCCTGAACCGGATTCACCACAACCTCGACACCGCCGTCCTTCTCGTGAGACTCGAACAGCGTGGAAGCGATTCTCCCGTTCTCATATTCATAAGTCTCCCCGTCGTCGTCGAACATCGTGTATTCGCTGTCCCCGTGAGGATAGACCTTCAGGATGATGCGGTCGAACGGCCGCGCCCCGAGATATTCCACATCAGGCTGCGTCGGAACAATCGCCCCCTCGCGGATGAAAAGCAGCCCCGCGCGGGTGGAAGGATATTCACGGGTGAAAGTCTCCCCCTTGCTGACCACCTTCTCGCCGCTCCATGCGTCCGTCCAAGTCCCCTTCGGCAGATAAATCTCGTTCGTGAATATCCCCACGCAGAAATTGTCGCCGAACATGTACTGGTAGGTCATGTCGTCGCAGTTGCGGTCCTCCGGGAAGCACAGAGGCATCGACCGCACGATCGGCATTCCGTTCCGCGCCGCCTCAAGCGCCATCGAGTAGATGTACGGCGCCAATGAATATCTCAACTTCACGTAGAAGCGGTAGATGTCCTGCTCCTCCTTGGCGTAGTAGAACGGCTGCATCATCGAGAACCAGCTGTTGATCTGCACCCAAGGCAGGAAAAGACCGAAATGCAGACCCTGCATCTCAAGCTCGCGCGGAACGCTCATCACGTCGCAGGATGTGTTGAGGAATCCGCTCATTCCAAGGTTCAGCTGGTCATAGAGAGCGGTCTTGCCGCCGCCGTTGTCGCCTGAAGTCGATGCCGTCCAACGCTGGGTACCGGCCCATCCGCCGCAGTAGTGATGCCAGGTGCGCTTGCCGTTGTACTTCCGCCCCAACTCACGCATCTGCTTCGGGAGAAGAACCTGGTTGAGGTTGTGCATCTCCTTGTCGGTGCGCCCGTTGTAGTACTCCCAGGTCGTATGGTTGTCAATCGTGCGGGCCGGGTCGAGCTTGAATCCCTCCACACCCTGGTCCATGAACACGGTCAGATGATCCATCCAATGCTCCTGCCCTGACAGCTTGCCGCCCGTACGCTCGGCGATGAGATCCTCCTCAGGAACGCTGAGGTCATACTCCTCGCAGAGCCAGAGGCCCAGATGGAAGCCCATAGAGCGGAGCTTGCCGATGAAGAGCCTGTTGTGCAGGGTCTTCGGGAACTGGTTCTGAAGCCAGTAAGGCTCCGGGGAGAACCTGTCGTAGTTCCATTTCTTCTGGGTCGAGAAGTCGTAACGCTTCTCCATCCACTGAGGCTCAAGCCAGAACACGTCGCAAGGCACATCAAACTGGCGGAAACGCACAGCATCGTTGAGGATGTCGAACTGCTCCTCCTTCATGTTCGGGCCGAAGCATAGTCCGTAGGCCCACTTCGGCAGGACGTAGGTACGGCCCGTCACGAGGGTATATTCATTAAGTACAGCCGGCATGTCCTTCCCCAGCAGCAGGTAGAAGTCCGCCTCGTCGAAGGTGTTGATGATGTTGAACTTGTCCTTCTGGCGGTTGCCGATGTCGAAGAAACTTTTGCGGGTCGAGTTGTTATAGACTCCCCAGCCGCGCGAACTCATCATGAACGGCATCGGAATCTCAGTCTGCTGGTAGGTCGTCCACATCCTGAGAAACTCGCCCCTGTGCTGGATGTGGTCGCGGCTGGTGCTTCCGCCGCCGTAGAACCGCTCGCCGCTTTCCATGCTCAGGCTGATGACGCTCACCGCGTCCGCAGTGGGAATCTCATTCCTGTCCACCTCGCCGAACTTGCCCTTGTCGTCGCCGATGATGCCTCCGCCGTTGTCGGCCACCTTCAGGTCAGCGTATTTCTCGTTGATGAAAGTCCTCATCGCTCCGCAAAGCTCCTCTTTCTCCGGCAGGAACCTCACCTCTTTTATCACGCTTCCACCCTTTGCGTCCTTCACGGTCATCACGCCCGTCTTCCTGTTGATTGTCAATGAATATTCAGGAGTTTTAAGCGTCCAGACACCTCCCTTGTCGGAGACTTTAGTGTCCACCTCGCTCCAGTCGGTCTTGATGATTCCGTAGCGCTCCATCAGGGATTCGGTGAAATCCTTCCTCGGAGAAACCCTGATTCTGAATATGCTTCCGGAGCATGCCTCCACACTGACCGTGAGGCCGTCATTGATCTTAACCGTGTGAACCGGATTCGCCTGGGCGAGAAGTGTCATCGCAAAACAGGCGACGGCAAGCAGAATTTTCTTCATTCGTTATTGTGGTTTTTATATATTCAGACAAATTTAGTGATTTTTAGAAACCTTCAAAAAATAACCTGCATCATCTTTTTCATTCTTTTCGGCCTGGATTCCTTTTCTCATCAGTCGAGTACATCCGGTACACTCCTTCTTCAAAAAGAAATCCATCCTCAAAAATCTTTGCTAAAAAGTCTTAGTCGCCTTCCTTATTATTTTTGCTTCCAATCGCTTCGACAGGCTCAGCGACCACAGACAAGTAATCACTATAGCTCGGTCACTGAGCCTGCCGAAGTGACCACAGAGCAACACTAAATATACCTGTGTTTAGATATTCAGGTCAGAAAAATAAAATTCCAAATTTTGGTAACGTGCAAAATTTGGAATTTTCTTTTTCTGACCTCTCCAAACCCCGATTACCTCATGTCGGAGTAGCAGCCGTCAACCTTGACGTCGCCGCCGTCGATGATGTAGAGGTCGTCCTTTGTGGCCGGGTAGCGGAGGATGAAGTCCTTGAGGGTCACGTTCCTGCAGTCCTTCAGATAGACGAGGGTCGGGACGGTGACGTCCTCCGGGATGTGCTTCATCCGGGCCTGCTCAGCGATGTCATCCAGGAGGGCAGGGCCGCGGCCGTCGATAACGCCCGTGCCGAAGATGGAGACGTTCTCCACGCCCTCGCCCCAGAAGATGGCCCTGTGGCCTTTGTAGGAATAGATGTTGGTCGAGCCTACGATAACCGCACCCTCACGGAGTCTGATGTTGACTCCCGACTTGAGCTGCACGGCGCCCGTGACGTAGCGCCCGACGCTGAACTCCAGCGTGCCGCCCCCCTTGGAGGCGATGAAGTCGATGGCTCCCTGGATGCTCGTCGTGTTGTCGTGAAGCCCGTCGCTCTTTATGTTGAACCTTGAGGCCTTATAGACGTTCTGGGAGAAGCCCAGGACGGAAAACAGCAGCATGGCCGCCAATAGCAATGTCCTTCTCATTTCTTCCTGATGTTCTTGGTGTCCTTTGTGATTATCTGTTTCTTGCCCTTCGGGGCGGTCTCCTGGTCGATCCGGAGGTCCTTCATGCGAAGGCCGTTCACGTCGTCGGTGACGAGCGCAGGGCGGTAGTCCTCGCCGGCCACGGTGAGCCTCACGTTGTCGAAGACTATCCCGTCGGCGTGGCGGATGTAGAACCCCCATGCCGGGAGCTCCTTCCAGTTGGAGAACTCGGGGTAGCGGGTCTCCTGCTCCTCGATCGCGTCCAGCTCCTCCTTGGAGGTGCCGGCGTAGGCGTAATCGGGGTCGGCGTGGCCCGGATAGACTATCTCGACGTTCTCCATCCTGACGTTCTCGATGCGAAGGCCGGGAAGTCCGGCGATGATGCTCGGGCAGACGTTGCGCGGGAGGTCCTCCACCGGTCCCTCGTAGCCGTAGCCGGCGTCCGGCTTGTCAAGCGGGACCTCCGCGTACATATTCTTGATTACTATGTCCTTGAGATAGGCCTGCTGGCCAGCATTGACATTGCGGGTGCCGGTGCGCAGGAAGATTGGGTTGCCCGTGTGGATGCTCCGCAGGCTGTCGATCTCCACGTCCTCGATCTGGGCGCCGTCCACCGAGGCTATCGTGATGGCGCTGCGGTAGGTGTCGAAGATGGTTATGTTCCTGAACCTGAAGTGCTTGAACTTGCCGCGGGTATATGTCCCGAACTTGATGCCGTTCGCGCTGCTGCGCCCCACGCAGTTCTCCACGAGGATGTTCTCGCTCACGCCGTCCTCACTGTGGCTCTTGAAGCAGTACACATCATCGGCAGCATCAAAATAACAGTTGCGGATCACGACATCCCTGCTGTCCACGATGTCGATTCCGTCGTTGTTCCAGTAGCTCTTGGCGTCAACCTTCACGCCGTCCACCAGAATGTTGCTGCACTTGTCGTACTGCTGGTTCCAGCTGGCCGGATCCTTGAGGGTGATGTTCTTGATGGTGATGCTGTCGCACTTGTAGAAGTGAAGGTTCTGCGGGCGCATTATCTCCCTGACGCGGTCAAGCCCGAGAGGGTCGTCAATCAGACCCAGATGCACAAAATCAACATATTTTGTGGCGACCTCGAATCCTCGCCCGTTGATCATCCCATCCCCGGTCACTCCGACATTCTTCTGCTTGATGGCAAAGACCAGAGACGTCCATTTAGCGTCAGGATCCCTGACAAAGTCGTAAGGGTTCAAGGAAGACATGAGAGACGCGCCCTTCTCGATGTGAAGGATGACATCGTTCTTCAGATAGATGGTTCCGGACACATAGTCCCCCTTGTCAAGCACTACGCGTCCACCGCCCTGTGAGGAGGCGAAGTCGATGGCGGCCTGAAGGCTCGCCGTGTTCAAGGTCAGCCCGTCCGGTTTCGCTCCGAAATCACGGGCGAAGTAGTCAGTCGCTCCGAGGGCAGAAGAAGATCCTGCGAACAGCGACACCGCGGTAATGATTTTAATCAGATTGTTCATCAGTTGTTTTTTGAATATGTTCGATTGTCAGAATTAGAAGCTGTTTTGATTTTCAGGCAATAGACGTGGCTGCACGGAGCTTTTCTCCGCAGCTGCTCCGGGATGCTCACATAGACGCCGCCCTCACCATTTTTCCATTTCAGGCGGGTGTCGGAGCCAAGCATCGTCACATAGGAGGCCTTCGGCGTGACATCGCCTATGAATATCCTGTCAGGGACACTGCTGTCGGCTTCATCTTCCGGGACGTAGAATGCGTAAACATATTCATCTTTCGCCGTGAAATAGACATTCCCGGTCTGGTGCGGCGCGGCAGGCCTGGTGCCGTATATTCCTTCAGAATTGACTTTCATCCAGTCTCCGATCTCGCGCAGACGGACATATGCCTCCTCGTCCCACGTTCCAAGCGGGCTCGGGCCTACATTGAGCAGGAAATTGCCTCCTCTTGAGACAACCTGAACGAGCATATTCAGAAGCTCCTGCGTGCTTTTGTATTTCGGCCTCCAGTTGTAGGACCAGCCTTTGGCCATCGGCATGCAGGCCTCCCACGGGCAGTCCCAGACCACTGTCGGAATCTTGAGCTCCGCGGTCATGTAGTTCTCGTAGGAGGAGCGGGTGCCTCTGGCGACCGTTATCATCCCGGGCTGCCCTTCCCTTGCCGCCGCTGCTATCCGGCTCCAAGGGAAATCAATCTTGTACTTCTCCGAGACCTCGCACAGGTCAAACCACATAAGGTCTATCTTCCCGTAATCACCGCCGGTCAGTTCCCTTACCTGTCCTTCGACAAAGTTCTCGAAGCCCTTCAGCTTCTCCGGCCAGCGGGCAGGGTCGTAATTGATGTAGCGGTCTCTCGGGGGAAAAAGCCTCCACCAGTAGTCATCGTTGTGCCAGTCGGCTATCGAGAAATACGCTCCAGCTTTCAACCCCCTGCTCCTGAACGAGTTGAAGACCTCCTTGGAGATGTCGGCCTTGGGGTTGGAGTGGAAAGGACAGCCATCATCCGTCACCTTGTAGTCTGTCAGAGCGGTGTCGAACATGTTGAACCCGTCGTGATGCTTCGTCGTGAACACAACGTACTTCATCCCGGCATATTCAGCAGCCTCGGCCCATTTGTCCGGGTCGAAGAGGACAGGGTTGAAGGTGTCTTTCAGATGCTCGTAGAATCGAAGGTACTCCATGTAAGACATCCCTTCGGGCCTCCCTTTATACTGCCAATCGGTCAGTTCGGGGCAGATTGACCATGATTCGACCACGCCGAGCTGGCTGTAGGCTCCCCAGTGGATGAAGAGTCCGAACTTCAAGTCCTGCCATTTGGCAAGATTCTCTCTGACATCCTCCTCTTCGGGTGCGACGTAAGTCCAATTCTGGGCGTGGGACAGCAGACAGCCTGTCATGAGCGCAGCCGCACAAAAGACTTTCTCGGCAAATGTTTTCAATTTGTTAATCATTCGTTTCAACACAAAACCAATATTATATATTCAACTTTCGCAAGTAACCATGCTCCTGTGATAAGATACCCCGTCTCAGGTTACATGAGCTTCCTACAATCAAACAAGGGCGGACTCAATGCCGGATCCGCCCTTGTCAAGAGTATTGTTACCTCAACTGTTTATTTCTTTGCGAAATATGCAGCTCCAGTTGTGCCGGCATATATCCACTTGTTGTTGTAGTTGAACTGGTAGATGGTGGTGTAACCGCCTTCCTTGTAGCCCTTGATGACGAATGAGAAACCGCAGCAGTACCTGCCTTCGGAAACAAGCCTCTGAGCGCCTGAGCCGAGACCGAACTTAGGGGCGCCGAAGAGGTCATCAACTTCCCATGCCACCCAGGCATAGTTGCAGCCGTCAACGCCGAACGAGAGCGGAGCGAAATAACCTGTTCCGTAGCCGGTGGTGTTGGTAAGCTCAGGGATGCAGGCCACCTCGGCGCCGCTGCTGACCTTCTGGTAGTTCTGAGAGAGATAGACGTAGATCACAGGAATGTCATCCACAATCTCAATGGAAGCCGGAACAGCGAAGTCAAGGTACAGTCCCACAATGTCGAGGTTGTGGACATGACCGTTGACAGTCTGAGGATTCTCCACTGCCTTGAACTGGACGGTGGTCTCGTGCTGCCTTGCGGGATTGTTGACAATCTTGGTGTCGCTGACACCGGTTGACTTGAAGGAATAGCTGTAGAATGTGTAATTTCCCGCAAGGTCTTTGGCGTCAACCTGACTGACAGTGAGCTTGCTGCCGGTGGAGAGTTCCAGAGTCGCTTTGCGAGGGGCGCCGGTGGTGTTCTCCGTCCAGTATGCGATGCCGTCCTTGTAGCTGAGCCATCCGCCGGTTCCGGCAGTCTTGCCATTGTCTGCGGCAGCTCCGAAGAGTCCGCGGTAACCGGCCTTGTCAGTCTTCCAGAGGGCAACCTCTTCCGGCTCTGTCGGAGTACGGATGGTGGTCGTCACCGCACAGGACGCTTTGAGTCCGTTCTTGGTTGTGGCGGTGATGGTGGCTTCTCCGAGCTCGACGGCCGTCACCTTGCCCTCGGCGTCAACCGTGGCTATCTCGGTGTTCGAGGATGTCCAGGTGACAGTCTTGACGGAAGCGTTGTCCGGGGCGACTGTGGCCACAAGTTTGTCAGACTCGCCGACAAAGATCTTGATGGAGGTCTTGTCGAGGGTGACGCCCGTTGCAGGAATCTCCTTTACGGTCACAGTACAGCTTGCGGTGCATTTGCCGGAATCGGTGGTCACGGTGATCACGGTCTGTCCCGGAGTGAGTCCGACGACACGTCCCCAGGTGTCAACAGTCGCCACCTTGGCGTCGGAAGACGCCCAGGTCTTGTAGGTGCTTGTGCAGTTGTCCGGAGTTAGGGTAGCCTTCAAGTCAACCTGCTCTCCAGGAAAGATAGAGACGGCTGTCTTGTCAAGGGTGACACCGGTGGTGGCCACAAGTTCCGTCACGTCTTCATCCTGACATGAAACAGCAGCCATAGTGGCCAAAAGGGTGGAAAGAATCAAAAATATCTTTTTCATATTGACAGTCTGTTATGTTATTTGTTCCAATACGAATTGGTCGAGAGCTCTTGGCGAGGAATCTCCCACTCCATATCCTCGACTTTCCAGGTGTAATCCTTCCAGTGGTTGCCACCCTGACGGACAGCGTCGGTGTTCCAACGCTTGTGGCAATAGTAGTCAAGACCGTTCTCTCCCCACATCTCAATCTGCCACTGAAGCATGATCTGATCCCAGGTTCCGAGACCGCCCTTGTAATTGTCGCAGGTAAGGGTCTTGGCACCGGACTTGGTGCGGGCCGCGAGGAGCTTGTTGATAGTCGCCTTCGCGTCGGCTTCCTTGTCGGCCTGGTACTGAGCCTCGGCAAGCATCAGAAGGACTTCGGAAGAACGGAAAATAATCTGGTCGGACTGAATGTTGGCCAATGTGCGCTCGGTGGCGTTCTGGCAGATCGTCGCGCCGAATTTAAGATTCGTGTACTTGAAGAGCTTGGTGGCGGCGTGACCCTCGGTCGAGAAATAAGGATAGCTCTCAATCTCATGGTCGGCGAAGACACCCTTGCGGTAGTCGTTGTCGTCAATCTTGTTGTAGAGGCTCTCGCTGATCTGGAACAGGGCGCTCTTGCCGTTGCCGGCCTTGAGGCTGTTGAGGTTGGTCCAGGTGTAGAGAGCGCTCTCGTTTACCCAGCCGAAGAGAACCTCAGGGTTGCTCGGGATGCTGAGGAACGCGTTGTCGTCATTCTTTACCTCATCCTTGCACTTGGTCCAAGAGTCGTCAAGAGGTGTGGCAAGGTCGTCGAGACGGCTTGTCTGGACACCATAATGAGCCTCGTCGATGAGTGTCGGGTACTTGGCCAGAATGCGCTGGCAGGCTGCGATCGCCTTGTCATACTCGCCATAGTCCAGACAGGCGCGGGCAAGGAAGTAGTCCGACAGGGTGCGGTCAATGTCGAAGAACGTGTTGAGGTCTGTCGGGACAACCGTCGTGTAACCGTCGGTGGCGCTGTTCTTTCCGGCAGCGAAGTACGAGCCGGCGACCTCGAGTTCATTGATGATCCACTCCCAGGTCTCCTTCGCCGTGCTTGGAGCCACAGGGGTGTTGTAAGCGTACTTTGTGTAGATAGGCATACCCTGCTGCTCGCTGCCACCGTACTTGTAGGCCTTGCGGAAGCGCTCCATAAGCTGGAGATAACCGTAGGCGCGGAGAGTCTTGGCCTGGGCGGCGTAGGTCTTCACGGCAGGAAGGGCGTTCGGCGCAGTGGCCACCTCGTCCGTAAGATATGTGGCGGACTTGTTCGCCTGGGCGATGATGTAGGCGGAACTGTACCACCATCCGTAGCAACCCGCCGTCTCTGTGCTGGCCGCCGGGTTGTAGGTATGGTTGTAGTAGTTGGCGTAGCCGTCCGTGGTCGAATTGGCATTGTCGCCAAAGATCATGTTCTCGCACGCCACGTCACGGAAAAGATGAACCGCGAACTCGTTGGCGTATGAGTTGGAGAAACCGCCGGACATGGTCGCATGGCTGAGGCAGATGTAGTTCTCAAGGCCCGAGCCTATGGCCGCGAGGGTGGCGTTCACCTTCGACTCGTCCGAGCTTGAGAGCAGTTCCCTGATCTGGTCATCGGTCAGCGAGTTCGGGTTTGTGACATCCAGCTTGTCCGCACAAGACTGAAATACCAGAAGTGATGCTGCTGCGAACGCAGCTATTGTTTTGATCTTGTTCATGTCAAACCGTTTTTAGAATGTAATGTTAGCTCCGAGCGAGATTGTCCTCATAGAAGGATAGACATACTGTCCGACCTCGAAACCTCCCAAGATGGACATCGACGGATCGACGCCCTTCTTTGCGGAAACATAGAAAAGGTTGTCAGCTGAGGCATAGACGCGGATGGTGCTTGCCTTCAAGGCGTTGAGAACCTTCTTAGGAAGGGTGTAACCGATGGTGATGTTCTTGCACTTGAGATATGACGCGCTGAAGAGAGCCATGTCGGTGTACTTCCAGGAACCGAAAGTCGTTCCGTTGTAGTACGTGGTGTTCCACCACTGCATAGGGTAGTAGGCGGAAGTGTTGTCAGCCGTGAACGTGTTGCCGATCAGGTCGGTTGACAGCTGCTCCGAAGTCGCGTTGAGCTCACCGCTCTTGTAAAGTCCGTTTCCGTACTCCGTGCTGAAGAACTTGCCGCCGAGCTGGTAGGCGAACTGTGTGGAGATGTCGAAGTTCTTGTAGGTGAACCTGATGTTGAAACCACCGATCCAGTCAGGGGTCGCGCTGCCCAACTCATAGAGAGAGGCGTCGCTGCTGACAAGAGTCTTCACGTTGTCCCCTGCCTTGAGATCCTTGTAGCGTCCGCCGTGGTCGTAGCCGTCGGCTCTCGCCGAGCCGTCGTCATTGAGACCGAGGTCGGCGTTGGTGACGCGGTGCCAGTACAGCGGAAGACCGGAGGCCTTGTCCACGCCGGCGTACTTGTACAGGTAGATGTTGTACCAGTCGCGGCCCTCGCCACGGAGATAGCCGATGCTGGCTCCTCCGGCTCCGGAAGCGGAGAACGAACCGACTCCAGCCTGCCATGTCCCCTGAGGGAGGTCAAGGTTGGTGTTGTCCGGGATGTTCTCGTCAGGGACATCCACCAGAGTGGTCCTGTAATGGGTTCCGTTGGTGGTGAAATTCAAGGTCATGTCATCTGTGCGGATGATGTCCACGCTGAGCTCAAGCTCAAGTCCGCGGTTGCGGAGAACGGCAGCGTTCTGGGTGAGGGTTGAATTGCCCGAACCGGCGAGAGCCGAATAGTTGGCGCTGTAGAAAGCGTTAGGGGTCACGTGGTTGTAGAAGTCAATCGCACCGCTGACCCTGTGGTTCAGCACGCTGAAATCAAGACCGAGGTCGAACTCCTTGTTCTTCTCCCAGGTGAGCTGGTCGTTCACGAGGCCGCCGCTGGAAAGCCTGTACCCCGCCGGAACGCCGGTTCCGTTCGTGGCCGAAACATAAGAAGTGGCTGAATATGACCACGTGTGGTTGGTGTAACTGCCGATTCCGTTGGAGTTACCGAGGATACCGTAGCTACTGCGCACCTTCAGGAAATCAAGCCAGGAACGTGTCGAGGACATGAATCCTTCCTTTGAGATGACCCAGCTCGCTCCCACGGAGCCGAAGGTTCCCCACTTGTTGTTCATGAACTTGGAAGAACCATCCCTACGGATCGATCCGCTGAGGTAGTACTTCTCGTCATAGTTGTAGTTCACACGTCCGATGTAGGACTCCATGTTGACCTCATACTGGCTCCAGCTTGGCGAACCTGAAAGAGTGGTTCCTCCGTTGGTGTAGCGTCCGATGAAGTTTCCTGCGGAAATCCATCCCGGGATGAGTTCATAACCGGACACATAGAGGACAGAATGGTACTTGTCGCTGTTCCACTCGTGACCCGCCATAGCGTCCACGTGATGGCCGCCCTTGAAGTCGTGCGAGTAGTTGAGGAGCGTCTGGTTGTTGAGGATGAACCTGTTCGTGAGCGTCTTGTTGAGACCTCCGTTCACACCTCCGTTGTACGTGCCGGCGGCGCGGTAGCGGAGATAGTCGGTGTTGTCCGAGTCATAGCTGAAGTTCACGAGGAGATTGAGGTCCTTGGTGAAGAGAACCTGAGCGTATGACCTGGTCGTGAAGATGCTGCGGATTGTCTCGTTCTTGTTCTTGTCGAACTCGGCGTGCACGCCCTTTCCGAAAGCGTTGCCGACGGTCGGGCCAAGAGGGGAATAAGTCTCCGTGCTGTTGGTCACGTTCTCAAGCTTGTTGCCTTCAGAGTCATAGACATAGTTGTGGTTCTCGTCAAGCATGTAGATGGAAACCAGAGAGGATGTACCGTTCACATAACGGAACACGTTTCCGCCGGCAGATCCAGGGTTACGTCCCCAACGGGTCGCCATCTCGTTCGTCTTGGTGCGGGTGTAGCCGATGTTGCTTCCGAACTTGAGCCACTTGAGCGGCTGGGCGTTCACGCTCACACGTCCGCTGTAGCGGTCAAACGATGAGGTAGGAATGTAGGACGGATCGGAATCGTAGCCGAGGGAAGCGAAGTAGTTCAACTTCTCGGTACCGCCCTTGAGGGAGGCGTTGTACTCCTGACGGAACGCAGAGCTGAAGAGATTGTCGTACAGGCAGTCGTCAGGAAGGAAGTACGTAGCGTTCGGATTGAGCTTGCCGTCCGTGTTCACGAGGTAAGCGTCCATCATCGTGGCGGAACGCGAGGTTCCGGAACCGCCTGTGGCGACATACCTGGCACCAGGGACATCATACACGAGAGCGTTCTTGAGATTGTTGCGCTCGAAATTCGTGTTGCTGTTGACATAGTCGAAAAGGTGCTGTGAAGCGAATGCAGCGGCCTCATCGTGAGAGCAGTTAGGATTCTGGAGGTTCGTGTAAGGAATGCCGTCAGCACCGACGCCAGGCCTTCCTGTTCCACCCACGCCGTAGCGGTAGGAGTTGTAGATGGAGAGCCATGCGAACTCGTAGATGTCGGACGCATCCTTCATGTTGGACATGTTGAACTGTCCCACGCTGTTCCAGCCTATGCGGGTGTCGAATGACACTTCGGTCTTTCCGTCACGGCCTTTCTTTGTGTTGATGAGGATGACACCGTTGGCTCCACGTGAACCGTAAAGCGCTGTCGAGGCGGCGTCCTTGAGAACCGAAATGCTCTCGATGTCGGAAGGGTTGATGGTGGAAAGAGGGTTGGATGTCTGGGCCGGCACACCGTCGATCACGATGAGCGCGACAGCAGAGCCGTCGGTGGTGGAGGAAGCTCCACGGACACGGATCGCCATGTCGACACCCGGCTGACCGTCAACCGAAGACAACTGGATACCAGGAGCCGCACCTTCAAGGGCGCGGGAGATTGAGGACACATTCTGCGCCTTGATGTTTTCGCCCTTGATTGATGACATCGAACCGGTAAGATCCCTTTTCTTCGCCGTTCCGTAAGCCACAACGACAACATCATCAAGGAATTCGGTCTCGTCATTGAGGGTGACGTTGATCACCTTCTGACCGCCGACAGTGATTTCCTGCGTCTCGTAGCCGATGGAAGAGAAGACGAGGACGGAGCTGGCATTCAAGCCTGAAAGGCTGAATTTTCCGTCGAGGTCTGTCACTGTGCCGTTGGTTGTTCCCTTGACGAGAACGCCGGCGCCGACCAGAGGTTCACCAGCCTTGTCCGTGACCTTACCGGAAACGGAGGACTGGGCGAATGCCTGTACCCCGATAAAGAGCACAAGCAAAGTCGTAATTAAATGTTTACCCATAAACTGTTTTTTAATAATGGTGTTATTATTTGTCAATCTCGTCTTTCAGCAAGATCAATCATATGGTTCAAAAAACCGATAAATCACGCCCTTGCTCACAAAGATAGATTGTCTCAAAGTTTATCTGACGATATTTTTGACAAAAACACTTTAAAATTTGTCCGCCGCAATCCTTTTCGCAACCCATCCGGACAGTGATGATGAAAAAAATCCTGCTTCTCCAGCCATACGTCACTACTTCACCTTCGGGGTGAGGGAGTACGGCTTGTCGGACGGCTTCTGGCCGCGGGCCTTGTTCGGTCTGGAGGACATCACGAATTCGATGACGCCGCCCCGGAGGAGGTCATCGTGGGTGATGAAGAGTTCCTTGCGCTCGACCCCGTCCCGCAGGACCTTCTTCACGTAGCGGTTCCCGTCGCTCACGCCGGAGGCCTTCACCTCAAGGGTTTTGCCGTTCGGAAGGGCGATCCTGACGTACGGAAGGTACGGAGCGCCGAACACGTACTGGTCGCTTCCCGGGCAGACAGGATAGAATCCAAGCACCCCGAAAATGTACCATGCGGACATCTGGCCGCAGTCGTCGTTTCCTCCCAATCCATGAATATCAGGGCGGTACATCCTGTTGATGATCTCTCTCATCCAGTACTGTGTCTTCCACGGCTGGCTTGTCCAGGCATAGAGGTAAGGAATATGATGGCTCGGCTCGTTGCCGTGCACATAGCCTCCGATCAGGCAGTCCTTCGTGATGTCCTCGTTCGTGGCGTAGGCATATTCAGGGAGGTCGTGGTAGAAGAGTTCGTCCAGGGCGGAGATGAACTTTTTCTCGCCGCCCATCAGTGCCATCACGCCATAGACGTCCTGCGGAGCGTGGAACGAGAAGTTCAGCGAGTTGCCCTCGATGAAGCCCTCTCCCATCGTCTGCATGATGTCGAAATCCTTCTTGAAAGTGCCGTCTGAATATTTCGGGCGCGCGAAGCCAAGCTCGGTGTCGAACACATTCCTATAATATTGCGCGCGTGCGAGATATTCATCGGCGATCTTCTCGTTTCCGGCGAGACGGGCGGTGTGCCAGACGGTCCAGTCGTCATAGGAATATTCCAGCGTGTTGCTCGCGGCGGTGGAAGTCTTGTCGAAAGGCACGTAACCCAGCCGCATATAGTCCCCGAGTCCTGCGTACCAAGGAGCCTTTGAGGTGGTTACCATCGCTTCAAGGGCACGTTCGCGATCAATGTCCAGTCCCTTGGTGATGGCGTCGGCCAGCACCGGCACGGCGTGGTAGCCGCTCATGCACCAGTTCTCGTTGGCGCAATGGCTCCAGACCGGCAGGAAGTGAAGCACGTTCTGGTCATAGTGCGCAAGCATCGACTCGACCATGTCCCGGTCGCGGTCCGGCTTGAACAGGGCCAGGAACGGATGCTCGGCGCGGTAGGTGTCCCAAAGGGAGAAGACCGTGTAGTTCGTGAAGCCCTCCGCCTCGTGGATCTCGTGGTCAAGGCCTCTGTACTTGCCGTCCACGTCCATATAGACGGACGGATTGATCATCGTGTGGTAGAGCGAGGTGTAGAACATCTTCTTCTCGTTCTCGGTTCCCTGGATCTCGATCTGGGAAAGTTCTTTCTCCCAAGCGTTTGTGGCCTCAGCCGCGATCTGGTCGAAAGACTTGCCGGAAGCCTCGGCCGCAAGATTCTTCAGCGCGCCCTCCGCTCCGGTCGCCGAAAGGGCCACCTTCACGGTCAGCTCGGGATTCTTGGAAGTCGCGAACTTGAACCAGGCTACCAACTTGCGTCCGGCCATCGCCGGGAAGTTGTGGTACTGGCCGAATTTGCTCCAGCCACCTTTATAATTTATCTTCTCGCGATCCGCGTAACCATATTCAGAAATAGGCTGCGAGAAGGAGATGGCGAAGTAGGTGTAGTTGGTGCGCGCCCAGCCGTTGGTGATGCGGTAGCCGGTCAGCAGGGTGTCGTTGCGGACCTGCACCTCCGCCCAGAGAGTCTTGCCGTCGTAGTTGTAGATTCCGTGGATGAGATCAAGAATCACCTGGCCGTCAACGCCTTTAGGGAATGAATATTCATGTACTCCGACTCTGGTCGTGGCGGTAAGGCGCGCCTTCACGCCGTAGTCGTCCAGAGTCACCTCGTAGTAGCCCGCCGAGGCTTTCTCCGTGTCGTGGGAGAAGCGGCTGCGGTAGCCGCCGTCGGGGTTGTCGCTTGTGCCCGGATTCAGTTTCAGAGCGCCGGTGGTCGGCATCAGGAGGATGTCTCCGAGGTCGGAATGACCCGTGCCGCTGAAATGAGTGTGGCTGAATCCGACGATCGTAGGGTCGGAATAGCGGTAGCCGGCGCAATATTCATAGACACGAGGCTGGTATTTCCCGTTCACATTGTGGGGGATGGTGTCCGTGTCGGGGCTCAGCTGAACCCCGCCGAAAGGCACGCACGCCCCGGGAAAAGTGTGTCCCATCCCGTCGGTTCCGATGAAAGGATCGACATAACCTGCCTTTGAGGAAGGCTGCTGCGCGGCTGCCCCGACGCAGAGAAGCAGGGCGATGCCTGCGAGTGACCAGTTAGATTTCATTCGCCAAATATACTCAAAATTCTTTTACGAAACTTGCCGCCTTACGAAGATGTTTTTATCTGTCAGGAATGTCTTTGAGGAGATAAAATATTTCAAATGGACAAATTATGAACCCTTCAAAAAAATTATTGCTATTTTATGCGAAAGTCATTAAATTTGTCCTTTCCATCGCTGTACGCGAGAGTTATGACGTGCTTGTTAAATCGATTTGCGTGCAGGACATGGTTCATGAACATAATAATAATAGATAACCAGTATAAAAAAACGTTTATGTCTTTCAAAAAGATCGCAATGACGCTTGCGCTCATCCTCGCATCCGCGGTGGCTTTGGCCCAGACCAAGACCGTCAAGGGTGTGATCTACGAGGAGGAGACAGGCGAGCCGATGCCGGGTGCGACGGTCTCCGTTGAGGGATCCACACGAGGCGTGATGACCGACCTTGACGGTACGTTCGAGCTGACCGGCGTCAAGCCGACCGACAAGCTCAAGTTCGAGTGTCTCGGAAAGGAGACGCAGGTTCTGACTGTCGGCACAATGACCAACTTCGTCGTGAAGCTCAAGAACGCGGCAAACGAACTTGACGAGGTGACGGTGGTCGCCTTCGGAAAACAGAGAAAGGAGAGCGTCATCGGCTCCATCTCCACAGTCGATGTCAAGACGCTGAAAGTCCCTTCCAGCAACCTCACCACCGCGCTGGCAGGTAATGTGGCCGGCGTGATCGCCTACCAGAGGACCGGTGAGCCGGGTCAGGACAACGCCGACTTCTTCGTCCGGGGTATCACCACATTCGGCGCGAACACCAGCCCTCTGATCCTCATCGACAACATCGAGCTCACTTCCACCGACCTCGCCCGCCTTCAGCCGGACGACATCGAGAGCTTCTCGATCATGAAGGACGCCACGGCGACAGCCCTCTACGGAGCCCGCGGAGCCAACGGTGTCATCTTCGTCACGACGAAGCGCGGCCAGGAAGGCCCGGCGAAGATCTTCGCCCGCGTGGAGACCTCAATATCCGCACCGACCGACGTCGTGGAGCTGGCCGACCCTGTGACCTACATGAAGTCCTACAACGAGGCCATCACCACCCGCGACCCCCTGGGCGAGCTGATGTACTCCTACGACAAGATCGAGCAGACCGGAAAGCCGGACGCCAACCGCCTCATCTACCCGGCCAACGACTGGTACGAGATGCTTTTTAAGGATTATGCCACAAGCTACCGCGCAAACGTTTCAGCGCGTGGTGGAGGCAAGGTTGCGACCTACTATGTGTCCGGCGCGTACACCGAGGACACGGGCGTTCTGAAGGTTGACAAGCGCAACAGTTTCAACAACAACATCGACGACAAGAACTACACCCTGCGCTCCAACGTGGACATCAACGTCACCCCTACCACGAAGCTGGCCGTCCGCCTGACCGGCAACTTCAGGGACTATCAGGGGCCTCTGAACGGAGGTAGCGACGTCTATCGTCAGGTGATGCACTCAGACCCTGTGCTCTTCCCCGCCTACTACCCGTCGGACGACGACCACATCGGCATCCAGCACATCATGTTCGGCAACTACGAGGACGGCTCCTACATCAACCCTTACGCCAACCTCGTCCGCGGCTACAAGGACTACCAGCGCTCGCAGATGATCGCCGCCGTGGAGGTCAACCAGAAGCTGGACTTCATCCTCAAGGGGCTGAACTTCATGACCCTGTTCAACCTCACGAGGCTTTCAGAGTACAACGTCTATCGTTCGTTCAGCCCTTACTGGTACACCCTGGACAGCTACGACTCCTACACCGGAGAGTACCACATCCGCAGGATCAACGATTCCGGTACTGACTATCTGACATATTCGGAAGGCGCGAAGACCGTGAAGAACACGATGTACTCGGAGTCCCGCCTGAACTACACCAACTCCTTCGGCAAGCACGACGTGACCGGCCTTCTGGTGCTTACCGCGAGCGAGTCCCTGACCGCCAACGCCGGATCCCTCCAGCTGTCCCTGCCTTCGCGCAATGCCGGTCTCTCCGGGCGTTTCACCTACGGCTTCGACAAGAGGTATTTCATTGAATATAACTTCGGCTACAACGGTTCCGAGCGCTTCCACAAGTCCCACCGCTGGGGATTCTTCCCTTCAGCCGGTCTTGCGTGGATGGTGTCCAACGAGCCATGGTTCAAGCCGGCGTCAAAAGCAATCAGCAACCTCAAGCTCCGCTACTCCTACGGTCTTGTCGGCAACGACAACATCGGGTCAAGCTCCAACCGCTTCTACTATCTCTCCGAGATGAACATGAACAGCGGCAGCAAGTCAGCCACCTTCGGTGAGACCAGGAATGTGGGCTATACCGGCATCGATGTGCTCCGCTACGCCAACGAGGCCATCACCTGGGAGAAGTCCTACAAGACCAACTACGCCCTTGAGCTGGGTCTGTTCAAGAAACTGGACATCATCGCCGAGTACTTCACCGAGCACCGCACCGACATCTTCATGCAGCGCGCCGACATTCCTAACACGATGGGTCTCCAGGCCTCCGTCTATGGCAACATCGGCGAGGCGAGGTCGAAAGGCATCGACATCCAGGCGGACTACAAGCAGGCCTGGGCAAGCGGCCTGTGGGCTTCGGCGAGGGCGAACTTCACATACTCCACGAGCAAGTACGACGTTTACGAGGAGCCTACCTACCCGGAGTCTTACCGCCAGCATGCCGGCTACTCCATCAAACAGACCTGGGGCTACATCGCCGAGCGCCTCTTCATCGATGACGAGGACGCCGCCAACAGCCCTTCGCAGGCCGCTTTCGGAAGCCAGTACGGCGGAGGTGACATCAAGTACACCGACGTCAACGGCGACGGAGTGATCACGACCGCCGACCGTGTCCCTATCGGCTATCCGACATCCCCTGAAATCATCTACGGTTTCGGTGTGTCCCTGGGTCACAAGGGATTCGACTTCTCGGTGTTCTTCCAGGGTCTGGCGCGCGAGTCTTTCTGGATTGACGCGACCAGCGCCTACAACACCTCTGCCAACAGGTACGGAACCGCCCCGTTCGTGAACAACGGACAGCTTCTGAAGGCCTACGCCGACAGCCACTGGAGCGAGGACAACCGCGACATCTACGCCCTGTACCCGAGGTACAGCGCCTACGAGAACTACAACAACACGCAGGTCAGCACCTGGTGGATGAGGGACGGCTCTTTCATTCGTCTCAAGCAGATGGAGTTCGGCTACACCCTTCCGCAGAAGCTGACAAACAAGCTCCACATCGACAATCTCCGCGTCTATTTCCAGGGCAACAACCTCTGGTGCTGGAGCAAGTTCAAGCTCTGGGACCCGGAGCTTGCCGGAGAGGGCTTCAACTATCCTATCCAGCGGACACTCAACATCGGAGTAAACGTCACTTTCAAATAATCCTTGACTATGAACATTCGCAAACATATTAAAGAATCATTGGTCTGCGCTGCCGCCGCGGCCTTGACGCTCTGTCCGTCAGGATGCAACAGCTTCCTTGATGTCGTGCCGGACGACGGACTTCCGTCAGTCGAGACGGCCTTCAACCTCAGGTCGTCCGCCATCCGCTACCTGGCTACCTGCTACTCCTACATGACGCTGGACGGCGGGATGAGCTACGACCCGGCCCTGTTGGGCAGCGACGAGTTCTGGGACCTCTACGGACGTACCACGACCGACACCTACGGACGAGTGTCCTCGGTGATGACAAACATAGCCAGAGGCTACATGACGGCGAACTCCGTCTTTGCCAACGACTGGGCCTCGATGTACGAGGGCATCCGCTGCTGCGACATTCTTGAGGAAAACATCTCAAGGGTGCCTGACATGGAGGAGGAGGAAAAGGCACAGTGGGTGGCCGAGGCCACTTTCCTCAAGGCCTACTACCACTTCAACCTCGTGCGCAAATGGGGTCCTGTTCCGGTGATCCGGAAAAGCCTCCCGATCGACTCTTCAGTGGATGAGGTTAGGGTGCACCGCGAGAACATCGACACCTGTTTCAACTTCATCATCCGTCTGCTCGACAAGGCCATGCCTGACTTGCCTCTGGTCAACCCGTCCGTCGATGAGTACGGACGCGTCAACAGGGCTGTCTGCGCCTCGTTCAAGGCCAAGGTGGCCGTCTATGCCGCCAGTCCTCTGTTCAACGGGAACTCCGAGCAGGCCGCCCTGGTGGACACCGACGGGACCACGAGACTGTTCCCTGAGAAGACCGACGACGAGAAGCTCGCCCGCTGGACCGCCGCGATGCAGGCCTGCGGGGAAGCCATCGATGTCTGTGAGGAGGCGAACCTAGCCCTCTACAAGGGTGACGACATCACCTACAGGATGACGGACTCACTGAAAACGACCCTTACCCTGCGCAACGCATTCAACCAGAAGTGGAACAGCGAGCTGATCTGGGGCAACACCCAGTCGCCTTCCGACAAGATGAGCATGTACCACAGGCTCTGCATGCCTATCCTCAACGGGTACACTGACATGCTCGGAGGCTACATATTCGTAGGCGTTCCGCTGAAGATCGCCGAGCAGTTCTACACGGTGCACGGACTTCCGATCTCGAATGACTCGGAGTGGTCCAACATCAACCCGATGGATCTTCGCATCGGCGACGAGCAGCACTCCTACTACATCCGCAGCGGCTACACCACAATCAAGCTCAACTTCGACAGGGAGCCGCGCTACTACGCCGACCTTGGCTTCGACGGCGGCAACTGGCTCGGCCAGCTCGGGAACTACAACGACCTCCAGCCGGACGACCTCTACTATGTGAGCTGCAGGATGGGAGGCACCCATGCGAAGAGAGGCAACCAGACCGGTCCCGTGACGGGATTCTTCCCGAAGAAGCATTTCCCTGTCCAGGCGACATGGACGGGCAACAACTCGTTCACGGGAGCGTCCACCACCTGGTACCCTTGGCCGATGATCCGTCTGTCCGACCTGTACCTTCTCTACGCCGAGGCCATCAACGAGGCCGAGGGTCCGGACGGGGCGCACAGCGAGGAACTGTTCAAGTACATCGATGCGGTCAGGGAACGTGCCAAAATCCCCGGGGTCAAGACTGCCTGGGACACCTACAGCAACAGCCCGGGCTACTACAGGACCAAGGTCGGAATGCGGGCCATCATCCACCGCGAGCGTCTGAACGAGCTGGCCTTCGAAGGTCAGAGGTTCTACGACCTGCGCAGATGGAAGGAGGCTTCGACCGAGTACCAGAAAGGCATCTACGGCTTCGACGTGGTCTCCGCGAAACCTGAGGACTACTACGTCAAGAAGTTCATCTACGAGCAGAAGTTCGGCCTGAAGGACTATTTCTGGCCGATTCCGACATCCTACATCGAGGTTAACCCTAACCTTGTCCAGAACATCGGTTGGTAATTGATTTAAAAACTGCAATCAGAATGAAAAACATCATCATAAGGTCAGCCGCCATTGCCGCATCCGCCCTGCTGCTCCTCTGCTGCGCGGAGGAGAACCACGGCAGGATCGACCAGCTTGACGGAGACCTTTCCGCCCCGCAGCCGGTCAAGGTCACGAAAGTCACGCCGACAAGCGGAGGAGCCGTCATCTGGGTTGAGATTCCGGACGACAAGAACATCAAGGGGGTAGTGGCTACCTACCGCCGTGGAGGCGAGGAGGTCAACGCCAAGATCTCCCGCTACGTGGACAGCCTCAAGGTCGAGGGCTACGCCGACACCGACGAGCACGAGGTGCAGGTCTGCTCCTTCAACATCAACGAGGACAAGTCCGACCCTGTCCAGGTCAAGTTCAACCCACTGCCTCCGGCCATCCGCACTGTCATCCCGACGATGGTCGCCACTGCCGGCGGAGTGAAGATCAATATAACCGGCAACGAGGGCAAGTCCGACCTCGCCGTCTGCCTTCTTAGGGACGCTGACGTCTCCAATGCCGACAAGCCTGTGAGCCAGATTAAATGGAAGGAGGTCACCACCCTGTTCACCGCCAGCAACGACATCACGCTCACGCGGCGCGGTCTGGAGCCGGAGGACGCGGTGTTCGGAGTTTACATCCGCGACCGCTGGGGCAACATCTCCGACACGACCAAGGCCGTGCTGACTCCTCTGCCTGAAGTGAAGATTCCGAAGACGGGATTCTCCTACTCTCAGGGTGCGGTGTACTGCAAGGATGACAACATCTTCGAGTTCGAGTCCGAAAGAAGTTCCTATCCTGTGAAGGGTCTGTGGGATGACTCGGGGCACTCCTCCACATATCACTTCCTTGCGGTTGACAAGGTGCCGATTCCTTGCTGGGTGACGATTGACCTTGGCTGCGTGGTCGAGGTCAGCCGCATAGCGACCCTCCCTCGAATCGCCTATCCACAGCTGTTCGGCGACGGCCACCCTCGAAACTTCGAATTCTGGGGAAGCATGGATCCTACCGGCGAGAAAGGTGATGGAGAACACGGTTTCGACGACACCTGGTTCTGCCTCGGCAAGTTCATCCAGAACAAGCCTTCCGGCTACGAGGCCGACGGCTCTGTCGGGACAATCACCCAGGAGGACACGGACGCGTTCAACGCCGGCAACGACTTCGAGCTCAACAGCGATGAGTATCCTCACGCCTTCGACCACCTGCGTTACCTGAGGATAGTGCTGACCTCGTTCGCTGCCTGGGAGATGCCTGACGCATCCACCTCGTCCATCCAGTTCGGTGAGGTGACACTCTACGGACGCGTGGTCACAGAATAACGGTAACTAAACGATGCAGAATATGAAAAATAGAATATTCCCTCTCCTTGGAGCCGCGGTGTGCGCCGCCGCTTTGGCGGCTTCCTGCGGCGGCCAGGACGAGATTTACAAGGAATGGGTCAAGAAAGGCGGCTACGACTACCCCGCCAAGGCCATCAACCTCTCATCCGTCTCCGGCTACCAGAACGTCATAGTCAACTGGGAGAAACCGATGGACCCGGCTGTCAAGACCGCCACGATCTTCTGGGACAACAAGGCTTACTCACGGGACATCGACTACGCCGACTACCCTGACGGAAAGGTGTCCGTCAACGTGGACAAGCTTGAGGACAGGTCCTACACCTTCGAAATAGTCAACTACGACGAGCTCCGGAACCAGTCCCTCGCCGCCGAGATCACCGTCTCCCCTTACGGTGACGGCTGGTTGGTGTCGCGCTCGGAGCGCAGCATAAAGAAGGCGTTGATGAGCGAGGACGGCCAGAGCGCGGTGATAGTGCTATCCAAGGCCACGGACGAGATGGTCGCCACCAGGTTCCGCTACAAGAACCGCAACGACGAATGGGTTGACTGCGAGACTGTCCTGAAGCCGGGGCAGGACACCGTCGTCTTCCCGGGAGCCCTCAAGGGCAAGAGGTTCGAGTACGCCTCCTCCTTCTGTCCGGCAGCCGGCAAAGACACCGTCTGGAACAGCTGGCAGAGGTCGGCGGACGGAATCTCGTACCGGATTGACGGAAGCCGGTGGAATGTGACAGCGACCAACAATCAGTACAATGGAATCAATACTCCGGACAAGATTATGGATGGCGTGACCGACCGCTCGGCCTACAGTTGGCACAGCTCAAAGTCTGACAACATCAAACTTGTGTTCCCGAAGATTCTTTCGATTGACACGATGGCCGCGACGGGCGAGGAGTATGCCTTCACAGGCTTCACTTTCTACGAGAACAACTCCGCATCATCCCTGCGCTACATCAAGAACTATGTGATCTATGTAGGTTCCAAGGCCTACGACCCGGATGACGCCGACTATCAGAGCGAAGGCCACTATGGCATCCAGTTCCTCAGCGGTGTGCTCTCGACAAGCGAGGCGCAATACACGGTGACTTCAAACTCCGGAGCCACAGGGCGTTACCTCGCGATTGTGTTCAAGGACTCGTGGAACACCCAGGACGGCTTCATCGACCTCTGGGAACTTGTTCCTTACGGATATATTCCTTCGCAGGCTGACTAACGGCAGAGGCAGATGAAAATGTATCATTCCATATTGCTCACGCTCCTGATGCTTCTCTCCGCGGCGACTTCCTGCAAGGAGAAGCAGGAGCCGACTCCCGAACCGGAGCCGGAAGCCCAGGCGGCCTCTTTCACTGCCGCTCTTGACGCATCCGCAGATTCTCCGTTCAAGACTTCCTGGGCAGAGGGTGACGCCATCCGGCTCATTGGTGTGAAGGACGGAAAGTCCACAACCGAGACCGTCAAGGCATCCTCGGTGTCCTCGGCAAGCGCCACTTTCACATCGAGCGGCAGCGTCAAGGACGACTGCGATGAATATTATGCCTTCATCGCGGAGACCGGAGTGACCGGGTGCGATCCCTCATCCTCGTGGACGGTCTCCTCTTCGGCAGCCCCGACCCGCTCCGTTGCCGTCGCCAAGTGCGGCAAAGGCGGAAAAACCTTGAGTTTCAGGAATATTTTCTCGTTCCTCAAGGTGAATGTCACCGACGCTTCCGTCAGGACCATCGAACTGAAAGGCAACAACGAGGAGGAACTGAACTACGATGTCACGGTCTCGACCTCCGACTATTCCGTAGCCCTGGCTTCCAAGCCTTCTTTCGAGGCGCAGAAAACCATCAAGGTCAATGTTGACGGGGCGGGTGACTGCTACATCAGCCTGATTCCCGGAACCGTGCTTGGACAGGGCTACACCGTCACAGCTTACGACGCTTCGGGCAAGGTCGTCAGCAAGGCCGTCTATCCGGACAAGCTCACCGTCCCGAACGGCAAAGTCATAACCGCCGGCGAGCTTCAGCCCGAATCGGTCGAGTTCACCGCCTCCTTTGAGGACACTGCGACTCCGGAGTTCAAATCCGCGTGGTCGGAAGGAGATGTGATAGAGGTGGCCTCCCTTGACGGCGAGACCCTTGTCACAGAGACAATCAAGGCCTCGGAGATTTCCGCTGACGGAAGGACCGCCAAGTTTGTCTCCAACGGCACTCTCCCTTCCGGAGCCTCTGGCTATTACGCAATGATTCCGGGCACCGGAATCGAGACCTACCAGAAGGCAAACTGGTCAACCGGCAACCTTGACGGCACATCCGTCGGGAAGCCTTCCGTCACTGTGGCGAACTGTACGGACGGCTCGGGCAAGCTCGTGTTCAGCAACATGTTCTCTCTCCTCGCTTTCAGCGTTGACGAGCCGGCGGCCTCCTATGTGGTGCTTGAGGGCAACAACTCTGAAAAAGTGAGCAAGAATATGCTCGTGTCGTTCAGCAGCCTGAACGTCAACGGCAACACTACCCCGGCCTTTGAGTCCACGACTTCCCTGAAGAAGACCGTCAAGCCAGGGGAGACTTTCTGGTTCGGACTTTATCCGGGCCTCAAGCTCTCCAAAGGCTACACTTTGAAGGTTTACAACGCCGCGGGCAAACAGATAGGCTATTCCAACAACCCTTCCGCCCTCACGGTCGAGAAAGGCAAGGTTTACACCGCCGCAAAGTTCGTCATAACGAATCCTTCGGTGAAGACAAAGGTCTTTGACACCGGCAGCATCGTCCTTTCCCTTGGAGTGGTGAGCGACGTGCACATCAACCCGCAGTGGACTGCTGACAAATGGAAGTCCGCCCTTCAGCAGCTTAAGACTAAGGCACTTGAGAACGATTCCAACGGGATGGCCGGAGTCCTTGTCGTGGGAGACCTTATCGACTACCCGAACAACAATCAGCTGAGCCTCTTCAAATCTACCCTCGAATCCGAGATCGACGTGACCAAGACCCCGATGATCTACACCATCGGCAACCACGATGTACCGAGTTACGCCTGGGCTTCGACAATGGTGTCCGATGTGGCGTACATCAGGAATATGTTCGGCGACAACTATTACCTGGCGGACAAGGACCAGGACATGAGGACGAAGTACGAGGCCCGCCACTGCGTTGTCGGAGACTATCACGTTCTTACAATATCCCCGAACGGCGACAGCCCTATCGCCTATGACCCTGCGGCTGTCTCCTGGCTTGACAGCCAGCTGGCCGCCATCACTTCGGCCGAGCCGGAGAAGTATGTCATCGTGCTCACTCACCCGATGATCAAGAACACCGTCTATGGCAGCCGTCTGGGCGAGGAGGGAGGAATATGGGAGTCTTCTCTTCCGCACTACTGGGCGACAGACGTGCTGACCCCTGTCCTGAAGAAATATCCTCAGGCGGTGGTGTTCGGCGGACATCTGCATTTCCCTCTCAACGACCCCCGCAGCGTATGGCAGGGTGAGTTCTCGGTCTTCGGATGCGCCTCCGTGCGCTACATGGCGCTGGAGAACGGCAAGTACGAGGACATGTCCGGCGCCACCGTGATGAAGGACTGCAACGACTTCTCGCAGGGCAACCTGCTCCAGTTCGACGCCAGCGGCAACATGCGTGTGCTGAGGATGGACTTCTGGAACAAGGATGTCATCGGGGAGCCTATCGTCTCCTCCTACCCGACATCAGACAAGGGACATCTCACAAAGTACAACCACACGACCCGCAGTCTCGCCAATGCGGCTCCGTCGCTGTCAACCCTCAGCGTTGACATTGCGGATGGTGTGGCCACGGCCAAATGGGCGGCGGGCGCGGATGACGAGTTCGTGCATCACTATGTGCTGACTCTCAAGAAATCCGGCGTGACAGTCACGACAAAGAAGATTCTCGCCGACTTCTACAAGAGCGCCAAGACCTCCGGGATGAAGAAGGAGTGGACCCGCTCCCTCGGAAGCCTTGCGGACGGCACGTATGAGTTGACTCTTGAGGCCTATGACTCCTGGGAGGCCGCCGCGAAGCCGCTCACTAAGACTTTCGTTGTAGGTGCGGTCACAAACGGTCTCTGGACAAATGACGAGGCCGGCAGGAAAGCGGTTTCCGGAGGCGCAGGTAACGCCGCGGAAGATTGGCTGACATATTCCGATGGCACACTCTCCTGGACCGCCAACACCACCGGCAGGCCAAGGACGGCGACCATCGCGCTTCCTGACGGTACGACATATTCCGTGACCCAGATCTCGGTGGAGGACTTCAAGGGAGGGTGGACATTGTATTCCAAGCTGTTTGACCCGCACAAAACCCTCGGTAAAGGCAACATCCTTGGCTATGCGGCATCGTTGACTTTCGGCGAGCCTCGCAAGTCCGAGGCCTTGAAGGATGCTTCCGGATCAGAACACACCAACAATCTTGGTGTCAAGGGGCTTTACCTCAATGCCGTGATGGATGCCGTGGTGGAGATCGACTACACCGGACAAAACGTCAATTTCGGAATATTCCTTGACAGACGGTCCGCTCAAGACACCGGCAACGGCGGTTATGTGTCGTTCCTTCCGGAGTTGAACCAGACAAACGGATGGGCTCCGGAAAAATATGATTTCGCTCCGGGAGCGGGAGTCTTTTCCGACAGCGATTACGAGTGGCTGTGGTTCAGCGTAAGCGATGACTTGAACACCTTAAGGTACGTGTTCAAGGGCAATGGTCAGAAAACTTCCAAGGGCGGCCATTACATCTGCGGTGTCTCCTGCGTGAAGGCGACCTCCACGAACGCGTCCACTCTGGCTTCTGATTATGATGTGATCTATCAGGCCAACTACAACAGCATCGACGCGGACGGAATGTACTTCGTAAGAAACTAAAATATTATCTCTAATCACACTTAATTTTATTTCACAATGAAATTACACTTGTTAACACTGGCCGCAGCGGTTCTCGCGACATTCGCGTTCGCATCCTGCGGAGAAAAGGGTACCGACTTCGGCGACCCTGTAGTAAAGGTTAGTCCAGGTGAATTGAGTTTCGAGTCAGCAGGTAGCGCTCAAACCGTGCAGCTGACCGCAACTGTGGACTGGACTGTTGAGAATCCTGCGTCTTGGGTAGTGGTCGCCCCAACGCAGGGTGATCCGTCCAAGGATGTTCAGACAATCAATGTTACCGTTGCCGCGAACAATGACCTGGAACGAACGGCCACTGTCACATTCAAACAGGTTGACGGCACGCTTTCCGCCAAGCTTACCATCAATCAGAAGGCCAACATCCCTGACATTCAAGACTCAAATGCCAAGACTGTCAATGACAACACCAATGCCTACAAATATCAGAGATTCAGACTTACGGGTGTTGTCAAGAACCTTAAGAGCGATGGCTCATTCAATCTTGTTGACGAGACCGGTTCCATCGCTGTCGCCGGCTTGAACGCTAGTGAACAGCCTTACGGAACCGAAGGTGGCGCTTTGGCTAATGTCAAAGAGCGTTACACCGTGACGATTGTCGGCTACCGTGTCGATGTTGACGGCAAGGCTCAGATCAAGTATGCTTTCCTTGAAAAGGTCACTGAATATTCAGAGCCAAGCCCTGACACGGCCGCGACGAAGGCATTCCCTTACACAGCTGACTACAAGACAGCGGAGAACGGAGCCATTGTCAACAATGCGGTCTTCCCTCTCGCATTCGACGCGCTCTGGTCTTGGAGCGCCACCACCGGCTGGAGAGCTTCCGGCTACAAGAACGCCGACTACACGACCGAGGCCACACTCTACACCGAGAAGATTGACCTTAAGAACGCCGAGAAGCCTATCCTTGTGTTCGACCACGTCGTCAGGGATTTCGCCAGCATCGAGGCGGCAAAGGAGCAGACTTCTGTCCTGATCAGAAAGGACGGCGGCGACTGGACTCCGGCGTCCGTCACATTCTCTTATCCAGAAACCCTTGGCTCGGAGGTGATGACATCCGAGGAAGTCAAGCTTGACGCTTACATCGGCTCAGTCATCCAGATCGCCTTCAAGTACGTCAGCGACGAAAGCAAGAAGGCCGGCACCTGGCAGATTGTCAAGGTCGAGGTAAAGAAGAGCGAGGAGCCAACCCAGCCGGACAACTCCTCCGGTACAGAGGACTATGACAAACCGGGTTGGGACTGGAACAAGTAATCTTAAATTGAACAGAAGATGAAAAAGACTATAAAAATGCTTTTCGCGGCCGCTCTTGCGATAGCTTCAGTGGCTTGCACCCGTGAAGAGATTCTCGATGGAGGGAAGACCAGGGGAGAGCTCAGGACTTTCACCTGCTCCTTTGAAGAGGAGACCCAGACAAAGACCGACATCACCAAGCAGGGTAAGACGGTCTGGTCAGAGGGAGACAGGATTTTCGTCACCAACGGAGCGGAATCCGACACACTGACGGTTGACGCCAAGTTCGCCGGTCAGAGATATTTCGAATTCTCCACCACCCTTGAAGGCACGATTTACGTTGTCTATCCTTGCACAGCCGCCAAGGAGGTGAAGGAAGGCAAGTTCACCCTCGAGGTTCCAAGCGAGCAGAACGGCCAGTTCGGCAGCGCCAACATCTCCTGCGCAGTCGCCAGCGACCGCTATGTGAAGATGAGGAACGTGACATCCGTCGTAAGATTCAAGGTTGACCCGGACGCCGCGGCTCCTGTCAAGGTTGTCGCGATCAACTCCAACGGCAACAACGTGGCCGGCACATTCAGCGTTGACATGACTTCCGGCTCTCCTGTGGTCAGCACGATCGAGGGCAACAGCTACTCGGCCGGCGTGACCGTGAATGTGAACGGAGACCACGGCAACAGCCTTTACGCCACTGTCATCCCGGGGACCTATGCCGCCGGATTGACGATGACCGCCGTCACGGTGGATCTCCACAATGCGAGCGAGAGCAGGACCACCGTCTCCGAGAAGGAGTTCAAGGTCAACGCCTACTACGATCTCGGCACCATCGGAGCCGACCTCAAGCCGCTCTCCGGTGACGGTTCCAAGGGCAATCCTTGGCAGATTTCCTCCGCCGCCGACTTCCTTGCGTTCGCCTACTATGTGAACGAGGGCAACAACATGAAGGACCAGTACGTGAAGCTGATGGACAACATCAAGACCGTCACCGCTTCTGTCGGCTACTATGACGCTTCAGTTGACGCTTCCGTCGATCCGGACAATGTCAAGAAGCAGTTTGTCGGCGACTTTGACGGCAACGGCAAGACCGTTACCCTCAACATCAACCAGACAGCCAAGAGATCGTGCGGACTCTTCGGTGCGATCGCCGAAGGCGCCAACATCCACGACGTGACCGTTGAGGGTACTGTCAATTCAACATTTGATGACGCGGCCGGAGTCTGCGGTCTCGTGAACGCCGCCGCAGGAGCCAAAATCACCAACTGCGTCAACAAGGCCAGCGTCAAATCCACCGGCAACTTCATCGGTGGCATCGCAGGTTGGTCGGACTCCGGAAACGCCAATGAATTGGTGTTTGACAACTGTACCAATGAAGGCAGCATCACCGGTAAGACAATGGTCGGAGGAGTCTGCGGAACCCTCAGGACCGGCACCGTCATCAACTCCAAGAATTCCGGTGAAGTCACCGGTAACTGCAGCACCGGAGGCATTGTCGGATATGGCTATACCGGCAGTGTTTCGGATTGCTCCAATTCCGGAAATGTCACCGCCACGGAGACCAACGGTGATGTCTATTATATCTACAGATCCGGCGGAAAAAACTATGGTTCGTTCAGATCCAACTGGACCAACGGGACAGGCGGCATCTGCGGTTTTGCCCAGAACATGCCTATCTCGGACTGCAAGAATTCCGGCACGATGAAGGCCCAGAACAAGGTCGGAGGCATCTCCGGCACGAGCTATTGGACAAACATCGACCGTTGCGAGAACACAGGTCGGGTTGTCGCCACCCATTGGGGCGTTGCCGGCGGCATTCTCGGCTGGGGTATCACAGTCGCCAATGTCCGCGATTGCGTGAACAACGGTGAGGTTGTCGGAGAAAAACTGGAGGGTACTCAAGGCCGATGGGTCGGAGGTATCGCTGGTTTCGTTCAGGTCCAACTTAGAAACAACACGTCCTATAGTATTGAACGTTGCACCAATAACGGTGCTGTTTCGGGTGATGGCCAAGGAGTTGGAGGAATAGTCGGTTACACTCACAGTTACAACAACTCTCCTACAAGAATTGAACTTCGCAACTGTACAAACACCGGCAAGGTGACCAACAAGCAGAACGATGCCGGTGGAATTGTGGGCTATCAGTATGATTTCGGCTCTTGGACTGCGATTCCTGTGGACAACTGCAAGAACACGGGTGACATTGAAGCCCTTAATGATGTGGGCGGAATCATTGGCTATTTCCAAGGCCGGGTAGTCGGCAGCCGGACAAACCTTAATAATTGCGAGAATTCCGGGACTATCCTTTCAACAAAAACAGAGAAGGACGACGGAGCTTATGCCGGTGGAATTATCGGCAGGACAAACGGCCTGACCACTTGCGGCATTTATCTGAAGAACTGCCTGAACACAGGCAAGGTTCAGTACTCCGACGCCTCGTTCAAAAACGCTTATGCAGGCGGTATCGCCGGATCAATCTATGGAGAGATCTGGAACTGCTACAATGGAGGCGAGGTTGGCCCTGCAGGCGCCCAGACGCCGGAGACAGCCCTTGCCACCGTCGGCGCCATTGCGGCCAATCTTGGCAACAACAAGGCACATTATTCATACTTCCTTGAAGGCAGCTCCGTAAACGCGATGGGAACATCTTCAAAGGTGAAGGCTCTTGAAAGCGTTGTTTCTGCGGCGAAGGACGGAACCCTTTCCACCTCGGTTCTGATCGGAGGCGCGAATTACAATAATGTTGTCGATGCGCTGAATGCGAACACGGCCGGACAGGAGTTCTATTATTCCTGGACCACAGGCCCTAAGTTCTCGTTCACAGGCAACGTCAACATCGGCGACGGTCTTGACCTTGGCAACGGTGGTAATCTTTAATCTTGGAGGATAATACTATGTACAAGAAAATATTGACAATATTCGCTCTCGCCGCTTCGCTTCTCGCCTGCAACAAGGCCGAGAACGATGTTGTGGCTCCGGAGACAGGCGCGAAGACCCTGGCGATCACCGCATCCATCGGAGATCCGGCCACCCGTCTTTCATATTCAGAGGCGACGGACGGCAGCTACAAGGCAAGGTTCAGCAATAACGATGTGGTCTGGGCTTATTTCGCAAAGGCTGACAACTCGGTTGTCGGTTCCGCGATGAAACTTGCGATTGATCCTAAGTCCATCTCTTTTGATGGCAAGACGGCTTGTTTCCGCCAGCCTGCGGTATCCACTCCGGAAGGAGCCACAAAGATCATCGCTTATCTTGCCAACACGGCAAACACGACCAATTTTGACGGAGGTGACGACATCGTGTCCGACATCAGCTCGCAGAACCTCACCGCTGCCCTGAACAATCAGGTCATCTACGGAGCGGTTGACCTCAAGGATCTGACATCTTCTGACCCGAGTGTCATCGCGGCCAGCATTCCTTTCGCCTACAAGACGAGTCTGCTCAAGTTCAGCCTTGCCCTCCCGGAAGGGACCGAGGTTGACTCCAAGGCCACCGTTACCGTGTCTTTGTCCAACGGCAAGATCCACAACAAGCTTCACATCTCCGGCGGTGTGCTCGGAGCCAAGAGCGAGGAGGGTGCGATCAGTCTCGGCGCGACCCTTGCCGACGGTGTGGTCTCCGCATCGGCTGCTGTCTGGGCCGCTGACGACTTGACTTCCAAGATATTCGTGAACATCGGTGAGGATACTTTCCTTGCTGATTTCAAGCCGGCGGCTTCTGTTGCGGCGGGAAAGGTTTACACGGTCGAGAGAACACTCGCCAAGGTTTCCATTGCAAGCCAGTGGATTTCCGACGAGGCAGGTTCCGTCGATTTCCCTAACGGAGGTTCTGCTGCTGTCACCGAAGGCTTCCTTTCCTACTCCGGAGGCAAGATCTCCTGGACCAAGAACGAGACCGGCAACCCTCGTTCCGCCAAGCTCGTCTTCGCCAACGGCTCCACCTTCGAAGCCCTCCAGATTGGCCCGGCTTCATTCAAAGGTGCTTGGACATTCACTACCAAGGTGTTCGCCGGAACCGGCGCTTATGTTGCCACAAAGGATCCATATGTTTTTGAATCTGTCACTTTCGGCGACCCAAGGAACACAGAGGCTCTCAAGGCTGCGGACGGTAAGACTTACACGAACAACATCGGTGTGAAGGGTCTATTCTTTGACACTGTCCTTGACGCTTGTCTTGACATTGATTATGACGCCAAGACGGCCCGCATAGGTTTCTTCCTTGACACGAGGGACGGTGCCGGCCAGTCCGTGAACGGCAAATATGCCACTTACTTCCCTGGCCTTGCGACCAAGACAGACACCGCGTGGGGAAAGCCTTGGCTTTACACAGAGACTGAACTCGGCGATCCGGACTATGCCTGGATGTGGTTCAAGATTTCCGACGACTTCAACACCATCCTGTACCAGAACAGGACTACCGCTGACGTCGAGCTTCAGACTTTGAGCCAGTATTCCAGCTCGACAATGAATCTGATCTGCGGCTTCGGTGTCGTCCTTTCAGGCACGAACGTGTTCAACCACTCGACCGTTGGAGCCTACACAAACTTCTACCAGTGCAACCCTGCCGGTCAGAAAGGCGAGTTCTTCACAAGGAAGTAATCCGTGACATGACGCGCGCCGGCTGACCAATGCCGGCCGGGCGCATCTCAATTCAGAATCCGGGCGGCCTGTCAAGCAGGCCGCCCGGATTTGTTATGTGATGATGAAAAAATAAGTTGGTAAGGTTTTGTGAAGGATTTTTGCGGAT
>CAVERO010000006.1:0-37467 GCA_963617915.1 Candidatus Methanomethylophilaceae archaeon | reverse complement strand
ACCCCCTCCCTAAATCCCTCCCCTCGGGGGAGGGACTTGCTCCGTCACTGCCGTGACGGAAATAGGGTGTTTCGCACATGCGAAACTTGAGTTCAGTATTATCTGCCAAAAAGCCGCTCCGGCTACTATCGAAGCGACAGGTCGGCAAATTTACGAAAACTACTCAATAATGACAATTGATATGAGGATTTCATAGTATGTCATAACTGTTTATTTGTGAAATAATGTTAATTTTGCGCCAATAATCAAAGAGTTGAAGCAATCGAAGCAACCATATGGCGAAAATAGCCTTCATTGACCTTGAAATAGACGGCAAAGGCAAGATTCTGGACATCGGGGGAGTGAAAGACGCACAGCGGTTTCATTCCTCCATACTCGGTGGCTTTATTGAATTCATCTCGGATTGTGACATCCTTTGCGGACACAATATCGTCGAACACGACATCAATTACTTGCGACCATTCCTTAAAAAGGAATATGTGCTTGTCGATACTCTTTACCTTTCGCCGCTGCTTTTTCCGCTCAAACCTTACCACAAGCTTCTCAAGGATGACAAGATTCTTTCTGACGAGTTGAACAACCCGTTGAATGACAGTTTGAAGGCTCAATCCCTTTACGAGGATGAGGTGAGAGCGTTCAATGCGTTGGACAAGGATTGCCAACAGTTATACTATGATTTCCTGAATGAGGACAGCCATTTCTCTGGCTTCTTCAAAAGCATTGGATATGTCCCTTCAAGAAGACCGTTCTTTTTCCGGAAATCCGCTTCGGAGCTTATCCGGGAACTGTTGAAAGGCAAGATCTGCGAACATTCTGATGTCGAGTCTTTTGTCAAGGGCCGCAAGATTGAATGCGCCTATGCTGTGGCCTTGATAAGCACCGATGACAGGTATTCCATAACTCCCGCCTGGGTTCTGCGCAACTATCCGAGTGTCGAAAACATTGTCTGGAATCTCCGCGCCGTCAGCTGTGGAGATTCAGGATGTTCGTATTGCTCGCAAAAACTGAATGCGGAATATTTATTGAAAAGGTGGTTTGGCTACGATCATTTCAGAACTTTTGGAGGTGAGCCTTTGCAGGAGAGCGCTGCCAAGGCTGCTGTCAAAGGAGAATCGTTGCTGGCCATATTCCCGACAGGCGGAGGGAAGTCGCTGACATTTCAGCTCCCTGCGCTGATGGCGGGGGAAACCGTCAGGGGACTGACAGTGGTGATCTCTCCGCTCCAGTCTTTGATGAAGGATCAGGTGGAGAGCCTCGAAAAGAAAGGAGTGTCGGAAGCCGTGTATATCAATGGCTTACTATCTCCCATAGAACGCCGCGACGCTTTGGAGAGGGTCGAGTCCGGCGAGGCGTCGCTGCTTTACATAGCGCCGGAGCAGCTCCGCTCCAAGACCATTGAAAAGGTTCTGCTGTCCAGAACCGTGGTCAGAATCGTGATTGATGAGGCGCATTGTTTCTCCGCCTGGGGACAGGACTTCAGGATTGAATATATGTTCATAGGGGAGTTCATCAGGAATCTTCAGACAAGCAAAGGCATTGACACTCCGATCCCCGTCTCGTGCTTCACTGCGACAGCGAAGCCGAAAGTCGTCAGCGACATCTGTGATTATTTCAGGGACCGGCTGAACATCACCTTGAAACGCTTCACGACTGATGTTGCCCGCACCAACTTGCGCTACACGGTTCTGTTCAGGGCTTCCGATGAGGATAAATACCAGACTTTAAGGAATCTGCTTGACGGTACTGATTGCCCTGTCATCGTCTATGTGACCAGAACCAAGGCGGCGGAGAAGATTGCTGAAAGGTTGTGCAAGGATGGACTGGGAGCCAAGGCGTTTCACGGTCAGATGGAGATCAACACGAAAGTGAAGGCTCAGGATGACTTCATGAACAACAAAGTCAGAGTCATTGTGGCTACATCAGCTTTCGGAATGGGAGTGGACAAGAGCGATGTCGGCCTTGTGGTGCACTATGAGATTTCCGATTCGCTGGAAAATTATATTCAGGAAGCCGGAAGGGCGGGGCGTGATGTAAACTCGCAGGCAGAGTGCTATGTCCTTTACAATGACGATGACCTTAACAAGCACTTCATTCTTCTGAACCAGACCAAGTTGACTTTGAGTGAGATAAACCAGGTCTGGAGCGCCGTGAAGAAACTGACGGCTAAGCATGATGCGATTCAGATTTCCGCTCTTGAAATCGCGCGCAAGGCCGGCTGGGAGGAAATCCGAGACGTGGAGACCAAGGTGAAAAGCGCCATCGCCGCTCTGGAGACCGCCGGCTATCTGAAGCGGGGGATGAACAGCCCGAGAATATTCGCGACAAGCATAGTTCCAAGGAATATGGACGAGGCTGCGGAGCGGATAGAAAGATGTCCGGACTTCACTGAGGATGACAAGCTCGATGCCAGAAGAATCATCAAGTCATTGATCTCTGAGCGCAGCCGCTCCCGCGCCGGGACAGCAGAGGCAGAGTCGCGCATTGACTATCTTTCGGATATGCTCGGCATCGAGACCCGCAAGGTGATCAGCATCGTTGAGAGGATGCGCGTGGCCGGAATCCTTGCCAAGGACGATGACATGACGGCCTATCTCCGGCTTGGACAATTGAAGAAACTGAACTATTACGTTCAGTTGGAGAATTTCCTCATGGAGACCGTCATCGGCGAGTGCTCGAAGTTCAGCCTGAAGGAACTGAACGAGAAAGCGATTGCCTCAGGAATCTCCAAGTCCACCGTGAAGGACGTCCGGACAATCCTGTTCTTCTGGACGATAAGGCATTACATAGAAAAGCGTCCTGTCACCGACGATTATGTCCAGATTTTTCCCAAGGTGACGGCGAAGGATTTGAAAGAAAAGATTGCCGCGAGGAATTCCGTGGCCTCATTCGCTGTTTATCGTTTCAAAGAGAACAATCCGGAGGAGGGTGGTGAGGTCAAGGTCGGATTCTCATTGGCCGGTCTTGTCGGCGACTTCAACGACAGCGACCTGTTTCCGCAGAAAGCTGATGTCGCGATGGCCGAAGAGGCGCTCCTCTTCCTTGCGAAGACGGGGATCCTTAATCTGGAAGGCGGCTTCATGGTACTGTACAACAAACTGCGGATAGAGCGGCTCAAAGACAACAAATGCCGCTACAAAAAAGACGACTACCGCAATCTTGACGATTTCTACAGGCAGCGGATCCAGCAGATCCACATCATAGGAAAGTATGCGAATATGATGGTGGCCGACAAAGGGCGGGCGATGGAATATGTCCACGATTACTTTGTCCTGGATTTCAAGACGTTCATTAAAAAATACTTCGACTCGGAAGAGGAGAAACGGATTGACAGGAACATCAGCGGGAAAAAGTACAATGAACTGTTCGGCAGTCTGACCGGGACGCAGTCGGACATAATAAAGGACAGCGAGTCAAGGTTCATTGTGGTTCCTGCCGGCCCGGGAAGCGGCAAGACCTACGTTCTCGTGCGCAAACTGGCCTCGCTGATCCTCTTGGAGGATGTCAAGTCAGAGCAACTTCTGATGCTGACATTCTCAAGGGCCGCCGCAACCGAATTCAAGAAGCGGCTCAAGAAGCTTATCGGCAACGCCGCCGAATATGTCGAGATAAAGACTTTCCACTCATATTCATTTGACATCATTGGAAGGAAAGGTTCGGTTGAGGGTTCTGAGCATATTGTCGCGGACGCTGTAGCTGAGATTCGTTCCGGCAGGGTTGAAAGAAGCCGGATAACCAAGTCAATCCTTGTCATTGATGAGGCACAAGACCTTGGGGAGCAGGAATTTGCGCTGGTTAAGGAACTTATCCGCTGCAATGAGGACATGAGGGTCATCGCTGTAGGCGACGATGACCAGAACATCTATGAGTTTCGTGGCTCTGATTCCGGGAACATGAAATCCTTGATCACGGAATACGGTGCCTCGGTGTATAATATGCTTGAGAATTTCCGAAGCTCCGAGTCGGTCATTTCCTTGGCGAACTCCTATGTCAAAGGAATATCCGGTCGCCTCAAGTCCGCTCCGATTGTAGGAAAAAGGGATGATCCCGGGAGCGTGCGTTTGGTGAGGCATACCACCGTGGATTATGAGCAAGCCATTGTCAATGAAATCTTTTCCGATAGACATCCTGGAACGCTGTGTGTTCTTACCGCCACCAATGACGATGCCTTGGTGATTTCGGCCTTGCTGAACAAATCCGGACGGAAGGCCCGGCTTATTCAATCCAGAGATGGCTTTCAATTGTCTGACCTTGCCGAGTTCAGAAGTTTTCTTGACGCAATCAAGGAATATGGTACCGCTTGCCTTGACAATGCAAAATGGGCGGATGCCTCGGAAGCTGTCTGGAAGCGGTTCGGCGACAGCGAATGCCTCGACTTGCTTAAGAACTGCCTGACCGCATTCGATGTGGAATATCCTGACAGAAAATACATTACTGATTTTGAGAACTTCCTGCTGGAGTCCCGGCTGGAGGATTTCACGAAGTCCAAGGATTCGGAGGTAGTGGTCTCCACAATCCACAAAGCCAAAGGATGTGAATATGACAATGTGTACATCTCGTTGAAGGGACTTCGTGAGGTCTCCGACAAGGAACGTCGTATGGTCTATGTCGGAATGACCAGAGCCAAGAACAATCTCTCGGTGCATTTCGACAGCGGGAATTTATTCACTGATGCGGTCTCTCGGAGCGTGATGGTCAGTGACAATTCTGTCTATGGCGCTCCGGAAGAGGTTTTGATCCAGCTGTCCCATCGGGATGTCGTTCTGGATATGTTCAAGGACAACCAAAACTTGTTGTGTGGCTTGCATTCTGGAACCGAGCTTGTGCTTGATGGAGACTACCTGTCAGTTGAGGTTGACGGATATTGTAAGAAGGCCTTGAAATTCTCTGCTTCGTTCCGGGACAGGCTTGAGAAGATGGCCGCCAAAGGATATTCTCCGGTGGGAGCCCGGGTCAGGTTTCAAGTCTTTTGGCGTTATGATGTGTCTGTGGGAGAGAGTCAGGTGCAGGAACACAAAGAGGTTTTGATTATCCTGCCTGACTTGCTTTTGAGATTGTAGCCGTGGGGTCTGATATTGATTCAGACTCCACGGCTGCCGCCCGATGAAGACCGGGGAGGATTTAAGCCTTGTCCATCATTGCGAAAATCCTTCCGCGGACTTCCTCGATGGTTCCTGTGCCGTCGATCTCCTCGTATTTGCCGGCCTTCCTGTAGTACTCCACAAGCGGTTCTGTCTTCTCGTGGTAGGTCTTGATGCGGTTGTTGATGGTCTCGTCGCTGGCGTCATCGGCGCGGCCTTCTATGGCGGCCCTGTGCTTGATGCGCTCCTTGATCATCGTGTCTGGAATCATGATCGAGACAACGGAAGTGACAGCCTCGCCGTCCTTGCCCAGCATCCTGTCAAGAGCCTCGGCCTGTGCTATGGTGCGAGGGAATCCGTCGAGAAGGAATCCGGACACTCCGGTCACGGTCTTGAACTTGTTCTCGATCATGCCTTCGACCACCTCGTCAGGAACGAGCTCGCCGGCGTCGATCAGCGCCTTGGCCTTGAGACCGAGCTCGGTGCCCTTGGCGATCTCGCCTCGGAGAAGCTCTCCGGTGGAGATGTGGCAGAGATTGTATTTTTCAACCATGGCTGTGGCCTGGGTGCCTTTCCCGGCGCCCGGAGGGCCAAAAAGAATGAAATATTTCATATCTGTGTCCAATACATAAATGTCTTTGAGGTTTCTGCCGAGCTCATTGTAGTCGAGTCCGAAGCCCACGATGAAGTCGTCCGGAATCTCCATGGCCACGTAATCGAGCTTCACATCCTTGGTGTAGGACGACGGCTTGAGGAGCATCGTGCAGATTCTGGTCTCTGCTGCGCCCTTTTCCTTGAGGAGCCTGTTGAGTTCCACGATGGTGTTGCCGCTGTCCACAATGTCCTCCACAACAATCACCCTCTTTCCTTCAATGCTCCTCGTCAGCCCCATCAACTCGCGGACATTTCCGGTTGTGTGCGTTCCGTTATAGGACGAAAGCTTGATGCAGACCAGCTCGCAGTTGAAAGTAAGCCTCTTCATCAGTTCGGACGTGAACATCAGGGATCCGTTAAGCACACAAAGGAGTACCGGACAATCGGTGCATCCTCTGAAATCATTGTTGATCTGCTCGGCTACGTTGTCGATGGCTTTCTCAAGCCGCTCGCCGGGAATGAACGGTTTGAAAGACTTGTCAAATAGTCTGACGTTGCTCATTATGGTTCGTTTTTATGAAAAAACAAAATTAGGCATTATTCCTTAAAAAACAGAAAATACATACCTATGATTTATGTTTCTTTTCTTTTTTTACGTTTGTATGCCTTATCTTGCCGCCATGAACCTGGACATTGCATCAGGCAGAAAACAAGAAAAGATGATGCAGGTTATTTTTTGAAGGTTTCTAAAACACCTTCTAAAAACATCACGATTTATGAAGGCACAGAAAAACTTCATCGCCGCGCTGCTTGCGCTGATTATTATCTCTATGAATATGACCGCTCAGCCCGACGAGCGTATGAGGGCGATGCTTTATCTGACCGGCGCGGATTCCGAGGAGGAACTGGACGAGCAGGAGGTAGAAAGGTTCGCAGCGCTGGCCTCGCGCCCGTTGGAGATCAATCTTGCGTCAAGAAGCAGGATTGTCTCAAGCGGACTCATGAGCCAGTATCAGGCGGCGAGCCTGATGGACTACCGTTCCCGGAACGGTGGTGTGCTTTCCGCTTCCGAGCTCGCCGCCGTTGACGGGTTCGGAGAGGAGTACGCCAATGCTCTCAAACCCTTCATCTCGTTTGTCTCCAACGCTTTGCCAGGGCAGACAGAGTCCGGGACAAAGCGTCTTTCTCACGAAGCGCTGGCACGTTCGGCGGTCAAAGGGGAAGCTTGCAACTATGGGCTCAAGTACAGAATGAACTATGGCGGAACATTTGAACTCTCCTCGGCGGCCAGGACGAAATATTCAGACAAAGAGCGATTTCCGCCGTCGGCGTGGTCGATGAATATGACATATTACGGCAAGAGAAGGCTTGGTAAGGTCATCATCGGAGACTTCAACGCACGCTTCGGTCAGGGGCTGACGCTGTGGAGCGGGATGTCATTGTCGGGTCTATCTTCTTCTTCGTCGTTCAGCAGACGCCCCACAGGCCTGTCTCCGTCCTGGTCTTGGTCAGGTATAGGAAGCCACAGGGGAGTGGCGGCTGACTTCACGGCGGGGCGAACGGTCTTCTCAACCTTCGTCTCCCTTCCCGGGCTGCGCTCCTGGTGCGAGAACGGCAAACCGGCCGAAATCTCCCTGATGGCGGGGGCGAACCTTACCCGATACTCCCGAAGCGGACAATTCTCCCTCGCCGGCTACTGTCTGTCAGAGCCGATGAATATGTCCGTAAGGCCACAGACCGGCAAACTGTCAGGAGACTTTCGCTACTCCCTGCGAGGGGTGGATTACTTCGGAGAGGTGGCGTGGGATTTCGCGGGAAAGAGTCCTGGAGCCGTGCTTGGAGCCGTTTTCCCCATAGGGGGCGATTGGAAACTCTCGTCGGCTGTCCACAGTTATTCTTCGGACTTCAGCCCGGATTACACAGGAGGGATACGAAGCTGGACAAAGTCTTCCGATGAGCACGGTGCCGCTTTTGGTTTGGAGAGGGCGGGTGCTTTCCTTACAGCCGACCTTGCCGTCAAGGACAGTGACCGTTCCAAGAGACAGGCCCGTCTGATTTTCAAGTTGCCATTGCAGTTGACGGCCAACTCTGTGCTGTCGGTGAAGTTTACCGAACGGTTCCGTCCTTATGAGGATGTCCTGAAGTATCGTACAGGGGCGAGGTGCGATCTGGATTGGTCAAGTTCCGGACTGTCCGCCCGTTACGGCCCGTCTAACAATCCGGCGTGGAAGGTCAGGTGCCGGATCGAGGGACTTCTGTGCCGCTCGCTGGCCGGCCTTGGCTATCTTGAATGTGGGCGAAGAACGGATCGGTTCAGCACCTATCTGCGGGGCACAATATTCATTGTCAATCATTGGGATGACCGGATATATTCGTACGAGAGGGACGCTCCGGGAAACTTCACCGTCCCGGCCTATTACGGGCGCGGATGGAGTTTGTCCGCCGTGTCGGGGTGCAAGTTCCGGCTAGGCGGAGTGAGGCGCCTGAAACTGTATTTCAGAGCCTCGACGGTGGCATATTCATTCATGAAAGAGCCTAAACCGTCGGTTTCTGAAGGGAAGATTCAGGCAGTGATGACGTTTTGACCGCGGACTTGGCCGGAGCAGCCTCACTTGTAGATGCGGATTTTCTGCCCTATGCTCAGGTTGGTGCTTCGGAGGTGGTTCCACTTCTTGAGCTGGTTCACGGTGACATGGTACTTGACAGCTATTTTACTCAAAGTGTCGCCCTTCTTTACCTTGTAGGTGATCATGCCGTCCGATGATGTCCCGCCGGAGGAAGCATTGGAATTCACCAGGGTCTGCGGGTTGAGATATTCAGAAGCCTTGTAGGTGTAGATTGAGTCCTCGTGGGCAATGAAGTCTCCGGAGTAGTTGTAAGGGATGCGGAGAATGTAGGTCTTGCTGTCGCCCGGGATGACATCCTTGATGTACTGAGGGTTGAGGTTCCGCAGCTCATCGACCGGGATTCCGACCAGCTCGCTTATCTGCTTGAAATGCAGGTTCTTGTGGATTTCGAAGGTGTCCAGCTGGGCCGGCATCTGCATGTTGGCCGGAACCAGTCCGTACTCCTTGCTGTAGTGGATGGCGTACATCGCCCCGACGAACGCCGGGACGTAGCCCCTTGTCTCGCGCGGAAGGTAGTCATAGACCGACCAGAAATCCCTCTTGCCCCCGTTCCTGCGGATGGCCTTGTTGATGTTGCCCGAGCCGCAGTTGTAGGACGAGATTGCCAGATTCCAGTCCCCGAAGACGTTGTAGGAATCAGTCAGGTAGCGGGCGGCGGCGTCCGCTGACTTGAAAGGGTCAAGTCTCTCATCCACGAACGAGTTGATTTCCAATCCGTAGAGCTGCGCTGTCCGGAACATGAACTGCCACATGCCCTTCGCTCCCGCCCTTGAGACGGCCACCGGGTTCAGGGCCGACTCGATGATGGCCATGTACTTGAGTTCGTCAGGGAGGTTGTACTTGTTGAATGTCTCCTCGAAGATCGGCATGTAGTACTGGCAGAGCCCCAGGATCGTGCCCATCTTGGTCGGCATCTTCTCCGAGTAGAGGATCATGTAGTTGCGTACCTTCTCGTTGTAGGGGAGTGTGATGAAGGAGTTCATCTTCTCAAGTCTGGCTTTCATCACTTCGTCGGTAACATTTGAAGTGAACCTGACCGAATCCATGTCATAGCGGTCACCCTCCTCGTTCTTTCTGGCCTGACGGTGCAGGTACCAGATGCTCAGGAGGCTGTCCGTTACCTCCTGTGTGTAGTCCTCGGGGTTGAGTCCGGCGGCGGTCTTGAACTTGTTCTCCTCGTAGATGCCAATCATCTCGTCCGCTATGCTGTCCTTCAGGATACTCTCCTGTTTCAGTTTTTCCAAAGCTCTTTGGAGAGAATCTACCCTTTGCCGAAGTTCCTGATTCTCTTCCTTGACCTTTTTCCTGAATACCTGCGCTCCGGCGTTTCCCTGAAGCAGGAAGACCATCAGCAGAATGATCGGCAGCGTGGCGTATGTGGCTTTTCTCATCCTTTGGTGCTCTTGTTAAAACCTAAGACCGACTTTGATTCCTATCGCATTGTCCCCGAACGCACCCATGCCGAAACTCATAGGAGGAACGGAGCGGGACGGAGACGACATGGCATATTCATTATATGGGGGAATATATTCATTGTACGGGGATATCAATGTCGGCGTGACCTTCAGGGTGAGGTCATCGCTCATCTCGAAGTCCTGCATATAGGCGAACACGTTGGCGTCGATCACTTGAAGCAGGTAACTTCCGACAATGGCGACGACGGAATAGTCTCTGTAGCGCCTGTAAACATTCCTGAAGTACAGCGCCCTTTCCGCCGGGATGTTGCCTGTGTAACCCCCTTCAGGATTCGTCGCCTCATTGTGGATGCGCTTGAACCTCTTGTAGTTCTTGCTGTTCAACGCATAGTAATGGTAGGATCCGACCAGCATACCCCAGTAGATAGGAATCTTCCAGTATTCCCCGTTGTACGCCTGCCCAAGTCCCGGCAGGAGGATTGAATATATGGTCGCCTTTCCCGGCTGGTTCTTCACGTCCTTCTTGTAGTTGACAACTCCGTCCATCAGGGTAGCCCAGTAGATGAACCCGGCGCTGGCGAACATGTACTTGGCCATGTCTTTGGAACGGGTGTCCAACTCGAACTCCATGTTCGGGTCAAGGGCCATCGCGATGTCATAGCCCTTCTTGGAATGCCTGTACTTGCTGTTGTAATGGATTCCGAGGCCGATGGTCGTTCCCAAGCCTCCGTAGATTATCGGCAGCTTCCAGTACTGCCTGTTATAAATCTGCTCCGATCCGATGAACACTGTCGAACCGGCGAACATCGTTCCGATTCTCAATGTCGTGTCTTTGTGCGACACTCCTCTGAAAAATTCCCGGAAAGACCACATCTTGTCCACGGAGTCTCTCGCTGAAGTGGTGTCGCTCGGGTCATTGTACGTCTGGTTGAACGCCTCTTCCCTGAACTGGGCTTTCGCACCCGTGGAAAAGGCCGCCAGACAGGCAAGCGACAGACATATCCTGAGAATCAGATTCTTCATTTATCCTTTTTAGATGTTCGAGTCCTCAAGGGCTTTGAGGAACCTGCTCACTTCCTCGTCGGAGTTGAACTTGATCGTCATCGTTCCCTTTCCTGAGGCCGAGCGTTTCAGGCTGATGCTGTTATCAAAAAACTTGCCGATGTGCTCCAGGACACGGTAATATTCATCAGGAAGATCCTGCTGTTTAGGGGTTGATTTGGCATTCTCCCCTTTGCTCAGTTTGCGGACTTTTTCCTCCAGTTGACGCACAGAAAGACCGTCCTTTATCACGAGGTCGCAGAGTAGTTCTTGAATATGAGGGTCTTCCACTCCGAGAAGCACCTTCGCGTGTCCGGTGCTGAGAAGTCCGGTCTTGAGGTCGTGCTGGACCTTGGTAGGCAGTTTGAGAAGCCTCAGGTAGTTGGCGACCGAGGCGCGCTTCTTGCCGACACGCTGGGCCATCATCTCCTGGGTGAGGTTACACTCGTCCATCAGCCTCTGGTAGCTCATCGCCACCTCGATAGGGTCGAGATCCTGCCTCTGGATGTTCTCCACGATGGCCATCTCCAGCATTCCCTGGTCGTCGGCCGTGCGGATGTAGGCCGGGATGATGTCCATTCCCGCCCTCTTGCAGGCCTTGAACCTGCGCTCGCCGCTGATGATCTGGTAGCGTCCGTTTCCCAGCTTGCGCACCGAGATCGGCTGGATAAGTCCGAAAGTCCTGATTGAATCGGCAAGCTCCTCCAGAGCCTCGCTGTCAAACGCCATACGGGGCTGGTAAGGATTCGGCTCGATCAAGTCCACAGGGATGCGGAGCACGTCGCCGTAGTCCTGCACCGGCTTTGAGCCGGCGATTTCCTTATTAATATATCCTACCGGCTTCCTCTCCGGCCCGATTGTCTGGATGTCTCCCAGAAGGGCGCTGAGCCCCTTGCCCAGTCTGCTTTCCTGCTTATTGCTGCTGCTCATTGTAATTTATCTTTCGTTCTTCTCCAACACTTCCTTGGCGAGGTTCATGTAGTTGGTTGTGCCGTTGCTGACCACGTCGTAAAGGATGATAGGTTTTCCGTGCGAAGGCGCTTCGCTCAAGCGGATGCTCCGCTGGATCACCGTATTGAACACCATCTCCTGAAAATGCTCCTTTAGTTCGTTCACAACCTGTGCGTGAACCTTTGTCCTGCCGTCGAACATCGTCACCACGAACCCTTCGATTGTAAGCGACGGGTTCACCCCGCTCTGAACCAGTCTGATGGTCTGGAGCAGCTTGCCGAGTCCCTCAAGGGCGAAGAACTCCGGCTGCACCGGAATCATCACGGAATCCGAGGCCGAAAGGGCGTTGATCGTGATGAGCCCCAGAGAAGGGGAGCAGTCGATGATGATGTAGTCGTAGTTGTCACGGATCGGGGCGAGCCTTCTCTTCAGGATGGTTTCCCTGTCCTCCGCATCAATCATCTCAATCTCCGCTCCGACAAGGTTGATGTGCGACGGAATCATCTGAAGGTCAGGAATCTCCGTCTGGATCAGAGCGTCCTGAATGTCAATCGTGCCGATCATCACCTCGTAGATTGTCCTCTTCTCGTCGTTGTCCGGAGAGAAGTTCAGACCGGACGTCGTGTTCGCCTGAGGATCGGCGTCAATGATGAGGACCTTCTTCTCCAGCACCGCGAGCGACGCGGCGAGATTGATGGCGGTCGTGGTCTTGCCCACCCCGCCTTTCTGATTGGCTATCGCTATGACTTTTCCCATATCCTATATGTATATTCACTCAACTTTCGCAGGTAGGCAATTACTTGCTGTAAAATACTTTATCTCGCATTCGAAGGTGATTGCCCACCCTCATCCATTCACGTTACCCCCTCCCTAAATCCCTCCCCTCGGGGGAGGGATTGTGCTTCGCACATCCCTCTGGGCCTTTCACGTTACCCCCTCCCTAAATCCCTCCCCTCGGGGGAGGGACTTGCTTTCACTGCAAGCAGTGAAGAAGAGCGGTGTTTCGCAGATGCGAAACTTGAGCATATTCAAGTTTCAAAGTTACTGAAAATCTCTTGAAATGACGAATAAATCATTCGGTCTTGTTTTATTTTCCCTCCTTCACCCCGCGGTTTTTTGAACGATCATCCTTACAAAATACTTTCAGCCTCAAGTGCCGCAGAACATCCTCTGCCACACTTGAGGCTGAAAAAGTATGCCTTCAGGTTGACCGAAATTCATCCCGATATGCCTTCTGGCGCATTGGGAAGGACATTTGCCTGAAAGCATTTTGTAAAAAAACACAAGAGGCTTTTTTCGATCCTTTCTACAGCTGATACACAATGTCCGGAAAAAGCCCTGTTTACCGGACAAACTGCTGATAGATCACAGTTTGTCCGGGAAATCGCCGTTTCGGTGGACGGAACGTGCGTTTTTGCGAGAATAAAGAAATTCTATTTCAGGCCGGATCGACATCAAGCGAGATGTGGCCTGAATATTTTTTATCCTTTTCGAAACGTTCCACCGCCGCCGCAAGCGTTTCCTTGTTTCTTACGAGAGCCCTGTCTTTCGGCAGCAACACCCTGATCTGGCGGATGTTCTGATTCGAGATTCTGTCGATGGCAGGGGAATACGGGCCTATGACATTCGGGCCGCTCTGAACGCCGGGAGCAAAGCCGGTTCTGACATCCAGCGCACTGCGGATCGCTTCCGCAAGCTCACGGCTAAGCAAATCAACCCTCGCCTGATTGTAATCCTTGATGACGACTCCGATGACCCTTGAATATGGCGGATAACCGAACATCTTTCTTTCTCCGAGGAATCTGGCTATCGTGCCGTTTTCGTCCAATTGCCCGTCTATGCTTTGATAGACAGGGTGTTCCGGCTGGGATGTCTGGATGACGAACAGTCCTTTCTCTCCGCGCCGTCCGCATCGCCCCCTGAACTGTTCCAGAAGCTGGAGTCCTCTTTCGTCAGCCCGGTAGTCCTCCTGAGCGAGAATCGAGTCGGCCTGAAGCACGGCCACAAGTGTCAATCCGCTGAAATCGAATCCTTTGGCTACCATTCTTGTGCCGATCAGGATGTCGATTTCGCCTTTGGAAAACTTCCGTATCGTGTCAGTCTCATATTTCCGGCTCTGTGCCGTGTCGCTGTCCAGACGGGCGATCCTGGCTTCAGGGAATAGTTTGGCCGCTTCCTCTTCGATCTTCTGGGTTCCGGATCCAAGCGGCTTCAGCTCACCGCCGCATTCCGGGCACTTACCGGTATATTCGTACACCCTGCCGCAGTAGTGGCAGACGAGCCTTTCGCTTCCGTCGGCGCGCCTGTGAAGGCTCAGGCTCACGTTGCAGCGGCGGCATTTCGGGATTTCGCCGCACTCTTGGCACTGCACGATCGGGGAATATGCCCGCCTCTCCCTGAGGATCAGGACTTGACGATGCTCGCCAAGACATCTGTTGACACGCTCGATGAGTTTCCTGGAGAAGTTACCGATCATTCCGTTCTTGCGGCGTTCGGCGAGTGTGTCGATAATCTCGATGTCCGAGTCCGCAGCGTCGTAGAATCGTTTGTTCAGTGTGACGAGTCCATAGCGTCCGACGCTACAGTTGTAGAGTGATTCAAGCGAAGGGGTAGCCGACCCAAGTATCACATTGGCACCGAAGATCTTAGCCATCATTATCGCCGTCTCCCGTCCGTTGTACCTCGGGGCGGGGGAGTCCTGTTTATAGGACGTGTCGTGCTCCTCGTCCACAATCACTAGTCCTAAATTATTGTGTGGCAGGAATATGGCGCTTCTGGTACCGAGAACGACATAGCCGTGGTGATTAGTATTCTTTATGGCTTCGCAAGATGAAGCCTTGACGATCTGCGGAACTTTTGAGGCGTTGTTTTTTGTTGCAATGGTGTTTTGGCGGACATTCACATATTCATTTATGTCTTGTGCCGATGCGCAATGTCTAAGGATAGCGGCTACCTCGCGCTTTTTAGACATCGTCTCGCCGGAGTGGAACACCAGCAGCTCCTCCGGGAACGTCTCACCGATTCTGTCCTCCAGCTGTCTGCTGAGCGCGATTTCCGGCACTAGATAAAGCACGTTCTTTCCTTTCGCCAGCGTTTCCTGCGCCAGTTTCAGGTAAATCTCGGTCTTGCCCGATCCCGTCACCCCGTGCAGCAGCGCCGGTTTCCCTTGGGCTAAAATCTCTTTTATCTTTGAATGTGCTTCTTCTTGCGCCTCCGAGAGCACGATGCTCTTACCGGTCTTCTTCGACGCTTCGGCAGGCTCAGCGTCCGGTCGAAACGCCGCTGAGATATAAGGTTCATTTGCTGAGCCGCCCGCTCCGGTCACTAAACTGTCCTTTCCTGTTTGTGAACTGTTCTTTTCGGTCACTGAGCCTGTCGAAGTGACCCTTTCACCGGTCATCGATGTGACATTCCCGGCCAACGACATAATCTCCCTCTCCAGCGCCTCCTTCTCTGCCAAATACCTGTCCCGTGTCTCTGCCTTCCGGGCCTTACCTGCCAGTTCAGCCTTTTTCTCCGCCCTTTCATTCAGCCTCTTTATCTTCTCCTCGATCTTTGCCCGATTCTTCTCCTCCCTTTCCGCTTTGAGTGCCTCCCTGCGTGCAGAAACTTCTTCTTCTGCCACTTTATGAGCCGGGTAAGCCGCCTTGTAAACCTCTCCGACCGTGCACAGATAGTATTCCGCTATCTGTCTCCAAAGCATAATCTCCTCCGTCGAGACAGGATCAAGCCCCTCGGCCATTCCGGCAACCGGCTTCACCCTATCCACTATCCCCATCGCCTCCGCCTGTCTCCCGGCATCCACCGCGCTCACCACTCCGACATATTCCTTCCCCGCGAAATCCACCCGTACCCGGTCTCCGATTCTGACAGGTATTCCGTCCTGTTCGGTCACTTCGACAGGCTCAGTGACCAAACCAGACTGTTCACGGATTAGAGAATCCGGTCGCTGAGCCTGTGGTTCGACAGTGCTCACCGACCGTCGAAGCGACCTATCCGAAGCAGTTCTTTCGTCATCCAGATAGTAGAACGGCTCCCACTCCAGCCGGAGCGGAAGGATCACCTGTATGAAAATCCTGCCTGTCATAGAGGCGAATTTAGCCAAAAACATCCACTCGGCGAAGAAAAACGCAAATACTTCTCAAAAAAAATTTGCAACCCAAGGAAAAATGCCTATCTTTGCAATCCCAAACGGAAACGGTGTCGTAGCTCAGATGGTAGAGCAATGGACTGAAAATCCATGTGTCGGCAGTTCGATTCTTCCCGACACCACTCCTTAAGCCGCGGATGCCAGCTCATCCGCGGCTTTTTTTCCGTCATGTCCTCGGAGGCTGTCACCGGACCCGTAGGGTAAGCAGCAAGCTTCGTTTTAGGATTGAGGATTGCTTTGTGCGAGATTGCAATTCGCTCTACAGCAGCCTCTTCGCCACTTTGAAGAACCTGTACGGCATGTAGCGGAACGGCAGGTCGAGCCAGGTCGGGGTGGTGACTACCGAGCGGTAGTGCGAGAAGCTGTCGAAACTGCGTTTGCCGTGGTAGCTGCCCAGACCCGAGTTCCCGACACCGCCGAAAGGCAGTCTCCCGTTAGCGATGTGCATTATCGTGTCGTTGATGCAGGCCCCACCGGATGACGTGTGGCGAAGCACGTAATCCCCTTGGCTTCCGAAATAGTACAAGGCAAGAGGTTTCTCCCTTGACGTGACGAACGGGATGACCTCGCCGAGATCCTTGAAGGTCAGCACCGGGAAGACCGGACCGAAAATCTCTTCCCTCATCACCGGAGCGTCCGAAGAGACTCCGTCCAGAACCGTCGGCCCGAAATACCTTTCGCCCCGTTCCGTGTGACCTCCGAAAACGACCCGTCCGTCTTTCAGATAACCTTCAAGGCGGTCGAAAGCCTTTTCGTTCACGATGCGCACAAAGTGCTCCGCCTTTCGGGGATCATTCCCGAGAAGTTCCTTGAAGCTGGATTCCAGTTCTTTAAGGAATCTGTCCTTTATGTCTTCGTGAAGCATCAGGTAGTCCGGAGCGATGCAGGTCTGTCCGGCGTTGAGGCTCTTTCCCCAGGCGATGCGTCTTGCGGCGACCTTGATGTCGGCATCTCTGTCCACGATGCACGGACTCTTTCCGCCAAGCTCCAGCACGACCGGCGTAAGGTTCTTCGCCGCGGCCTCCATCACTGTCCTTCCGAGCGCGGGGCTTCCGGTGAAGAATATGATGTCCCAGCGTTCGTCCAGAAGGGCGGTGTTCGTGTCTTTGTGACCTTGGATGACGGCGACATATTCATCGCTGAAAGTGTCCTCTATCATCCGGCGGGTGACCTCGGAGACGTTCGGTACGTAAGGCGAGGGCTTCAGTACCGCCGTGCAGCCGGAGGAAACCGCTCCCGCAAGCGGGGCCAGAAGCAGCTGCACGGGATAGTTCCACGGCGAGACGATCAGCGCCGTGCCGAGCGGCTCGCTGATGATCCGGCTCCGGGACGGGAACATCTTCAGCGGAGTTGGCTTCCGGTGCGGTCGGCTCCATTTCCTTATGTTATGAACCTGACAGCGTATCTCTTCGAGGAGGATGCCGACCTCTGTCAGGTATGCCTCTTCGTAGGACTTGTGCAGATCCGTCCACAGCGCGTCGCACAGCGGCCTTTCCCATTTGCGCACCGCAGCCTCGAACGCCTTGAGCCGCTCCAGCCGCCATTTCACGTCAAGGGTGACCCCGCTCCTGAAGAAGCGTTCCTGCCGCTCCCTTATCTCCTTGATCCTTTCTACCGAAGTGTTTTCCGACATAACCGCCCTTTATGAATATCCAGTCTCAAAGGTAATGAATATTTCCGCATTATGGCTACCTTTGCCGCATGAACGTGATGAACAAGGAAATGTTGAGACTGGCCCTGCCGAGCATCCTGGCCAACCTTACCGTGCCGCTTGTCGGGATGGTGGACATCGCTGTGGCCGGGCACCTGAACGCTTCGGCCGCCGCGCTGATAGGTGGAGTCTCGGTCGGTTCGCTGATGTTCGACCTGCTGTACTGGAACTTCGGTTTCCTGCGCGCCGGGACAGGCGGAATGACCGCCCAGGCTTTCGGACGGCAGGACTGGAGAGACTGCGTCGGCAATCTGGTCAGAGGAGTGGGTCTGGCTCTGGTCATAGCATTCGCCTTGATTCTGGTACAGTGGCCGTTCCAGAAACTGATCTTCCTGTTCGTCGGCTGCTCCGATGAAGTCCGGTCGCTTGCTCTGGAGTATTTCTACATCCGCATCTGGGCCGCTCCCGCCACACTCAGCCTGATGGCTTTCCGAGGGTGGTTCATCGGGATGCAGGACACGTTCAGCTCAATGCTCGCCGATGTGATCGTCAACGTGGGCAACGTCCTGTTCAGCATAATTCTCGCTTTCGGAATCCCGGGTACAGGCTTTGACGGACTCGGTTTCAAGGGAATCGCCTTGGGTACGGTCGTGGCGCAGTACGCGGGCCTCATTTTCGCATCAAGCCGTGTCGCTCTGAAATTCAGGAACATAATCGGGGGATTGCGGACTGCGGATCTTAGGGCAGCTTTCACGGGAAGCAAAATCTCGAGGTTCTTCTCTGTCAACCGCGACCTGTTCATCCGCTCGGTCTGCCTCATAATAGTCTATCTCGCTTTCACCTCGATCTCCGCCCGTTTCGGGGATGTGCTTCTGGCTTCCTGCTCCATCATGCTGAAACTTCTGCTGATGTTCTCCTACTTCACGGACGGTTTCGCATTCGCCGGCGAGGCTTTGACCGGGAAATACGTCGGCATGCGCGACCCGCTTCTGGTCGGCAGGACAGTGAAATACACATTTGCCTGGAGCATGGGGCTCGGTGTCGTCTTCATTGGAATCTATGCCGTGGCCGGAACCCCGCTTCTCCGCCTGATGACATCCGACTCCTCTGTGCTGCAGGCCGCCAAGGCATTCATTCCATGGCTGCTGGTCACACCTCTGGTCGGCTGCCCCGCCTTCACCTGGGACGGCATCTACACCGGAGCCACCGCAACCAAGGCCATGAGGGACTCCAACATCGGCTGTGTGCTGGCCTTCTTCGCGGTCTGGTTTTCAGGAATATTCCTGCTGCGTCCGACAGGTCTGGCCGCCGCCCACCTTCTCTTCGCCGCCTACTACTCCCACCTCATCTACCGGTCCCTCTACCAGACCGTCCTCTACCGCCGGTCAATCCTCGACCCGATCAGGTAGCGGGCTTTATCTACACTGCCGAAGAGAAGCCTACCCTAATTATTTCAAGGACTTCTTTTTTAGGATTACAAATAAGAAGCTGTTTTGGAATGATTCCCGAATTTTATTATGCGGATTATCCGAGACAGTTTCGGCTTCGGAAGAGGGAGCGTAGCAGTAGCTACGTGACCGATGACGAAGATGAAAATGGCCGGAAAGGCCGTGTAAGAAAAGAGAGGAATCATTCCAAAACAGCTTCTAAATACCAACAAATCTTTGCGGATATGATTTTTCTGCATATCTTTGCATCGACAATCTTGTCGAACACTTTTGTCGGACATTACTGTCGAACAAGAATGTCTAATAGGACAAAAGGTTGACGGGTTGCGGATAAAAAGATGTACTTATTAATTGTCAAAGAATTATGAGAATGGCGATACTATCATTCGTGGTCATCGGAGCGGTGAAGATTCTGCTCACGGAAGAGTATATTCCCGAAAACGATGAAAAGGAATAAGCTTATGGAAGAGGTGAAAATGGACACGGCCGCAAAAATCCTCAATGCGGCGGAGGAGGAGTTCATGGAGAAGGGCTACGGCAACGCCAAGATGATGTCAATCGCCGCCCGGGCCGGCGTGAGCCACTCCATGCTGCACTATTACTACAGATCCAAGGAGAATCTGTTCCAGACGGTGTTCAAAGAAAAGGCGCAGCTGCTCGCGGAGATTCTGGAGGGGATTTACAACAAGGACTTGAGCCTGAAGGAGATCATCTCGCAATTCATCAGAAAACAGTTCAACCTTATGATGGAAAACGACAGGTTCATCTGGTTCATAATCGACGAGCTGATACACAACGAGGAGAACCTGATGAAAGTCATTGACTTCGTGAAACCGAAACTGTCGGATTACCTGTTCTGGTTCAACGGCTTGCTGGAAAAGGAAACCGAAGAGGGGCACGTCAGGAGCATCAGCGTGCGAAGCCTGATAATGGACATCATCTCCCTCAACGCTTCCTCGTTCCTGTGCATACCGGCGCTGAAGAAGCTTTCTCCGGAGCTGGACCTGAACGAGTTTCTGCTGGGACGCCGGGAAGAGAATGTGGAGTTCATCTGGAATGCGATCAAAAACGACACCGATCAATGAATATACCGATGAGACTACTTCTTACAGCAACGGTGGCGGTAGCGGCCGCCCTCCCCTGCCTCGGCCAACGGACAGTCAGCCTTGAGGAGTGCTACGCCGCGGCGCAGAGGAACTATCCGCTGGTACGGCAGTACGAATTGATTGAAAAATCAAAGGATTACACCTTGTCCAACGCTTCAAGGGCATACCTGCCGCAGGTGACGTTCTCGGCAAAGGCGAGCTGGCAGTCGGACGTGACAAAGTTCAGTCTGGACAAAGAAAAACTGGCGCAGAGCCAGTTCGGAAGCATGATCGACCCGGATGAACTTGCCGGGATGATTCCGACAATCAGCAAGGACCAGTACGGAGCCTCCATCGACGTCAGCCAGACAATCTGGGACGGCGGCGCGGTGAAGGCGCGGAAGGACGCCGCGGCCAGCCAGGCGGAGGCGGATGCCAGAAGCGTTGACGCAAGCCTCTACGGACTGAGGGCAAGGGTCAACGAGCTGTTCTTCGGGATAATCCTGATGCAGAGCAACATAGAGCAGTGCGAGCTGATGCTCTCGAATCTTGAGACCAATTATAAGAAGGTGGAATCCTACATCGAGAACGGGGTGGCCGGGCAGGCAGACCTGGATGCAATCAGAATCCAGCAATTGAAAACAAGACAAGAGGCGCTGAACCTTGACAACACCAAAAGGGCATACATCCGGATGCTCGGACAGCTGACCGGGCTTGACCTCGGAGAGGATGCGGCGCTCACGAAACCGGAGCCTATAATAAGCGAAACATCACAAATCCAAAGGCCTGAGCTGGCGATGTACGAGGCGCAGCTCAAAGCCCTGGAATCCCAAAACAGACAGATAACGGCGGGACTGACCCCTAAATTCGGGCTTTACGTCAGCGGAGGCTACGGCAGACCGGGTCTGAACATGCTTGACAACGAGTTCAGGCCTTACCTGACTGCGGGTGTCAGAATGACTTGGAACATAGGCAATTTCTACACGAAAAGGAACGACCTGCGCCTCATTGATACAAGGAAGACGGGCATAGAGACCCAAAGGCAGACATTCCTTCTGAACACCAGCATGGACATCAGCGGCAAAGACAGCGAAATCAGGGCGTTGCAGGAGCAGCTTGAATATGATGACGAGATCATCGCCCTGCGTCAGTCAGTCCTCCGCGCCAACGAGGCCCGGATGGCGGAAGGCACGATTTCCGGCTCGGATCTGGTCGGATTCATGAACGACGAGCTGCTGGCCAGGCAGGAGAAAGCCGCCCGCGAGGTCAGGATGCTGCTTGCGATGTACAACCTCAAATACGTGACCAACAACTGATTCACAAATCATATTAATGACTGGATGAAAATGGGAAAGACAATTGAATATTCATTGACGGCGGTTCTTGCGCTGGCGGTGGCATCCTGCGGGGAAGGGAGCAAGGCTTACGACGCCTCGGGAGTTTTCGAGTCAACCGAGGTGACGGTCTCGGCCGAAGGAAACGGAAGGATTATGAGCCTGGCGCTTCAGGAAGGTGACCGCCTGGAGGCCGGCTCCGTCGTCGGATGCATCGACACGGTGCAGCTTTATCTGGGCAAAGTCCAGCTTGAGGCCACAATGAAGGCCGTCGGAAGCGGCAGACTCGACATCTCAAGACAGATAGCCGCTCTGGAAAGCCAGATTGAGAAACAGCGACAGGAGCTGGAAAGGTTCACGAACCTGGAGCGGGCGGGAGCCTCGAACCGCAAGCAGGTCGAGGACATCCAGGCACAGCTGGAGGTTCTCCAAAGGCAGCTCGCCGCACAAAAGGAAAGCCTCCGGAACGCCAACAGCGGGGTCTCAGGTCAATCGGCTGCACTTGAGGCGCAGATTCTCCAACTCGATGACAAAATCCGCAAATGCGTCATCACCAGTCCTGTGGACGGAACGGTTCTGGCTAAATATTCAGAAGCCGGAGAACTCGCAGTGCAGGGACGCGCCCTGTTCAAGGTCGCGGATCTGGATGACATCAGGCTCCGCGCCTACATCACCGCCGACCAGCTGACGGGACTCAAACTCGGGCAGCCGGTGAAAGTCTTCGCGGATCAAGGCACATCCGGAAGAAAGGAATATGCGGGAACTCTCATCTGGATTTCGGACAAGGCGGAGTTCACCCCGAAAACCATCCAGACACGGGACGAGAGGGCCAATCTGGTCTATGCCGTGAAGATCGCCGTGAAAAATGACGGCCTGATTAAACTTGGAATGTACGGAGAGGTCAAATTCTGATGATGAACGGTTCATTGACAGACTCGGCGGTGCTGGCGGAAGGTCTTGTGAAGTCCTACGGGAAGGTCAAGGCCCTGGGCGGCGTGTCGCTCGACGTCAGGCACGGCGAGACATTCGGAATCATCGGTCCTGACGGGGCCGGAAAATCCACGCTGTTCCGTCTGCTGACCTCCCTGCTGGTTCCGGACGAGGGCTCGGCGCTGGTCGAAGGGCTGGACACCGTGAAGGATTACCGCGAAATCCGCCGCATAATCGGATATATGCCGGGAAAATTCTCTCTGTACCAAGATCTTACTGTTGAGGAGAACCTGACATTCTTCGCAACCCTCTTCGGCGCGACAATCCGGGAGAACTACCGTCTGGTGGAGGACATCTACCGGCAGATCGAGCCTTTCAAGGACAGGACGGCCGGGAAGCTGTCCGGCGGAATGAAGCAGAAGCTTGCCCTGTGCTGCGCCCTGATCCATAAGCCGAAGGTGCTGTTTCTGGACGAGCCGACTACCGGAGTCGATCCGGTCTCCCGAAAAGAATTCTGGGACATGCTCGGAAGACTGAAGAACGACGGAATCACGATTCTGGTCTCCACCCCGTACATGGACGAGGCGGGGAGATGTGACAGGATAGCCCTCATGAGAAGCGGAAAGTTCCTGACGGTCAACAGCCCGGAAGGAATCATAGCGGAGTTCCAGGACAGGCTGTATTCCGTCCGCTCCGACAGGATGCACGCCCTGCTGGGTGACCTCAGGGCCTACACCGGCACCGTCCGGGCGTTCTCGTTCGGAGATTCCGTGCATCTTTCCACCGACGGTGAGGCGGACGTGGAGAATCTGGAAAAGTTCCTTCGGGACAGAAAGCACAACAATGTCACAATCAACGAGGTCCGGCCTTCGGTGGAGGATTGCTTCATGAGAATATGATGGCGGAGGTAATTCATACTGAGAATCTGACGAAGCGTTTCGGGACGTTCACGGCAGTGGACCGCATCTCCTTCGATGTGCATCGCGGGGAGGTGTTCGGATTCCTCGGGGCGAACGGAGCCGGGAAGACCACGGCTATGAGGATGCTCTGCGGCCTGAGCAGACCGACGTCCGGAACCGGAACCGTGGCGGGCTACGACATCGCCAGGCAGCCGGAGATGGTCAAGAAGCACATCGGCTACATGAGCCAGAAGTTCTCCCTCTACGAGGACTTGACCGTGAAAGAGAATCTGGTTCTCTTCGGAGGAATCTACGGGATGAACCGGAAAGAGATAGCCGCAAAGACTGACGCGCTCCTTGACGAGTTGAATTTCAGTTCCGAGAAGAACACCATGGTCAAGGAACTGCCTTTGGGCTGGAAACAGAAGCTGTCGTTCTCTGTCTCGATATTCCACAGACCCGGAATCGTCTTTCTGGACGAGCCGACCGGAGGGGTCGATCCTGTGGCAAGAAGGCAGTTCTGGGAACTCATCTACAAGGCGGCCGACGACGGAATCACAATATTCGTGACCACCCATTACATGGATGAGGCTGAATATTGCGACCGCGTCTCGATTATGGTTGACGGCCGGATCAAGGCTATGGACTCCCCCGCCGCCCTGAAGCGGACATTCGGAGCGGAGAGCATGGACGAGGTGTTCCGCCGCCTTGCGAGGGAAGCCAAAAGAAATGGAGAGTAAAACAAGATGAAGTCACTGTCAGCGTTCATACAAAAGGAGTTCAGGCACATCTTCAGGGACAGGTGGACACTGCTCATCATAGTCGGGATGCCGATCGCCCAGCTCCTGCTGTTCGGATTCGCGCTCACGACCGAGGTGCGGAACGCCTCCGTGGCCGTGTTCGACCCTGTCAACGACGAACTCACCGCAAGAATCGTCGAACGGATGGATGCCAGCGAATATTTCAACGTCAGCGAAAGGATCACAGACATCGACCGGATCAACGACATATTCAGAGAAGGCAAAACCAGCCTTGTGCTGGTCTTCAGCGACAATTTCTCGAACGACATATTTGACGGCGGAGCGTCTGTCCAGCTCATAGCCGACGGCACTGACCCGAACCAGGCCTCGATGATCACCGCCTACGCCTCCAGCATACTGGCCTCCTGCCGGGAGGAAATCGCCGGGAACAGAGGGATGGCGGGAGCGTCGGTCGTCCCTGTCGTCAGGATGCTTTACAATCCGCAGGGAAAGAGCTCCTACAATTTCGTGCCCGGGGTCATGGGCTTGATTCTGATGCTTATCTGCGCCATGATGACAGCCGTGGCAATCGTCCGGGAAAAGGAGACGGGTTCGATGGAAGTCCTGCTCACCTCCCCTGTAAGCCCCGCGATGATCATCATCGCAAAAGCGATTCCCTACCTTGTGCTGTCCATCTTCGACCTTGCGCTCATCATTCTCTGCGCGGTGCTCGTGATGGGAGTTCCGGTCGCCGGGAGCCTGTTCTCCCTGGCTCTGGTCTCCGTGCTGTTCCTGACCTGCACCCTGTGCCTGGGGCTTCTCATCTCCACATTGGTCGAAACACAGATGGCGGCGATGATCGCATCCGGAATGGGGCTGATGATGCCGACGATGCTGCTGTCCGGACTGATATTCCCGATTGAGAGCATGCCCCGAGTCCTGCAATGGATCTCCACCACCGTCCCGGCGCGCTGGTACATCCAGTCGATAAAGATGATAATGATTCAGGGCACACCGCTTGGCCACACATTGCCGGAAATCGGGGCGCTGTTCCTCATCACAATCATACTCATCGTGTTAAGCGTCAAGAATTTCAAGACCAGATTGGCTTAAGAACATGTTGTCTTTCCTCATAGAAAAAGAGTTCAAGCAGCTGTCCCGGAACAAGATCATTCCGAGGATGCTCGTCGCGCTGCCGCTGATGGCCCTGCTCGTCTTCCCCTGGGCGGCGAACCAGGAGATCAGGAACGTGCGGGTGGATGTGGTTGACAATGACCACAGCCCTCTGTCGCACAGACTTGTGGAGGAAATCGGAGGCTCGGCCTATTTCAACATCTCCGGCACGTCGGCCTCCTACCCTGACGCTCTCGGCAAGGTGGACAGCGACGGAGCCGACATGGTGCTCGTGATTCCGCCGGATTTCGAGAGGAACCTTGTGAACGGCCGGACTTCGCAAATCCAGATAGCCGCGAACGCCGTGAACGGCACGAAAGGCACTCTCGGCTCCTCCTACATGGTGTCGATGGTCTCGGGCTCGGCGGCTCTGCGTGAATATTCAGAAAAGGTGCGGGTCACTTCCGCAGGCAAGGACACTCCCTCATTCTCGGTGAGTCCTCTCTACAGGTTCAACCCTTCGCTTGACTATAAGGTGTTCATGGTGCCCGCGCTGATGGTGATGCTTCTGACCATCATCTGCGGTTTCTTCCCCGCCCTCAACATCGTCGGAGAGAAAGAGAGCGGCACCATCGAGCAGATCAACGTCACGCCGGTAGGAAAGTTCCAATTCATCCTGGCGAAGCTGATTCCGCTCTGGATCATCGGGGTCGTGATAATGGCTGTCAGCCTCGGCCTCGCGAAGATAGTTTACGGAATCACACCCGCCGGAAGCCTTTGGACGCTGATGCTGTTCTCCGGAATCTACATCCTGGTCGTGTCGGGGATGGGACTCGTCGTCTCAAACTACGCCTCAACCATCCAGCAGGCGATGTTCGTGAGCTTCTTCTTCATCATGATATTCTTCCTTATGGGAGGCCTTTTCACTCCGGTGGCCAGTATGCCGGACTGGGCTCGGGCGATAACCGTCGTCAATCCTCTTAAATATTTCATCGAGGTGATGCGGCTTGTTTACCTGAAAGGTAGTAAATTTGTGGACATGATTCCTCAGTTCCTGGCGCTGTGCGGCTTCGCGGCCGCGTTCGGAGGCTGGGCCATAATCAGTTACAAGAAATCAAGTTAACATTCAAAATATGAACAGAACATCTGAATATGCCCTGACCATTGTGGTGCCTGTATTCAACGAGGAGGACAACATCCGCAATCTGGAAAAGGCTTTGTCTGAGTTCATCCCCCACAGTAAAGTGCCCACCTGCGCCCTGTTTGTGGACGATGGGTCAAAGGACGGCAGTCTTAAGATGATCCGGGAGGTCTGCGCCCGCCACAAGGACATCTTCTACATCAGTTTCCGGAGGAACGCGGGTCTGAGCGCGGCCATCAAGGCGGGATTCGACTACGCCTTCTCTGAATATGTCGGCTACATGGACGCCGACCTTCAGACCACTCCGGAGGACTTCAACCTGCTGTTGGACGGGATGAAGGACCACACCCTGATGACCGGCTACAGGGCGGACCGGAAGGACACGGCGTTCAAGCGGTGCCAGTCAAAAATAGCAAACGGATTCAGGAATATGATGACCCACGACGGGGCGAAGGACACCGGATGCCCTCTGAAGATAATACGCGCGGATGCGGCGAAGAGGATTCCGATGTTCAAGGGAATGCACCGGTTCCTGCCGGCCCTTGTGCTGCTCCAGGAAGGCGGAAGCTTCGGTCAGACGCCCGTGAGACATTTTCCGCGCACTGCCGGCACATCCAAGTTCCATCTCTGGAACAGGCTCTGGGGACCGTTCGCGGACTGCTTCGCCTACCGTTGGATGAAGCCGCGGTACATCAACTATTCCGTGGGGGAAGGCAATGTCAATGAAGAGCGCAATTAAGGTTCAGGAATATGTTTGACAATATTCCTGTCTGGATCACCTACACCCTAGGATTCTCCGCCCAGTTGTTCTTCGGGCTCAGGACGGCTCTCCAGTGGCTGAAATCCGAGATGGCCCACCGGTCGGTCTCGCCGGTGTCCTACTGGATCTTCAGCGTGGCCGGAGCCTGCCTGATGTTCATCTACGGTGTCTTGAGGAATGACTTCTCAATCATCCTCGGCCAGTTCATCGCCTATTTCATCTATCTCTGGAACCTGTACGCCAACGGGATATGGAACCGGATGAAAGTCCTCGGCAAGATTCTGCTGCCGGCTCTTCCGTTCGTGGCGGCGCTTCTGCTGCTGAAAGACGCGCGGGGATATTCCCAGAGTTTCTTCCGCAACAGCGACATCCCCCTCTGGCTCGTGGTGTTCGGCTCGACCGGCCAGCTGATGTTCACGCTGCGCTTCGTCTATCAGTTCATCTTCTCCCATCATTGGCACAAGTCAGTCCTGCCGACCGGATTCTGGATCATCAGCATTGTCGGCTCGGGAATGATCATCATCTACGGAATCATAAGGCTCGACCCCGTGCTGATTCTCGGTCAGGTGTTCGGTTTCGTAGTCTATGTCAGAAACCTGGTCCTGGGGCCGGAATCCGGAAAAAAAGACACATCAGATGCTTAACGACAGACTTCAGCCCGGACAGGGCAACATCCTCACCCGCCATCCTATGATGACGGTCTTCGCCTTCACGCTCATCTGCCTCTTTCCGGTGATGCTGCTGCGGGACTTCACGCCCTCCAACGAGCTGAGGTACCTCAGCATAGCGGACGAGGCCATAGCTGACGGGCATATATTCGCATTCTATAACCACGGCATTCCTTACGCCGACAAACCGCCGCTCTATTTCTGGCTCGTGATGCTGTGCCGTCTGCTGTTCGGCCAACACTGCGGCCTTGCGCTTTCGATGTTCTCGCTCCTTCCGGCATTCGGCGTCGTCGGGATAATGGACAAGTGGGTGATGAAAGGCAAGCCGGTGATGGACAGGATGGCTCTGGCCGGAATGACGCTGACGTGCGTGATGTTCCTCGGGACAATGGTCGTGCTGAGGATGGACATGCTGATGAGCCTGTTCATCGTGCTGGCGCTGCGGACGTTCTACAGGATGTACTCCGGGGAAGGCGCGCGGAAGTCCGATTCCGTGATGCTTCCGGTGTGGATTTTCCTTGCGCTTTTCACCAAGGGGCCGGTGGGGCTTCTGATGCCGCCGCTTGCGGCCGCAGCGTTCCTTGCGGCGAAACGGGACCGGAAAGGATTCGGCAAGTACCTGGGTCTCAAGACCTGGGGCATCATCGCCGGGCTTGCAGCCGTCTGGCTTGTCTGCGTGTGGTTCGAGGGCGGCCCGGACTACATCAACAACCTGCTGGTCAAGCAGACCGTCGGGAGGGCGGTCAACGCCTTCACCCACGCCAAGCCGTTCTGGTTCTATCTCGTGACCATCATCTGGTGTCTGGCACCGTACTGCCTGCTGCTGGTCGGGACATTTGTGGCATCTCTGCTTCCTGTGCGGAAGACCGGGAACGGGGACATTCCTGAGGCTTCAGATTGCAAAACCTACGGCTTGCGCGCGGCTTGTCCTGATTCAAAGGCCATGCAGAAACGTTCCGACACAGAGATTCTGTTCCTCTGCGCGATCATCGCCACCGTGGCGATGCTGTCCTCGTTCAGTTCCAAGCTGCCGATCTACCTTGTGCCGGTCCTCCCGTTCTGCGTCTATCTGTTCCCTACCGTTCTTGACCGCATCGGGGAGCGAGGCTGGATGCGATGGTCTGTTGGAATATTCTCTATCATATTCACGCTCATCGGGTTGGCCGCGCTGTTGGTTCTCTTCGGGGCAGTCCGCATCCCGGCTGTGGAAGACCTTTTGAGCGAATATCCTTTCGCCTGCGAAGCACCGGTGACCAACGGTGTCATCCTGCTGACTCTGTCCAACGCTTTGGGAACGTTCTTCCTCTTCAAAAGGAAGGTCTGGAACATTCCGGCGCTTCTTCTTGGTGCCGGTCTGTTTCTGGCGGTGTTCTCGGCCTCGGCGGTGGTCAAGGACATCAATCCGTACATCGGCTACGGGGCTATCTGCGCCAAGGTTCCGGAAGGCACCGACGTGGCCACGGTCTTCCTGCACCGGCCCGAGAACATCGATGCCTACATCGGCCGTCAGATCACCGACTACGGCAAGGAGCCGGAGCGTCTTGTCAAGTACGCCCTTGATTCCGACAGACCGCTGACCATCATCACACGCACATCCCGTCTGGAGGAAACGCCTGAACTCCAGCCACTTTTCAGCCGCGGCGCCGTGTTCCATGCCGGCCCGTACTGCCTGACCACAATAAACGAATAAGGAACTTGTTCCGGCCTTTTTGCCAGAACGAACGGAGCGGAGCGACGCAAGGGGTTCGGGGAATACGGTCCCCGGTGCCCCTCAGGGGCTGTCACGCAGTGACTGGGGGTGGATTAGGAGGAACTTGTTCCGGCCTTTTTGCCAGAACGAACGGAGCGGAGCGACGCAAGGGGTTCGGGGAATACGGTCCCCGGTGCCCCTCAGGGGCTGTCACGCAGTGACTGGGGGTGGATTAGGAGGAACTTGTTCCGGCCTTTTTTGATTTCATCAAAAAAGGCCGGAACTTCACAGCCCCGACCTTCCCACTTAATACAAACCTAATTATGAATAAAACGTATGATAAACAGTCCTCACAGGCCAAAAGATTAGAAAGATAAAATCCTATTAGAACCAATTAACTCTGCCGGAACATAAGCATTATCCGTGCCAAATTCTTTTTTGCAGGAATATCTCAACGTATTTGCCAAAATTCAAAATCAAAGCATCAGATTTTAAAGGAATCGGCAAATTCTTCAGACTTACGTTACCTTCTGCGCTTGAAATAATGGGAAGCGATGACTATCTTTGAATATTATTATTATGAGGAACATGAGAATCGGAATAACTCTCACGACGCTGACACTTATGCTGGCACACAACCTGTCAGCCGCACCTGACATTGACACCACACTGACATATTCATTGATAAGGAAGGCTGACACTTCCACGCTTGTCAAGGCTTTTCAGGCTCCGCCGAAAGCCGCTAGGCCGCAGGTCTGGTGGCACTGGATGGACGGGAACGTCTCCAAGGAAGGCATCCGCAAGGACATCGAATGGATGAAGCGCAACGGAATCGGCGGCTTCCACCAGTTCGACGCGGGCGGCGTGAACATGCCGAGGGCGGCAAAGGTAAGACTCCCCTACCTCAGCGACGGATGGAAAGACGCGTTCAGGTTCGCGCTGGCCCTTGCGGACTCGCTGGACATGGATGTCACCATCGCAAGCGCGCCGGGCTGGAGTTCGACCGGCGGCACATGGGTCAAGCCTGAAGATGCCATCAAGAAACTCGAATGGAGGTCAATCGACACTAGAGGCGGCAAGATTTCCGTGCAACTCCCAGACCTCTACAACGTTGTCGGCCCGTACCAGGACTACAGGACGGACAACGACCGCATCAAGGTCGAACCTTACGGCAAGGATCTGTACGTCATCGCCGTCAGGCTGCCAAATTCAGACAAATCGATGAACGCACTAGGAGCGCAGATCGGCAAGAGCGAGTCCGAGATCAGCGTGGAATTCAGGAATCCACAGACAATCAAGGCACTGACGCTAAAGAGCATGGCGATGAGCGGCCGCCCGAGAACCGGCAAGCCTGAATGCAGGAACACTCTCGAATGCAGCGACGACGGGATGAAATGGCGGAAGGTCTGCGACATAGAGCCGACCGTGCTGCCGTACCTGACACTGAACATTCCGCCCACCTGCGCCCGGTTCTTCAGGGTCAAGGGAGAGAAACTGGAGTCACTGGAACTGTTCACGGTCGCAAAAATAAATCACAGTCAGGAACTTGGAGGATTCGGAATCATACACGACTTCTGGAAATACCACACGGCATATTCAAAGGATGCCATCAGAACCTCTGACATCATCGACCTGACCGGGAAGATGGCGGCGGACGGGAAACTTGAATGCACGCTGCCGGCAGGACGATGGAGAATCTACCGCTTCGGGTGGTCGATCACCGGGAAGACCAACCACCCGGCCTCCCCCGAAGCCACAGGCCTGGAAGTGGACAAACTGGATCCGGACGCCTGGATGAGATATTTCCGCACCTATGTTGACCTCTATAAGGAGGCGGCCGGAGGGATGCTCGGCGAGAAAGGAATCCGCTATCTGCTTGTTGACAGCTACGAGGCCGGAGCCTGCACGTGGACCCCGAAACTCGCCGAAGAGTTCAAGGCGCGCCGGGGCTACGACCTTCTGCCGTGGCTTCCCGTGCTCGCGGGAGAGATCATCGGGAGTTCCGGGATGAGCGAACGGTTTCTCTGGGACTGGCGCCGCACCATCGGCGAACTGTTCTGCGAAAACTACGACAGAATCAATGACATAGTCAATGAATACGGTCTTGCCGGCCGCTACACGGAGTCCCACGAGGGAGGCAGAGCCTACACCGGTGACGGAATGGACCCGAAGATCAAGGCCACGATTCCGATGGCGGCGTTCTGGATGGAGAACACTCCGACCGGCTCGACGGTGCCGTCGGCGATCTGCGACATCAGGGAATCAGCCTCCGTGTCACACATTTACGGCCAGCCACTAGTCGCCGCCGAATCATTCTCGGTGAACGGAGACGAGGGACGGGCGTACACCTATTGTCCGGAGAACATGAAGTACATCGCTGACGTGGGGCTCAGCGCCGGGGTCAACAGGTTCGTGATCCACGAGTCAGCATCCCAGCCGAACGACGAATATCTCCCTGGCCTCCAACTCTTCCGCTACGGGCAATGGCTGCACAGGAACGAGACCTGGGGGGAATATGCCTGGGTGCTCACAGATTATCTTGCCCGCTCGAGTTCGATGCTTCAGCAAGGAAGTTCCGTCGCCGACATATTGTTATACTACGGAGAGGACATGAATATCACGGGACTCTACGGCGGTGAGGCTTTCGGCAGTCTGCCGCGGGTCCCGGACGGCTACAACTACGATTTCGCCAACCCGACCGTGCTCAGGTCCGGAGTGAGGATTGAGAACGGAACTCTTGTGGCGCCGTCAGGAGCGCGCTACAGGGTTCTGTGGATGGACAGGAACTGTGAGGTTATGTCCTTGGATATTCTTAAAAAAATAAAGGAGTTCGCCGACGCAGGGGTGATCATCTGCGGCAAGGAGCCAAGAAAGTGCGCCGGTCTCAAGGCCGACGACAGGGCGTTCGCCTCAATCGTGGATGCCATCTGGCATTCCGGACGGAGGAATGTGTTCACCGAAGGTCTTGAGGACTGTCTCAGGCGAAGCGGAATCGGGCCGGATTTCCGGGCCACTGTCACTTCACCGGTCGCCTCACAGGTTGCCGAACCGGTCGCTGAACCGGTCGCTGAGCCTGTCGAAGCGATTCCTGGTCACTTCGACAAGCTCAGTGACCAGGACGGGATCAGTCACTTCGACATGCTCAGTGACCAGGATAAGCTCAGTGACCAGGAAGACGCCACCGAGGCGCCGGCGAACGCACCGGACAGCTACGGAGACTTTAAATATGTCCACAGGATCCTTCCGGACAGCACCCAGATCTACTGGGTGCGGAACTTCTCCGGGAAAGACTCCAACGTGGAGCTCAGTTTCAGGGACGGAGGGAACTTCGCTGCCATATTCAATCCTGAGAACGGTGAGGTGACGGATGCTGTGGTCAAGCGCACCGGCGGACGTTCTACCGTCACGATTCCGCTGCTTTCCGCAGACGCAAGGTTCGTCGTGTTTTCCGACAAGCCCCAGATCAATGTGACCGTGGACACGGTGTTTGTCAACTCCGCCGACTCCGCCCTGATTCAAGCGTCCGATTCCACCTGTTCTGTCAACTCTATCAAGAGTGTCAATCACTTGGACATTTCGGCAGACTCAGCACAACGCAAGGTCAATGACCGTAACGTTACGGTAGCCGAGCCTGTGGTTCGACAAGGTTCACCAACCATCGAAGCGACTAACCAGACACTGAGAACAACCGTAATCCAGAGCATAAACACCATCTGGCAAGTGCATTTCAATCAGAAGAACGGCGGCGCCGCTGATGAAGAATTCACGGAACTGATGTCCTGGACCCATAAGGAGAACCCGACCGTCAAGTACTTCTCCGGCACCGCTGTTTACAGGACCACGATAGCTGTCGATTCCACCACACTGGCAGACAACTCAAAGATATTCCTGGATTTGGGAGCCGTCAAGAACATCGCCGACATTGCCGTCAACGGCACAGGAGCGGGTGTCCTCTGGAAATCCCCGTTCAGAACCGCCGACATAAGGCCTCTGTTGAGAGAAGGTGACAACCTTCTGGAAATCAAGGTCACCAACGTCTGGCGCAACCGGATGATCGGCGATGTCCAACCAGGCGAAAAACACCCGGTCACCGCCATCCGCCGCTTCTACAAATCCACAGACAAACTCCTCCCCTCCGGCCTCCTAGGCCCAGTCCGGCTAATAGGAGAACGATAACCACCTGACCGGCACAACGATAGACAGCAGGAAACAAATACCCGGTCGCCACAACGATAGACAGCGAAAAAATCAAATGGCAGATTTTGGTAACGTGCAAAATCTGCCATTTGCCTTTTTTTCGCTGTCGCTCCAGCCATGTCGCCCCAGCCATGTCACTCCGGCAGATTGCTGCACTTCGACGAGCCAAGTGACCGAAAAGACTATAACTTGGCGACCTGGGTAGCGTTCCGGTATTCAGCCGGAGTCTGTCCGGTCATATGGCGGAACGCCGTGAAGAAATAGTCATGGTTGTTGTAGCCCACATTGTAGGCAATCTCCTTGATGCTCATCGAAGTGTTGGTCAGCAACTCCTTAGCCTTGCTCATCCTAACCTCATTGATGAACCGCGCCGGCGAAAAGCCGGTATATTCCTTGAACGTCTTGCGGAAAGAGGAATAGCTGAGGCACAGCCTAGCCGCGACCTCCTCCGGCGAGATAGTCATATACTGGCTGTGGATCATCACCTTGGCCTGACTGATCTTGTTAGCCGTGTCGGACTCCTGATACTGCGAGTTCCTGTCGTAGAAATACGCCAGACCGAGCAAACGGTCCACGATCCCGGCCAGAACCTGCTGGAAACCGGACTCCTGCGCCACCGCCGCATTGATCGCCGACGTGTAAAGGTTCACGATGTCCTCGTGGATATTCACCTTGAACAACGGCCTGTCCTTTGAGAAAAAGCCCTGCCGGATCAGATTGTCGATGAACTCGCCGTTGAAGCCGATCCAATATTCCTTCCACCCCGCCGATTTGTCCGGATAGTAAGAATGCCACTCCCCCGGGAAGAGCAGGAACATCATCCCGCTTTTCACCTGAATTGACTTCGAGCGTCCCAAAGTCTCGCAGGAGAAGCGCCCCCTGCCCTCTGTGATGTAGAGAAGCTGATACTCCTGAAGAATCCTTCCGCTGGACACGGAGAACACATAGCGGGACGGATGGTTGCGCGGCGGGTAGTCCATACCGGGCGCGATTTCCTGAAAACCCACCGAGTTGACGGCTGTCCCCCACTTGAGGTCAACAGGGTTGACCGCCAAATATTTGAGATGAACCGAAGCCATTGTTTTGCGGACCTTTTGTTACTAATTGTGCGTCACAAATATAGCAAAAAAATATTCCCTATCAAATTTCCAAGTCATAATGTCAAAATATTCAGCGGCAGAACGGCGGAAAAAGACAAAATTTGTAATGATAAAAAACGCCACGTAATTCATGAAATTTCTTGCTTTTGATCTAGGAGCCACGAGCGGCAGAGCCATCATCGGCACTGTCGAGAACGACCGGCTGACTTCAGAGGAAGTCTATAGATTCCCCAACGCCGTCAAGGAAATCGACGGAAAGTATTACTGGGACATCAATTCCCTTTTCAACCATTTCAAGGCCGCTCTCAAGAAGGTCGCCGGAACGGGTGTGAAGATCGAGTCCATCGGCATCGACACCTGGGGCGTGGACTTCGGGCACGTCGGCAGGAACGGTGAGGTCATAGGATTGCCGAGGGCTTACAGGGATCCTTACACAGACGGAATCCCGGAGGAAGTCTTCGGGATCATCCCGCGCGAGGAGCTCTACTCCGTCACGGGAGTCCAGATAATGAACTTCAACACCATCTTCCAGCTCTACGCGCAAAGCAAGGAAGCCGGTTCAAGGCTGCCGCAGACCGACAAGATCCTCTTCATGCCGGACCTGCTGGCGTACATGCTGACAGGAGAGATGGTCTGTGAATATACCGACGCATCCACCTCCGGGCTCATCAACCCACGCACGAGGGACTTCCAGAGAGACCTGCTTGAGCGTCTCGGAATCGACCCTTCAATCCTGCCGGACATCACCCAGCCGGGCACAAAGGTCGGAATGCTGAAAAAGGAAATCTGCGAGGAGACCGGAATGGAGGCTGTCCCTGTGATCGCCGTCGCCGGTCACGACACCGCATCTGCAATCGCGGCCGTACCCGCGTCAGGCGAGAACTTCGCTTACCTGAGCAGCGGCACCTGGAGCCTGATGGGCATCGAATCCAAGACCCCGATCATCAATGAGAAGTCTTATGAATATAACCTCACTAACGAGGGCGGAATAGAAGGCACGACCCGTTTCCTCAAGAACATCACGGGAATGTGGCTGCTTGAGCAGAGCCGCAAGACCTGGGAGAGAGAAGGACGGACATATTCATACCCGGAAATAGAGGCCATGGCGCGCGAGGCCATCGGCTTCACTTCGACCATCGATCCGGACGATCCGCGTTTCGCCGCCCCTAAGGACATGGACGCCGAGATCAAGACCGCCCTCAAGGAGTCCGGCCAGAGGGTTCCGGTGAGTGACGGCGAGATGGTCAGCTGCATCTACCACAGCCTCACGGAGAGGTACAAGGAAGTCATCGGGATGCTTCAGGGATTCGCATCCTTCAAGATTGAGAGGCTGCACGTCATAGGCGGCGGCTCGGCGAACAAGCTGATGAGCCAGCTGACCGCGGACACCCTCGGAATCCCCGTCATCGCGGGGCCGACGGAAGGCACGGCGATCGGCAACATCATGCTTCAGGCGAAGGTAGCCGGGCTTGTCGGCGACCGCTGGGACATGCGCCGCATCATCGGAAATTCCATACAGACAGTCACTTACGAGCCACAGAGATAAAGACTTTCGGGTCTGAGCCCAAGAGTCTGGAGCCTGAACAATGCGCCGCCGCTGTTATTTGATAATAATTACATAACAAATCATAAACACAAAAAAAATATGAACGAGAATTTGATAACCAAGGCCTATGAGATGGCCAAAGAGCGTTACGCCGCCATCGGCGTGGACACCGACAAAGCGATAGAGCTTCTTGAGAAGACCCCGATCTCCCTCCAGTGCTGGCAGGCCGACGACGTGATGGGCTTCGAGAACGACACCGCGCTCACAGGCGGAATCCAGGCCACTGGCAACTACCCCGGCCGCGCCCGCAACATCGACGAGCTCCGCGCCGACATCAAGTTCGTGAAGAGCCTTCTTGCAGGAACACAGCGCCTGAACCTGCACGAAATCTACGGGGATTTTCAGGGCAAGCACGTTGACCGTGACGAGGTTGAGCCGGCTCACTTCCAGAGCTGGATGGAATGGGGAAAGGAGAACGGAATGAAGCTCGACTTCAACTCCACATCCTTCTCGCACCCTAAGAGCGGTGACCTTTCCCTCGCCAACCCTGACAAGTCAATCCGTGACTTCTGGATAGAGCACACAAAGCGCTGCCGCAGGGTGGCCGACGCGATGGGCAAATTCCAGAACGATTCTTGCATCATGAACATCTGGGTTCACGACGGATCGAAGGACCAGACCGTGGAGCGTCTCCGCTACCGTGAGATCATGGCGCAGTCTCTGGACGAGATTCTCGCCGAGAACCTTCCTGACATGAAGACCTGCCTTGAGGCGAAACTCTTCGGAATCGGCCTTGAAAGCTACACCGTCGGCTCACACGACTTCGTGACCGGCTACTGCTCGACCCGCAAGCTCATGTACACCCTCGACACAGGACACTACGAGCAGACCGAGAACATCAGCGACATGGTCGCCTCCCTGCTTCTCTTCGTGCCGGAGCTGATGCTCCACACGAGCCGTCCTGTACGTTGGGACTCCGACCACGTCGTCACGATGAACGATCAGACCCTCGACCTGTTCAAGGAGGTGGTCCGCGCAGGCGCCCTCGACCGCACGCACATCGGTCTTGACTACTTCGACGCCTCGATAAACCGCATCGGAGCCTACATCATCGGCACCCGCTCGACCCAGAAATGCATGCTTCAGGCCTTCCTTGAGCCGCTCCAGACCCTCCGCCAGTACGAGGACAACGGAAAGCACTTCCAGCGCCTCGCCCTTCTGGAAGAGGCCAAGTCACTTCCGTTCGGAGCAGTTTACGACTACTTCAACCTCAAGAACGGCGTCCCTGTAGGTCAGGACTTCATCGCCG
>CAVERO010000005.1:0-37685 GCA_963617915.1 Candidatus Methanomethylophilaceae archaeon | reverse complement strand
AGCCGGTCGATATGTTCCCTCACACGCAGCACGTCGAGAACGTCTGCGCCTTGAAATTGCGGGATTAGCTTCTAAAAGTCAAATAGTGTCCCTTGACAGTAATCCTGTTCGGCTGGGGAAGCATCTCTCATAGAATTAGTATAGTCCGTTTCATTGAACACTCCTGTTTTTACCACTGACCGGGCGAGCATCCTCACCAACGAAACGGCAATGCTGTTGCCGATAAGTTTCATCCATCTCGGTCTGCTTTCCGGCAGTACAAAATCCGCCGGGAACCCTTGAATCATACAAGCCTCCTCTTTGGTGATTTGTCGATAATTATGGGGACGGTAAATCTTTTCCATAAACTCTTCTTTGTACTCCTCAGGTGTGTCCGCATCAATGTTTACTGTGGCAATGTAGTCGTTTGTGTCACTGGCAACCATTGTAGGGTATATCTTTGATGTACGAAGGAATATTCTGTTGATGCCATAGAGACCGGTACTTATTTTACCGTGCTTGAAGTCGTACCGCAGATCATTGCACTCGAGAATCCCTTTGTTGACAAGACTTTCGATGGTGTCGGAGATTCCGACTTTCCTTATCTTGAACTGCTTGTTGACTTTAAGTTCATCCACAGTGATGAAATCGCCGTGGCGGAAACTTAACACAAGGTCTTCCGCATCGGTGAAGCCGGACGCACCGCCTACATATCGGTATTGGTAAGGAACGTGTTTCAGGATGTTCTTCTCCACCAAAACGTCAAGCTCATCCTTGCGGATGGAAGGGTCGAGACCTTTGAAGTGTTGTAAGGATAGAGCGTTACCATCCAGAATGCCATAATCTTTCTTGCGACGGTTCTTCAACAAAAGGTCGCAAATGTACTTTTCCCGAGCGGTGGTCTCCTCTATGTCCCATGAATGAATGGTCGTTCCTCCATTACGCAAGTCATTGAAGAGGAAATAATCATTGAAACCTTTATCGTTACATGACAGACTCCAGCGGGCCTTTGGGACTCTTGCACCGGTCTTCTTTTCCTTTGTCGGTCCGTCGATTATGTCGGTCAAAGAAATCTTGCCGGGACACATCGGCGGCAGCCTGAATCTATCGTGATATATTTCATCCCGAAAGCCGATAATGTAGATTCTTACACGGGTTTGGGGCACACCGTAGTCGTAGGCGTTCAAGACATATTTCTCGGCGTGATATCCGGCCTCTCTGATTCTGGACATTATATAATTGATCGCATCGGCATTTCTGGGGTCGGTAAGACCTTTGACATTCTCGAAGATGAATGCTTTAGGTCTGACTTTATTCAGGAGATACAAGGTATCATTCCACAGCTGTCCCCTGTCATCGTCAAATCCAAGTTTTTTCCCCGCTATCGACCAACTTTGACAGGGTACGCCGGCTGTCATGAAATCATGTGCCGGAAGATCCTTAAGTTTTGTGATATCGCCGAAGTTTGCTGATTCTGGTTCACCGAAGTTGGCACAATATGCTTTTATCGCGTCCGGAGCTATCTCGCTGAATCCCAGACAAGATCCTCCTACACCACTCAATGCGATACGAAATCCGCCGATTCCGGCGAACAAGTCTATGAATGTGAATTTTGCCATCAAATCAGAATGTTGTTATCGTATCCGGCAGGAGGCTCGACTCCAAGATATTCTCTATATATCCGTTCTTTGAAAGATGCGCCTAACTTGTTGATTTCCTTTATGAACAGCTGATACGTACCTTCGCCGCCTATCATGTCCCAATAATCTTCGCCGATAAGGACACTTTCGTCGTGTTTCATGTCGAACCATCGTGCAGGGAAAGTCCAGGCATATTCTTCTCTTGATTTCCCGTAAGGATTATATGGAAGAGCATAGTATGCGGCCTTTACTGGATGCTCGTTCATGGCCAGCAACTTAAACATCTTTTCTTTGCTGACCTTGGTCTGGTCGCTGTTAGGGAGCGGGCCTTTGAGCTCAAACGCATAATTCTCTCCGGTTTTTGCGCTTGGAATAAAAATGTCACATACAACACTTGCCGGAACCGGGTTGCCACCTCCCGCTTTGATGTATGCAAGTTCCTCATTCCAGTCAGGTTTCGTTCTCAAACCTTTATCAGGATGTTCAAGGCGATTAAGGGTTTCTTGAATACGTCGGAGACTGTTTTCGCCTATTGTACCTCGTATAGTATAACCTTGCAGACAACTTCCATGGAAGACTGTTGCGGCTGAAACGGTAAGCTTTTCCCATATGGAACCGAAAGGGGTGACGAATCTACGTTCAAAATGAGACCCTTTGAATATTTCGTCCGGCACAAGGGCTGCATAAAGCGGTTTTGATGCATGGTGTTTTTCAACCACGAACGGGTCGGTTATGAGTACTCTGTTCATAACTCTATCCATCATTTCGCGTACCTCTTCAAGAATGGCCTGAGAGACTTGTCTATCTTTGTCCATCTGCATTGTTGTTTAGCTCCATAAAGGGCGTGATTCCTTACAAAAATACTAAATATTCTTCAATGATAGGAAAGAAACGCTCAGGCAAAGAGTGAAAAAACTCGGACAGCCCGTCAGAACGGGTAACCGACACCGAAGTGGATAGAGTAGCCGTCTTTCTTCAGCCAGCGGGACGGGGTTAGCCAGCGGGCGGTGTCTCGGGAGGGATCATAGACTTTCATGCCCATGTCCAGACGGAGAATCAGGAAGTTAAGGTCAACGCGGAGGCCGAGTCCCCAGTCGGCGGCAAGGCTTGTGGCGAGGTTCTTCAGATCGAACCGGGTATGCGTGCCGTCATCGCCGTCGGCTTCCTTAAGGGTCCAGATGTTGCCGACATCAGTGAAGACCGCGCCGCACAGTTTCCAGAACATCGGGAAACGGTACTCCAGATTGGCCTCCAGCTTCACGTCGCCGGTCTGGCTCGGAATCACGAACGTCGTGTCCGCCTTTGAACCCCCCGGACCCAGTGCGCGGGCCTGCCATCCCCGCATGCTGTTCGCTCCGCCGCTGTAGAACTGTTTCTCGAACGGAAGGGTGGACGAGTTGCCATAGGCATAGCCGACACCGCCCAGAAGACGTATGGCCAAAGCCTGACCGCCGTTCTTCCCGAAGACGAAAGTCTTGCACAACGTCAGTTCAGTGCGGATGTACTGGGAGTATGGAGTGTTCCAGATGAGTCTGGAGCCGTATTCGTCCGTTTTCATTGTACCGTTGAACAGGCTCAGGACATTGCCTGATGCCTCAAGTTGCAGACGGGCATATTCATAAGTCTCCTTGGGCATCAGAGAAGTGCTGGTCGTGTAGTAGGCAACCAACCCGGAACCTACGTCGAAGTGGTTCTGGTAGGCGTCCCTCATGAACGGGTTGCCTGAAAGAGTTGTGTAGAAGTTGGGGTCCAGATTCGTCAGCCTGACAATCTTCGCCTGTATCGGATAAAACTGGTAGAAGAACCTGCCGCCGCGCAGCGATCCAGAGTAACCGAAGGATGTCGAGATCATATTCCTCGTGTATTCAGGGCGGTTCTGGTAGTTATATGAAGCGTTGATTTCGGTACGTGGGACGGACGGCCCCTTGAACATCGAGTTGGGAAGACCGAGGAACTCGGGGAAACTCAAGCCTGCGGTGACTCCGAACTCGTTGGATTTCACGCTCCTGTCATTGTACTTGAACTGGAAATTGCCGAGGAATCCGAGGTTCAGCCACTGGCCTCCGTGGAAGATGTTCTTGTGGTAATAACTGAGCTGCGGCGAGATGCCGATCAGACCTGTGGAGTTGGTCGAGCCCTCAAGGTTCACCTTGAATCCCTGCATTCTGGAGCGCGTAAGGTGTATGTCGCAGTCCACCGTCCCCGAATCCCGGGGATTCAGGGAGATGTTGACCCCGCTGAACATCCTCAAGGCGGAGAGACGTGAGTATGTCGTGTTCACCTCGTTCTCGTCGTACCGGTCTCCCGGATGGAGCGTGCACATATTCCTGAGCACCTTGTCATTGAACCTCAGGTCTTTGTCGTATGAAATCGAGACTTCTCCCAAGTAATATTTCCGGTGCGGACGGGCATATTCAGGGGTCTGGTTTCTGGTATATTCCTTGACCGTCATCAGCAGTCCCGCGGTGTCGGTGGAATTGAGGGTGTCCGCCTCGAACGAAAAGTAATTCTTCGTGAATCCGAAATAGCCTTTGCGCCTCATTGCGGACGCGAGGCGCTCGGTCTCCTTGTCAAGAGCGTCTTCGGAGAGGCAGTCACCTGCTTTCAAGGAAACGTCGGAAGAGTCGGCAAGGAAGTCATTTTTGAATTCCCCTTCCGGTAATGAATATGCTATCTCCCCTATCCTGAATTGTTTGCCGAGCGTTACTGAATATGTCACATTAACCTTCCGTCCCTTGACCGCGATGTCACTGCGCACATCCGAACCATAGTAACCGACATATTCAAGATGCCTTTTGATGTTGTCTATCGAGGCGTCGACCAGTGAAGGCTGATAGACGACGGGAGCCGTGCCGATGCTTCTGATGAACTTGTTTACAGCCTTGTCAGGGTTCCTTCCGGACCAGTTGTAGAGATTCAAGAACGGGTTCCAGCCGAAGATAATGTATGAATTCGGCTTCTGCTTGATGTAAGACTCGACTTTCTTTGTGTTGAACTTGGCGTCGTTGACGACCTGTACCTTGTTCGAGGCAAGGCGGTACTGTCCATCCTCAAGAACACGCGTCGTGCTGCACGAGAAACTCAGGGCGGCTGTGAAGGCCAGGGCGGCCAGCAATGAGAAAAGCGAGGATTTCGACATCATATTCCACAAAAATAGCAAGCCTTTCTGATTTTTCTTCAAAATAGGGACAAAATATTAATTTTCGTACCTATATTTGCACGCCGAAGCCGGGCGAAGCTCTTTCGGCGGTGCATCACTTTTGTAGAACATTTATTAGGTTTACAGTTTTAGGATGAAGAACAAGTACATCGACCTTGTGGACCAGACCTTCGATTTTCCGCAGGACGAATTCAGAGTTGAAGACGGCAATCTTTTCGTCAATGACATTGACATGATGGGAATCATCAAAGATTATGGAACCCCGTTGAAGCTCACCTATCTCCCTAAGATCACTTCACAGATCCAGAGGGCAAAGAGAATGTTCCGCAACGCAATGTCAAAGGTCAGCTATGAGGGCGACCACCACTATTGCTACTGCACAAAGAGCTCCCAGTTCAAGTTCGTCATAGAGCAGGCTCTCAAGAGCGATGTCCATCTGGAGACTTCCTCTGCCTACGACCTGGACCTCATCCGCAAGCTGGAAGCCGACAAACTAGTGGACAAGAACCTGATAATCATCTGCAACGGCTTCAAGAGACCTCAGTACATCAAGAACATCGCCGCGATGCTCAACGAAGGCTGGCACAACGTCATCCCGGTGCTCGACAACAAGAACGAACTCGAAGACCTTGACGACCTGATCGAGGTTCCTGCCCAGCTTGGCATACGCATCGCATCCGAGGAGGAGCCTTCGTTCGATTTCTACACTTCCCGTCTTGGCATCAGGTACTCGGACATCATTCCGTTCTACCGCAACGGAATCAGCAAGAACCCCAAGTTCAAGCTCAAGATGCTCCACTTCTTCATCAACACCGGCATCCGGGACACTTCCTACTACTGGAACGAGCTGGCGCGCTGCCTGAATCTCTACTGCGACCTCAAGCAGATCTGCCCGGACCTCGACTCTCTTAACATCGGAGGCGGTCTTCCAATAAAGACCTCTCTGGCTGTCGATTACGACTACAAATACATGATCGAGGAGATAGTCTATCAAATCAAATCCGTGTGCGACTCCCACGGCGTGCAGGTCCCCGACATCTACACGGAGTTCGGCAACTTCACCGTCGGCGAGAGCGGGGCGACGATATTCAAAGTGCTGGACGTCAAGCAGCAGAACGACCGCGAGTGCTGGTATATGATTGACAACTCCTTCATGACAAGCCTTCCTGACACCTGGGGGCTTCACCAGAGGTTCATCCTCTTCCCCATCAACAAGTGGAATGAGGAATATCATCGTGTGTTCATCGGCGGACTTACCTGCGACAGCAAGGACTTCTACAACTCCGAGGCGCACTCCAACGCGATCTTCCTGCCGGTGATGAAGAACAGGAGGGATCCGCTTTACATAGGATTCTTCCACACGGGGGCCTATCAGGAGGCTATTTCCGGCTACGGCGGAGTCAAGCACTGTCTCCAGCCTTCCCCTAAGCACATCCTCATCGACAAGGACCGTGACGGAAAGTTCACCGCGAGGGTCTTCGCCCCTGAACAGAGCTCCGAGTCAATGCTGAAGATTCTTGGATTCTAGACCATGCCTTTACCTGTCTCCCACAATGAGATAAAGTTCGTGAAGTCCCTTGAACAGAAAAAGTTCAGGGATGAGAGTGGACTTTTCGTCGTTGAAGGTGAGAAGATGGTGGCGGAGGCGTTGCGGTCTTCGTTTTCCGTTGAGAAGGTCTATCGGGAGTGTGAGGTCGGGAGCGAGGCGATGGCCAGGCTCAGCCTGCTGTCCTCCCCTTCTCCGGCCTTGGCGGTTGTCAGGAAGCCAGCCGGCATTGAAATCGAGAGTTTCTTGACAGTTCCCGACAAAGGATTGTTTTTGGCGTTGGACGGAATCCGGGATCCGGGCAATCTGGGCACGATCATCCGCACTGCGGACTGGTTCGGGGTTGACGCGGTTTTCGCTTCGGTGGACACGGTGGACATATTCAACCCGAAGGTCGTGCAGTCCACGATGGGGGCCATATTCAGGGTAAGATTCCACTATTGCGACATCTGCGGGCTTTGCAAGGCGGCCGCAGCCGCGGGTGGCAACGTGTACGGGACTTTTCTGGATGGCGGGAACATGTACGCCAAGGAACTGGCCTCGGGAGAGGCTTCGCCGTCCGTCATCGTGATCGGCAATGAGTCCAAAGGCATCTCTGCCGATGTGGGCAAACTTGTGACAGACAGACTGTTGATCCCTTCATGGCCACACGACAACAGGGGTTCGGAGTCTCTGAACGCCGCAGTGGCCGCGGCCATAACCCTCGCTGAGTTCCGCCGCCGATTGTGAGAAACGTTTTCCCGGCAGACAAATCTTGTCCGTTCATTGTTAAGTGATTCCTAAAAAATAACTTGGTGCTTTTGTTCGTCTTTTTGGCCTAAATTTATTTGTTCATCAGTCATGTGCCACCGGCACACTCCTTCTTCAAAAAGGAATCTATCCTCAAAAATCTTTGCCAAATCTGCGGCAACTTATTTTTTGCCGCTTACTAATAATTCACGGATTTTTCGTAATTTGCGGCTCGTCAGCAAAAACGGACTGAAATGAACGAAGAATCCTTGATGCGGTCCAGAATCCGGAAGATTCTGATGATCTGCAGCAACTACGACGCTTTCGCCCTCGAGGAGGACGGACGCATTGAGAATCAAGTACGTAACGAGTATCGGGAACTCAACCTTAGCAATCCTCCGAAATTCATCTGGGCAAATTCTTCCACTCAGGCTCGTGAGATAATCGGTTCCGAAGAGGAAATCGACATGATAATCTGCATGTACAACGAGCAGGACAAGGAGATATTCCCCTTTGCGTCACAGCTCAAGGAATGTGGCCGCGGAATTCCGTTCATCCTTTTGATCCACTACTCCAAGGCAGTGAGGCAGAGGGTGCTGGAGTCCTCGCATCCCGGGGTTGACTTTGTGTTCAGCTGGCACGGGAACGCGGATCTCATTCTGGCCATCGTCAAGTTGCTGGAGGATGCCGCCAACGCCGAGAACGATGTCTTCGAGGTCGGCGTGAAAGGGATTCTTCTGGTGGAGGATTCAATCCGTTACTACTCGAACTACCTTCCTGAACTGTACAAGATTGTGCTCACTCAAAGCCGCGAGTTCCTGACCGAGTCCCTGAACGAGGACCAGAAGAAGTACCGGAAAAGGTCAAGGCCGAAGATATTCCTTGCCACCTGCCTGGAGGAGGCGGTTGAATATTTTGAAAAATACAGACGTAACCTGCTTGGCGTGATCTCCGATGTCGGAATGGTCGTTCATCAAGGCGATGACCCTAAGACGGAAAAACTTGACGCCGGGATTGAGCTTGTCGGAATCATCCGGAAATATGACCCCCTGATGCCTGTCCTGCTCCAATCCTCACAGGGCAGCGTGGCTTCGGTGGCAGAGGAACTTGGCGTAGGTTTTTTGAAGAAATACTCCAGTACACTTTTCCTCCAGCTTGGGGACTACATGAAGGAGGAGTTCGGATTCGGAGACTTTGTCTTCAGGGATTCCGCGGGTACGGAGTGCGGAAGGGCTTCAAGCCTTTCCCAGCTTGAGAAGATCATCGATGACATTCCGGATGACGTGCTGATGAGCAACACATCCCGGAACATGTTCTCCAAATGGCTGTATGCCAGAGGCCTCTTCAATCTGGCGGAGACTTTCAGGGCCGAGCATCACACCGACGCCGGGGAGTTCAGGAAATTCCTTCTGGACAACATCCGCCGCTACCACAGGAGCATAGGCCAGGGCATCATCACTGAATTCCATAAGGATTCCTACGAGGACTATTACTGGTTCTCACGGGTCGGTGAGGGTTCTCTGGGAGGCAAGGCCAGAGGCTTGGCCTTCCTCAATCATCTTGTCCAGAAACACTCTTTGTCAGAGAAGTACGATGGTTTGAGGGTGTCAATCCCGCGCACGATCGTACTGACGACTGATTGGTTCGACAGGTTCATCCTCGACAATGGACTTCAATATGTGATTGACTCTGAACTGTCCGACGATGAGATTCTCTCGGAATTCGTGGCATCCACGCTTCCGGAGGATCTGATTCAGGCTCTCAAGGCGTTCCTGGCCACGGTGGATTGTCCGCTCGCCGTGCGTTCAAGCTCAAAGCTGGAGGACAGCAACTATCAGCCGTTCGCCGGGGTCTATGCGACTTACATGTGTCCTCCGGTGGAAAACAAGGACAGGATGCTGCGCGAGCTTGGCAAGGCGATAAAGAGCGTCTATGCCTCTACGTTCTTCAAAGGCAGCCGCAACTACATCCAGGCCAGCGGAAACCTGCTCGGCGAGGAGAAGATGGCCGTGATAGTCCAGACAATCTGCGGAACGGTGCACGGCCACGATTTCTATCCGATGATGTCCGGGGTGGGACGTTCGCTGAACTCTTACCCGATAGGTTCGGAAAAGGCTTCAGACGGGGTTCTGAACGTGGCTTTCGGCTTGGGCAAGACAGTCGTGGACGGAGGCCGCACCTTGCGCGTGAACCCGAAGCACCCGCGAAAGATTCTCCAGCTTTCCAATCCCAGGCTGGCTCAGAGGGACACCCAGAATGAGATGTTTGTGCTCGATCTGCGGCCTTCGGCCTTTAAGATTTCCAAGAATGACGGGGTTAACTTGAGATGCGTCGCGGTGGCTGACGCTCTTTCTGAATATGACCATCCGGAACTTGTGGCGTCCACTTATAACGCATTGGATGACAGAATGGTGCCGGGAATAGGAGTCAGAGGCTCAAGGGTGGTTTCCTTTGACGGAATATTCCAATATGACAGTTTTCCGCTTGCGAAGGCGTTGTCGGAGATAATGTCAATATGCCGGGACGAGTTGATGAGCGAGGTGGAGATTGAGTTCGCGGTCGATCCGGTCAAGTCTTCGGGAGGCAAGTCGGCTGACCTTGAACTTCTTCAGGTCCGTCCCGTGTCCAGCGGGCTAGGCTCCCAGACTTCCTCAATCGAGGATGCCGAGGCGATGGTCTCCAACAAACTGATTTGCAGCGACAATGCTTTGGGCAACGGGTATTTCACCGAATCATCTCACATTGTGGTCATCATGCCGGAATCGTTCGACAAGATGAAGACGGCATTGATGGCGGAGGAAATCGCCGAGATCAACGCGCGGATGACAGCCGATGGAGAGTCTTATTTTCTGGTCGGCCCCGGTCGGTGGGGATCCTCGATTCCGACTCTCGGCGTGCCGGTGGCGTGGACAGACATCTCCTCGGCAAGGATGGTCGTTGAATATGGCATTGACGGATTCCGCATAGATCCCAGCCAAGGCACACATTTCTTCCAGAACATAACCTCACTTGGTGTCGGCTATCTTTCCGTAGACCGGTACGCCGGTTCGGGAATGATTGATTTCGACGCGCTCCGGGCCATGGAACGCGTCTATGACGGCAAGTTCGCAAAGGTGTTGAAGGCCCCCGGTCTTACCGGATTCATTGACAGGAACAAAGGCAAGGCCTTGATCGGGTTTTAGTTATGGGTAAAATGATCATCTATCAGGTTCTCCCTCGATTGTGGGGACAAGGGAAGTTCTCGGAGTTCGATTCAGAGACGATGTCGTATTTCAAATCATTGGGTGTCAGTCACGTTTGGTACACAGGAGTCATCAGGCACGCCACAACTGCGTCCGCCGAAGGCTGTCCTGCCTCTGACCGACAGATTGTCAAGGGTGCGGCCGGTTCTCCCTACGCCATCACGGACTACTATGATGTCAATCCGTACCTCGCTGACAATCCGTCAGAAAGAATGAGCGAGTTCGAGGCCTTGTTGAAGAGGACTCACGATGCCGGCCTGAAAGTCATTATTGATTTCGTTCCAAATCACGTGTCACGGGATTACGGCAAAGTCGGGCTGGTTAAGCCTGATGTCAAGCCTCTCGGGGTGGACGATGATCCTACTGTCCACTGGCGGGCGGAGAACGATTTCTATTACTATCCCGGCCAGCCGCTGAAATTGCCTTTTGACGACCAGACCTATTACGAGAATCCGGCCAAGGCTTCCGGCAACTGCTTCTCGCCCTCCCCTTCCGTCAATGACTGGTATGAGACTATCCGGTTGAATTACTGTGATTTCCACACCCAGACCTGGGACAGGATGTACGACATAGTGCGCTATTGGTGCGGCAAAGGGGTGGACGGGTTCCGCTGCGACATGGTGGAGATGGTTCCGTGGCAGTTTTTCAGGTGGCTCATAAGGAAGATAAAGGACGAGTTCCCGGAGATTGTCTTCATTGCCGAGGTTTATCAGAAAGAGCTGTATGCCAAATACATCCGTGAAGTCGGATTCGATTTCCTCTATGACAAATCGGGACTGTACGATTCCGTGCGGGCTGTTGTCGAAGGACGGGGCACGGCCAGAAGCCTGACCTGGAACTGGCAGTTTCTGGGCGACTTGCAGCCGAAGATGCTGAACTTTCTTGAGAACCACGACGAGCAGCGCTTCGCCTCGGACTTCTTCGGCCGGGACGCGCGGAGGACTTTCGCGGCGTTGGGAGCCGGATTATTCCTGAACACCGCCCCGTATATGGTCTATTTCGGGGAGGAGACCGGTGAGCGGGGAATGGACGCCGAGGGGTTCAGCGGACGGGACGGCAGGACAAGCATATTCGATTGGTGGAGTATTCCTTCGATTGGTCGCCTGATCGGGCATATTCATGGAAAAGAGGAACTTACGCCGGAGGAGTCGGCCCTTCTTGCGAAGTGGCGGAAGTTTTTGAATATTGCGGCATCGGTTCCGGCTGTGGCTTCCGGTAAGACATTCGACCTTTGCTACTGCAACTACGGTTCGCCGGGATTCGACCCGGATCGGCATTTCGCTTTCCTGCGTGGTGACGGATCGCAGACCTGGCTGTTCGTTTGCAATTTCTCCGATGTAGAGACGCTTCGGCAGGCTCAGCGACCGGAAGGACAGCGGTCATCGAACCTTCGGTTCGGCGGAGCTCACCAACCATCGAAGTGCCGCCCAACCGAAAAACTGTCCATTTTCATACCAATGGAAGCCATAGATTATCTAAACATAAAAAACCTCGGCCCGGAAACCCGGATCGAGGTAGAAGTGTCATCTGACGACTGTGCGATAGTGAGGGTCAATTAACTGAACCTCACATATTCATTGTTTACCAGTTAAGGATTTTCTTGAAGTCATACTCCTCCGGATTGGCGACGTATGCCTTGGCGGCCTCGTAGTCGGCCGGAGTGATGTAGTGGCAGATGTGTCCGTAGTAGTTGCGGGCGATTCCGCCTTCGATGTCCACGCGGCGAGGAGGAATCTTGCCTTCCGCGTTCTGGAGATCCTTCAGGTAAAGCGGCTGCGCGTTGCCGTTCTCGTCCACATAGACCATACATCCGGTCTCGCCTTTTGCAAAGAGTTCGTAAACTCCCAAAGCCAGCTCGGTGCAGTAGGAAAGGTCATAAGCCACAGGATCCTGACAGCGTACATCGTAGCCGATCTCCACCGGACGGGTCTTGACCTTCATGCCGATCTTCTTGAACTCCTTCTCAAGGATGTCGTTGAAGAGGACGGCCTTCGAGATCTTGCCGAGCTCCGGATGTCCGTGCTCGTCATAGGTCATGTGCACGCCAGTGGCCTTGATGTCTTCTGGCTCAAGGTCGTGGAAAACTCCTTCGGCCACGACGACGGTTCCGTAATGAATCCCGAGAAGCTTTCTCTTGATGATGGCGGAAAGGGTCAGCTTGATGATCTTGTCCACGGTGATGGATGTCTTGTTGAACATCTCCGGGATGATGGTCATCGGGCAGTGCGTGGCCTCGCCGATACCGAGGGCAAGGTGTCCGGCGCTGCGTCCCATCGCGGAGATGAGAAGCCAGTTGCCTGACGTGCGGGCGTCCTCATAGACGGTGCGCGCGATGTGCGCTCCCTCGTCCTTGGCGGAGTTGAATCCGAAGGTCGGAGCGTTGTGAGGCAGAGGAAGGTCGTCATCGATCGTCTTAGGGACGTGGATGTTGTGGATCGGATAGTTCTTGGCCTCAAGGAACTTGGCGATTCTGTTGGCCGTGGAGGCGGTGTCGTCGCCGCCTACGGTGACAAGGAGCTTCACGTTGTTGTCCTGGAAGAGGGCAAGGTTGAAATTACGCTCGAAATCCTCGTCGGTCGGCTTGAAACGGCTCATCTGGAGGTAGGAGCCTCCCCTGTTGAAGTAGGCGTCGGCCTTGAAGAAGTCGATGTCTTCGGTGCGGGCCTCCTTGCGGAAAAGTCCGGTGTAGCCTTCGTGAAGTCCGATGACCCTGTAACCGCCGGAAAGGAAAGTCTTGGCGACAGAGAACACGACGGTGTTCATTCCCGGCGCCGGGCCGCCGCCGCACAGAATGATGATTGAATCTTTCATATACGAATGATTTAGAAATTTGTTTGTTCGTAAAACCGGGCACAAATTTAAGAAACACTTTTAACTTTTCAAAAAAGTGGTTCAATGAGCGGAAAGCCGACATTTTTCGTTAAATTTGTATTCTTTACGAAGATTATAGCTTTATGGATCACGAGCAGGCTGAAATACGTGTGGAGGAACTCCGGAAGACCCTCCGGGAGAACAGCAGACGGTACTATGTCGATAACGCTCCGACGATGAGCGATTTTGAATATGACCGCCTTATGCGCGAGCTTGAGGATCTTGAAGGGGAATATCCTGACCTCCTGACCCCCGACTCCCCTACCCGGACGGTCGGCAGCGACCTTGACCAAAGCATGGGGCAGAATGCCGAGCCCGCCGTCCGCAAGGAATTCGCACAGTTCCCGCACAAGTACCCGATGCTCTCGCTGGCCAACACCTACAACATCGGCGAGATCGAGGATTTCGTGCGCAGGGCCGAAAAGGATCTCGGAGAGGTCAAGTTCACATATTCGTGTGAGCTGAAGTTCGACGGGACAGCAATCTGCCTGACTTACAGGAACGGAAAGCTGTTCAGGGCCTTGACAAGAGGAGACGGAGTGGTCGGGGATGACGTGACCGCCAACGCTTTGAAGATCGGCAATATTCCAGAAAGGTTGAAAGGAACCGGATGGCCGGATGAATTCGAAATCAGGGGAGAAATCCTGATGCCCTACGAATCGTTCGACAGACTCAACAGGGAACGCGAGGACAATGAGGACCAGCCGTTCGCCAATCCGAGGAACGCCGCCTCGGGATCTCTGAAACTTCTTGATCCGTCGGAGGTTGCCAGAAGAGGACTGATGTGCACGCTCTATCATATTCCAAGTCCGAGTGTCTCTTTCGAGACTCATGACGAAGCGCTCAACGCCGCCGCCTCGTGGGGGCTGCCGGTCTCCGACAAAAGAAGAATCGTCCGCGGAATCGACGGGATTGAGGAATATATTCATTACTGGGACACCGAAAGGAAGTTCCTGCCGTACGCCACCGACGGCATCGTGATCAAGATCAACGAGCTGGCCTATCAGACTGCGCTGGGCTACACGGCAAAGTCTCCGCGCTGGGCCGTGGCGTTCAAGTTCCGCGCCGAGGAGGCGCACACCAGGCTGCTTTCCATCACCTATCAGGTCGGTCGCACCGGGGCGGTCACTCCTGTGGCGAATCTGGCCCCCGTGCAGCTCGCCGGAACGGTCGTGAAGAGGGCCACCCTTAACAATCAGGACTTTATCGCTCAGATGGACATCCGCGAAGGTGACACCGTGACCGTCATCAAAGGCGGCGAGATCATCCCCAAGATCATCGACGTGGATCTTTCCCTCAGGCCGTCGGACGCCGTAAGGCCAGTGTTCCCGGAGGTCTGTCCGGACTGCGGCACCCCATTGGTCAAGGAGGAGGGCGAGGCTAAATGGTTCTGCCCTAACATCGACGGCTGCCCTACCCAGATCAAGGGCAAGCTGGTTCACTTCCTTGGCCGCAAAGCGATGAACGTGCTGGCCGGAGACGCCACGGTCGAGCAGATGTATGCTCTCGGCCTTGTCAGGACGCCGGCGGATTTCTATTCATTGACCAAAGGACAGTTGCTGCTTCTTGACGGTTGGAAGGAACGCTCGGCGCAAAGATTCCTGGACAGTCTGGAGGCTTCTAAAAAGGTTACTTTCGACCACGTGCTTTTCGCTCTCGGCATCCGCTATGTGGGCGAGACCACAGCCAAGGAGATAGCCGCACATTTCGGTAACATTGACGCCGTCGCCACCGCCTCCAAGGAGCGGCTGCTTGAGGTTCAGGATGTCGGCGAGGTGATCGCTGACAGCGTCTATGAATATTTCCGCGATTCCGTACATCTTGCCGACATTGAAAGGCTCAAGGCTGCCGGAGTCCGATTCTCCATGGAGGAGAAGGCCGCCGCGTCTGACGCCCTGTCAGGAAAGACTATAGTGATCACCGGCAATTTCAGCGTCTCAAGGGACGAGATGAAGCGGCTTGTCGAGGCCAACGGAGGCAGGAACAGCTCGTCCGTCAGCGGCAAGACATCCTTCCTTCTGGCGGGCGGCAAACCCGGGCCGGAGAAAATCAAGAAAGCCGCCGACCTCGGCGTGAGGGTCGTCAGCGAGGAAGAGTTCAGGAATATGCTCCCTCAGTCCTCCGACGGCATCGCCGCCAAGGAACAGAGTGTTGAACCCGACCTGTTTTCGGGGATGTTTTAAGATTTTGAGGATGAAAGGATTCCGGAAACTGATATTCAACTGCGGACTTTGGTTCCGACGGGTCAGGAAGTTCTTCGGCCAGGATGTATGGAGCCTGGACGAGAAGGAGCTTTCAAAGGCCAAGGCCCGCCTTGTCAAGGATGTCAGGATTGTGACGGTGGCATTCCAGACCTTCGCCGAACAGAGGATAGGTTTTCAGGCTGTCGCCCTGAGTTATTTCTGCACAATGGCTTTCGTGCCTTTCATCGCTGTGGCTTTCGCCGTCACCAACGGTTTCGGACTGACAGACAAACTCAAGGAACTGCTCTTTTCCTGGGACATCAGCCAGAGCATAATGGACATCATGCTCAACGCGGCCGACAAGATTCTCGTCTCGGCGACGAACGGTCTGTTCGGACTGATAAGCGCTCTGACATTCGTCTGGCTCATCATCTGGATGATGATGAGGGTGGAGACTGTCTTCAACAATGTCTGGAAAGTCCGGAAACTTCAGAGAGCGTTCCTTAAACGCATCGGGATAGATGTGGTCATACTGCTGCTGGCTCCGTTTGTGGTGTTGCTGCTGTATTCAGGTACAATCATATATTCGCACGTGCTGGACCTCATTCCGAACTGGATCGGAGCTACGGATGAAATCAAGTCATTTCTCGGTTGGGTGGTGGCATGGGCGGTCACGGTGCTGATCTTCTCGGCGATGTACAAGTTCATCCCGGCGGTGGACGTGAAGTACCGCTATGCGCTGAAGGCCGCGGTGATAGCGGGTGTGGCGTTTTCAGTACTTCAGTACCTTTATCTTGAGACACAGGTGTTTGTGATGCGTCTCAACACTGTTTACGGGACGATTGCGGCCATTCCGCTGTTCATGGTCTGGATGAGGTTCGGTTGGCAGATCATTCTTTACGGCGCACAGTTCTCCTATTCATTCCAGACCGTCAACGAAGGAGGTTACGTCAAAGGGCTGCCCGGGGTGTCGGAGGCGATTATGAAAAGAGATAAAGATTTGGTTGAAATATGAGTTTCTCACAATTCACAGAACAAGACTACGAACTGATCCGTCAGAGTTATGCCCAGCTCAAGGCGGCGGCAGAGAAGCGGTGTGCGAACCGGCAGGAACTGGATGTGGTCCAGAAAGCCTTTGATTTCGCCAACGAGGCTCACAAGAATGTCCGCAGACGCTCGGGGGGACCGTACATCATCCACCCGATCGAGGTTGCCAAGATTGTCGTGAGCGACATCGGACTCGGCTACAAGTCGATTGCCGCCGCCTTGCTCCACGATGTCGTCGAGGACACTGACTACACCGTCGATGACATCCGCAAGCTTTTCGGCGACAAGATAGCCAGCCTTGTGGACGGTTTGACCAAGATCAAGAATGTGCTCGACAACGAGGACCGCAGCAAGAAACTCGGTGACAGCAATGCCAGAAGTCTCCAGGCGGAGAACTTCAAGAGAATCCTGCTGACTCTCAATGACGATGTCAGGGTCGTGCTGATCAAGCTGGCCGACCGTCTGCACAACTGCAGGACAATCGAGTTCATGCCCGAGTACAAGAGGGACAAGATCCTTAGTGAGACCATGTTCATATTCATTCCCCTCGCCCACCGTCTCGGCCTTTACGAGATAAAGTCGGAGATGGAGAACATCTGGTTGAAGTACAAGGAGCCTGACGCCTACAAGGAGATCAGCGGCCTGATCGACAGCAACCTGAACGGCAAGGGGAAGCAGATAGATGACTTCATCAAGCCTATCGACGAGGCGCTGAGGAAGGCCGGATTCAATTTCGAGATACGCAAGAGGGTCAAGACTCCATATTCAGTGTGGCATAAGATGCAGACGAAGAACATCACGTTCGATCAGGTCTATGACCTTTATGCCCTGAGGGTTGTCTTCACGCCTCCGGCTGACGCCAAGGAAAGCGAGCGCGACCAGTGCTACCACATATTCTCCATCATCACGGGAATATACCGCTACAAGCCTGACCGTGTGCGCGATTGGGTGAAGCATCCCAAGAGCAACGGCTACGAGGCTCTGCACTGCACACTGATGAGCGAGACCGGAATATGGATTGAGGTGCAGATCCGTTCGAAGCGTATGGACGACATCGCCGAGAAGGGCATCGCCGCCCATTGGAGCTACAAGCAGGAAGGTTACATCAGCGAGAACGACAACGAGATGGACAAGTGGCTGGCCAAGGTCAAGGAGATTCTGGTCAATCCGGACGTGAACGCTCTGGAACTTCTGGACATCATTCACAATGACCTGACCAGCAGCGAGATCACGGTGTTCACGCCTAAAGGTGACCAAAAGTCAATCCAGAAGGGAGCCACCGCCTTGGATTTCGCCTACAGCATCCACACCGAGATTGGCAACAAGGCGATTGCGGCCAAAGTCAATCTCAAGCTGGTTCCTCTTTCCCACGTTCTGAAGAGCGGCGACCAGGTCGAGATCATCACTGCCGAGGTCGAGCAGCCCAAGCGCGAATGGCTTCAGTTCCTTGTCACAAGGCATGCCAGAAACATAGTGATTGATTATTTCAAGAGCCGAAAGAAAGAAATCGCCGAACTTGGCCGGAAGATGCTTTCCGAGCATCTGGAATCACTTGGCTACAGAATGAACAATGATTCCATCGAGATTCTTCTTGGGCATTTCGCCATTCCGGGCGGCAATTCAGAGGAAATGTTTTTCCGCATAGGAATCGGCATCCTGAAACTCGGTGACCTTTCCGATGTCCTGGCTTCCGGCAAGGCCGACAAGAGCCACTCCTGGTTCCAGTGGTGGTCAGGCAGGAAAAAAGAGGCTCAGAAGAAAGGAAAGAACGACTATGTCATCGCTTCCTGTTGCCGTCCGATACCTGGCGATCCGGTCATCGGAATCAAGTCTCCCGACGGAACCGTGACTGTACACAAGAAGTCATGTCCTGTCGCCGACAGCATTGCCTCCAAGCACGGAGACTGGGTGGTCGTTCCGAAATGGGATGACGAAGAGGCGCAGGCTTTCCCGGTCCGACTGTCCATAAAAGGTTTGGACAGGGTCGGCCTGCTCAACGAGATTTCCCGCTACATTTCCCTTGTGATGGGTGTGAACATGCGTAAGGTCTGCCTCAGCACCGATGGCGGCATATTCTCAGGTTATATTGATTTCAATGTCCATGACAGGGAGGCTTTGGAAAGGATGATCCGCAAGCTCAATTCCATAGACGGTGTGAAAAGTGTAGTCAGGACTGACATATAAGCCTGATTTTTGAATATATTCAATCCGCGATGAAAAACATTATTTCAAGATACTTCCCTTTGGTCCCGGCTGCCGTCCTTCTGGTCCTTTCCGTGTTCCAGCCTTCGTGCGCCAACACGACGCAGGCACCGACCGGTGGCCTAAAGGACACCATCCCTCCTGTGGTAAGAAGGGTGGTCCCGCAGTCCGGTTCGGTGTGCGTTCCTGTCCGCGGAACGAAGATAGCGTTCACTTTCGATGAATATGTCACTGTGAAGGACCCCAAGGGAATCTTTCTCTCCCCTCCCCAGAAGAAAAGCCCCAAGTACAAGATGAGGGGCAAGACGGTGATTGTCTATTTCGAGGAAGACTTGCTTCCGAACACGACATACACTTTGGATCTGACAGGTGCGATTGCCGACAATAACGAAGGGAACATGTTTCCGGGATTCACGACAGTGTTCTCCACAGGAGATGTGATTGATTCGATGTACGTTACCGGCATTGTTCAGGACTGTAACACGTTGAAGCCGCTAAAGGGGGCAACCGTTATGCTCTATAAGGACCAGAGGGATTCGGCGGTCTTTCTGGAACGCCCGGTCGCTGCCGTGAAGACCGATGACTGGGGCTTTTTCGCGCTCCAGAATATTCAGGACACGGTTTTTCGTGTCTATGCGGTAGTCGATGGCAACGGGAACAACATCTATGACCCGGACGAGGACAGGATAGCGTTTCTGGACACTCTTTTCCGTCCGGTGAATGTCGTGAACGACACTGTGCCGGAACTTATGAAGTATGACATGAAGGACACGGTGGCGTGCCTTGCCAGAAAAGCCGAGATAAAACTGAACGTGTTCCGCGAGAAGCCGTCGAAGCAATTCATTATGAACAAGGTCAGGACCGCTGACAGAGCGGCCTACATAACATTCATGGCCCCGGGAGCCCGGATAGATTCCCTGTGGTTCCAAGGTTATCCGGCAAGCAAGGTCATCACGGAGTTCAACATAGAGCAGGACAGTCTTCTTCTTTGGCTGAACGATCAGAGAGCCATGCCGGATTCACTTCATTTATGTGTGAAATACTGGAAGACCGACACACTTGGGACTTTGCAGCCTGTGACTGAAAAAGTCAGTCTGGTTGACGAAAAGAAGCCTAAATCCAGGTCAGCAAGAAAGAAAATCGAGCATAAGGACACGGTCTGCGCTCTGACACTGAAGGCGGAGCCTGAAACTTTCGAACAGGACGGCATTTCGTTGACATTTGACTTTCCACCTATTCTCGGAAGTTTCGACTCGTTGATATTCAAGTCTATAAACCCGAAGCAGAAGGAACAGGCGGAGAAATTCACCATAAAGAGGGATTCTCTCGATCTGAGGAAATACGGCATCACACCTCAATTAAAGATTCAAGCGGGCTATGAATATGTCTTCAAAGTTCCTCAAAGGACATTCAAAGACATCAACGGCTTCTGGAACGACAGCACGGAAGTCAAGGTCTCGTTGCCGAAAGACGACGCGCTCAGTTCCTTCACGTTGAACCTGACTGGCGTGAAGGGCAACAGGTACATTGTTGACCTTCTGGATGAGCGGAGAAGTTCGGTTCTGCGCAGTTACATTGTGGACAATGATTCCGCTCTTCTGTTCCCCTACCTGAAGAAAGGCAAGTATTCAATAAGGATAACCGAGGATCTTAACCGCAACGGAATCGTGGACACGGGCAACCTGCTCGCGCACAAGCAACCTGAGAAAGTGAAGTTCCTCATGACAAAGGACAGTGATTTGTTCGATATCCCGGAGCGGAGCGAAATCAGTCAGGACCTTGACCTTGACATATTCTTCAACCAATGATGAAAGGAATGAAGACGATTATGAAATATCTGCTGTCTTTGGCACTGATTATGCCATGTGCGGCAAGTTTTGCGCAGATTCCCTCCGACTCGACATTGACTCCGGCGTCAGACACATTGAAAACGGTCATTTATTCCGACGCATATCTGGACACTGTCAAGGTGGACAGGGTCTTTGAAATCAATGACTATTCCTTGGTCGGTGTCGAGTACGGCGTCTCCTTCAGCAGAATGAGTTTCAATCCGTCACAGACTCAGACCACCCTGTTCGCTCCGAACACTTTCGGAATATTCTACACAAGGTATGGAAAGATGTTCAACTACCTGCCCTATTTCGGCTTCAAGGTCGGATTCCGCTACAGTCACGAGGGGTACAAGTTCAAGGAGAACAAGGACACGAAGACCACTTACAGCATCGAAGGCGCCACCGAGGCCATCATGGATGTCGCGGAGGTGCCGTTGATGGCTCATCTGCATCTTGACGGGCTGCATTATAAGCTTATGGCGGATTTTGGAATCTATGGCGGCTACAGGCTCAACATCAAGCGCACAGGCGATTTCGTTGACGAGTCGCTCGTCAATTCTTTCAAAGATACGGACAGACGCTTTGACTATGGTGTCTGCGGAGGTGTCGGATTCGGTTTTGTCTTCGACCCGGTCGAGTTTCACTTCAATGTGAATGTCCGTTACTCCTGGGGGACAATCTATGATCCGGACTATGTAAGCAAGGACTATTACCGCTTTGCCTATCCGTTTGACATCATGGCGACAGCCGGGGTATATTTCCAGCTTACGAGAAGAACCGGCCGAGGCAAGGCCCGGTTGAGGCGCGAGGCCTATGAACAGGTCTATAATCCAACTCCAAATCCTATAGAGAAATGAGATATTTGACAGCCAAGGCCGGTGATGTGCTGATCGGCGGAGGAAATCCGATTGTGGTCCAGACAATGTGCAACACTCACACTTCGGATGTGGAGGCGACTGTGGCACAATGTGTAAGACTTTATGAAGCCGGCTCTGAAATGATTCGCATAACAGTGCCCGGGCCGGCGGATGTGGAATGCGTGAAGTCAATCAAGTCAAGGCTGAAAGAGTTGGGAGTCAATGTTCCTGTCGTGGCTGACATCCATTTCTCCTCACAGACTGCGATTATGGTAGCCCCGTATGTGGAGAAGGTCAGAATCAATCCGGGAAACTTTCACAGGGACCATAATGAGGCCCGCAGGCAGTTCGCCACCCTTATCGATGTCTGCCGGGAGAACGGGACCGCTATCCGGATCGGGGTCAACCACGGCTCTTTGGGCGAGTATATCACCAATCTCTACGGCAACACACCTGAGGCTATGGCCAAGGCCGCTTTGGAGTGGATGGGTATGTGCGAGGAAGCAGATTTTCATAACGTAGTGGTCTCGCTCAAATCAAGCAACACTATTGTTATGGTGGAGGCTTACCGTATCCTCATGGCAGAAATGAAGAGAAACGGGATAATCTACCCTCTTCACGTTGGCGTCACCGAGGCGGGCAACGGGGACAGCGGCCGGATCAAGTCCTGCGTGGGGATTTCAACCCTCCTGTCAGAAGGCATCGGCGACACTGTACGCGTCTCCCTGACGGAGGATCCTGAGGCCGAGCTACCGGTAGCCCGGTACCTCGCCGCAAGATATGGCCGCAAGATTGTCTCCTCAATGACATCAGTCTCCGTGAATGGAAGGAAGGCGGTGGCCAATTACGACTCCCCTTCCAGGGAAACACTTTTGTCGGATGTTTCGTGCGATTTCGGTAAAAGACTGTTGGACAAAACCTTGGATGAACTGGAACTCACGGGTACGTACGTGGACGGTTCCGGAAACACAATCTCCATCCAAGACTCGGGAGTCGGCGCTTATCTTGTCGATGAACTGATGCAGGCGGCCAGACGACGTTTCTACAAGCCTGAATATGTGGCTTGCCCTGGCTGCGGACGAACCATGTACGATCTTCAGAAGGCGTTCGAGGAGGTGAAGTCCAGAACCTCACATCTCAAGAACACGGTCATCGCCGTGATGGGCTGTATCGTGAACGGTCCCGGTGAAATGGCCGACGCTGACTGGGGATATGTCGGCGAAGGCAACCACAAGGTCACCATCTATAAAGGAAAGACTCCCGTGCTGAAGCATATTCAGGACACGGAAGCCGTTGACCGTCTTGTCGAGCTGATCGAGAAAGACCGGACTCGGGTTATTCTTTAAGCATTACTTGAGTTCAGCGATGACAGTCTCGCAGGCTCTTGTGAAATCCCCCTCCTCCACCTTGATCTCGGCGTCAAGCGGAAGGAATATGTCGATTCTGGAACCGAACTTGATGATTCCGCACTGTTTTCCCCTCTCGACCTTGTCTCCCTCTTTCGAGTAGCAGACAATCCTTCTGGCGAACGTGCCCGCAATCTGTCTGAACAATATCTCGCCTTTCCCGTTGCGGATGGCGGTGGAGGAATGCTCGTTCTTCTCCGAAGCTTTAGGCAGGAATGCGAGCAGGTACTTTCCCGGGTGATACTTATAGTATGAAATCTCACCGTCCATAGGCCAGAAATTCGTGTGTACATCGAAGAAATCCATATACACAGACACTTGGATGCGGTCATCCTTGAAATATTCCTTTTCATAGACCCGGTCCACGATGACAACCTTACCGTCAGCCACCGATGTGATCATTTTGCTGTCGCCTTCCGGAATGTCCCTGTCCGGAACCCTGTGGAACCAGAACACGAAGAAAGCGAATGCAAGCAGCATCACAATGATGGGAATATATATGAACGGATTGTGGATGAAATATACAGTGCATCCGATAAGGATGGCTACGACAGTCCAGTTTATCCCGATGGTTCCGCGTGAGTCCTTGTCAACTATTATCTTCTTCATATCGCTTGTATATTCATTGTTTGATTATCAGATTATCAGTTAGAGCAGGTCGAAGATCGCCAGATAGATCGCTCCGAACGGCATCGCCATCAACGTGCTGTCAAACCTGTCCAGAAAGCCTCCGTGTCCCGGGATAATCTTGCCCGAGTCCTTTACTCCATACACCCTTTTCCATTGAGACTCAAAGAGATCTCCATAGACTCCGGTCGCGGACATGATGACCGACAGGATCAGGCAATGGATGAGCGGGAACTTTAATATTCCGAACTCGTAGAGGGCGAACGCCGCCAGCACCGAGCTCACAAGCCCCCCGAAAAATCCTATCCATGTCTTTTTAGGCGACACGGTCGGAAACAGTTTTTTGGGGAATATCTTGCCGAGCGAGATACCGAACGCGAACGCTCCGACATCCGAGCACCAGATAATGATGAAGAAACAGAGCAGCAGATTGCCGCTGAAGTTCCCGGCCTTGTCGAACGCGATGAGGTTCGACAGGGCGATCGGAACTGCGATGTACAACAATCCGGTGTAGATGTTCGAGAACTTGCCGTATTCCTCTTTGTCCCTGACGTACAGCGAGTTGATCATGACGATGAAAATCGGCACCATGGCGAACGCCACAAATCTGATCGGAATGTGGTAGGAAGCGGTCGCGAACAATATCCCGAACAGGAAGATCGCCGCAATGATCGCCAGCACCTTCGAGAATGTGTAGCTGTTCCCCATCGTGATGTGGTAGAACTCCAGAAGCATCACGGACATGATGAATATGATCAGTCCGGCGAACAGGAACTTGTTGAACATCAAGCAGGCCAGCATCGCAAGGATGAAGACCACGCCTGAAATCGATCTGACCGCTACGTTATTCATTTTCAGTCACGGTTTTCTCAGTGTCACTTTCTGTCCGCACTTCCGCGGGCTGTCCCTCCTCGGCCGGTTTCACCTTGGGTCCGAAAATCTTCTCGATGTCCTCGGCGAAGATCACCTCCTTGTCCAGAAGAATCTGAGCCATCTTGACAAAGCCTTCCTTGTGCTCGGTCAGAATCCTGTAAGTCCTGTCGTGGATTTCATTGACGAGAGCCTTGACTTCCTGGTCAATAAGCTCGGCGGTCTTCTCGCTGTAAGGTTTTGTGAGGTCGTAGCCCCTTGCGCCGGTCGAATCATAGAATGACACCTCACCGACCTTCTCGCTCATGCCGTAGTACTGAACCATGTTGTAGGCCATGCGGGTGAGCCTTTCAAGGTCATTGAGGGCGCCGGTCGCCGGCTCTCCGTTGATGATTTCCTCGGCCACGCGTCCTCCGATCAGGGCGCACATCTTGTCCATCAGGTAGGACTTGGAAAGAATCTTCCTCTCGTCAGGCAGGTACCAGGTAAGACCGAGCGCATCCCCTCTCGGAATGAGGCTGACCTTGAACACAGGGTCGGAATACGGCAGCAGCCATCCCACGGTAGCGTGTCCCGCCTCGTGATAGGCTGTCGTCCTCTTCTCCGCCGGGGTCATGATGGACCCCTTGCGCTCAAGTCCGCCGACAATCCTGTCAACTGCGTCAAGAAAATCCTGACGGTCAATCTCGGTCTTGTTTCTTCTGGCCGCTGTGAGAGCCGCCTCGTTGCAGACATTCGCTATGTCAGCTCCCGAGAAGCCCGGGGTATGCTGGGCCATGAACCCAAGATTGAAATCCTGGGCCATCTTCAGGTTGCGGGTGTGTACCTTGAATATTTCCTCCCTCTCCTTAAGTTCAGGAAGGTCCACATGGATCTGACGGTCGAAACGCCCGGCCCTGAGCAGCGCCTTGTCGAGAATGTCGGCCCTGTTGGTCGCGGCGAGAATGATCACGCCGGAATTCGTGTCAAAGCCGTCCATCTCCGTAAGCAGCTGGTTGAGAGTGTTCTCGCGCTCGTCATTCGAGGAAAATCCGACGTTCTTTCCTCTGGCTCTCCCGACCGCGTCGATCTCGTCGATGAAGACGATGCACGGCGCCTTTTCCTTTGCCTGACGGAACAGGTCACGTACTCTGGACGCTCCGACTCCGACGAACATCTCCACGAAGTCTGAACCGGAGATTGAGAAGAACGGAACATTCGCCTCGCCGGCCACGGCCTTGGCCAGCAAAGTCTTGCCTGTGCCCGGAGGCCCCACGAGAAGCGCACCTTTAGGGATTTTTCCTCCGAGTGCGGTATATTTTTTAGGATTCTTGAGGAAGTCCACGATTTCCATCACCTCTTCCTTGGCGCCGTACAGGCCGGCGACATCCTTGAAGGTGACGTTGACTTTCTCCTTGTCGGCGAGCTTTCCGGTGGACTTTCCGACATTGAACACTCCGCCCGGGCCGCTTCCGCCTCCGCCCATATTCCTGCTGAATCCTCGGAACATCCAGATCCACATCGCGATGAGCAGAATCGGGAATATTATCCATTCCAGAACGTTTGACCACATCCTGCTGTCGTTCTCCATGACGATTTTCACCTGGCTTTCGTCAGGGGTGAGCCTGGCGTTCAGTTCACCGAACTCTTTCTCCGCGTCGAATTTGTCGGAGACCAGGAATATGAAGTGCGGCGAACTGGCCGGAACCTTGCCGCCGAACTTGTCGGCATATTTGTTGAGCCTGTCCGGGCGCACGATGATGTTGCCCTTGAAGTCGTTCCGCACGAAATCGATCTCCTTGATGTCTCCCTTCAGAAACATCTCCTGGACTTCGGCCCATTCTATCTTCTGAGGATTGGCTCCGCTGTTGTTGAAAAGCAGCCAGCCTATGCCAAGAATGAGTATGATATAGAGCCACGAGAAATTGAATCTCACGCGGATCACCTTCCGTCTTGGGTCATTGCCATTCGGCATGTTTGCATTATTCGGCATCAGTCTCGGTCTTTTTGGTTTTAGGAACGCGCCTTTCCTTGTACTCCTTGTGCGGAGCGTCAGCCCAGAGGTCCTCAAGCCTGTAGAACTGACGGTATTCGGTCAGGAATATGTGGGCGACGATGTCGCCGTAGTCCAGAATAATCCAGAAACTGTTCTCCATCCCCTGTGTCCTGAGCGGCTTCCTGCCCTCCGCCCGCATCTTGTCGATGACGTTGTCCGCTATTGCATTGACGTTGGTTGTGGAATCAGCGTTGCAAATCATGAAATGGTCAGTGATTGCGGTACCCAGTGGCCTGAGGTCTATGTCAATGACGTTTTGCGCCTTCTTGTCGAGCATAGCGTCGGCCATGACCCGCAGATCGTGTGTAATCATATCGAGAATGTTTTATATTTTTGCATTTCCAATCAAATGTACAAATATACGACAAATTCTGAACCAATGAAAGAGGAAGTTGACATACAATGGATGGAAGAGGTCGATTCGACCAACAATGAGGCTGCAAGACGTTTGGCGGAGACCGGCAATCTGTCAGTGATAGCCGCCGTGCACCAGACCGCCGGGCGGGGACAGAGGGGAAACTCGTGGCTGACCCGCGCGGGAGAGAATCTTACATTCTCGATGGTCGTGAAGTTCGGGGAAGACGCTTTTCCTCCGCTGGAAGCATCCGGACAGTTCGTCCTTACCCGTTGCGTGACATTGGGCGTGTCGGATTATCTGGAATCCGAAGGGATAGACAGCAAAGTGAAGTGGCCGAACGACATCTATGTCCGCAACAGGAAAATCTGCGGAATGCTCATAGAAAACAAGCTGTCCGGCTCTTTCCTTGCCGCAAGCGTGGTTGGAATAGGGTTGAACGTCAATCAGAGTGAGTTCCCTCCACAGCTTGTGAACCCGGTGTCGATGACGATGCTGACCGGCAAGGAGTACGACATCCGGGCCGAGCTGCCAAAACTTTGCGGTCACATCCGCCGCAGGCTCGGCCGCCGCGACAACGCCGATGAATATGCCTCGAGACTCTATCGTTCCGGCTCGTTCAATGAATATGTAGTCTGCTCGACCGGTAAGACAATGCGTGCCAAGATTATCGGTGTCTCCGACCGCGGAATGCTTTGTCTGGAAACAGAAAAAGGCGAACGCCATGAATTCGCCTTCAAGGAAATAAGTTACGTCATCTAACGCAGTTCGCCAATGGCCTTTCCCGGATCGGCGGCCTTGAATACCGAACTTCCCGCCACAAGCATCGTGGCGCCGGCCTCGGCCAGAATCCTTGCGTTGGCGGCGGACACGCCACCGTCCACCTCGATGTCTTTGACCGCTCCCCTTCTGTCCATCTCGGCTTTAAGGGCTTTTATTCTGTCGATTGACTCCACGATGAATTTCTGGCCGCCGAATCCGGCGAAGACAGACATGACCAGGAAGAAGTCCACATCCTCGATGTACGGGAAAAGTCTTTCCACTGGCACATCAGGATTGATCGCGATTCCGGCCTTCGCTCCGCAGTCCTTGATCATTGCGATCATGTCCTTGGGATTCTTTCCGGCCTGATCGGCCGCCTCCAGATGGAAACTTATCAGGCTTGCCCCGCATTTGGCGAACCTCTCGATGTATTTGTCCGGATTGACGATCATCAGGTGCACGTCCATAGGGACAGTCACGACTTTCGCGATCGCTTCCATCACCGGAAACCCGAACGAGATGTTGGGTACAAGGCTGCCGTCCATCACGTCGATGTGGAGCAGGTCAGCATTGTCATTGACCATCCTTATGTCCGGCTCCAGATTCAGAAAATTGCCGGAAAGTATTGAGGGTGCTATCTTTACCATTATTCTTTTGTTATTACACTATAGGTCACATCGACAAGCTCAGTGACCGAGCGAAAGTCTGAAAGTGTGTTCTGTTCAAGAACAACCGGTCGCTGAGCCTGTCGAAATGACAATGACATTTACTTAAAATTAGTGACAACATCTACAAGGTGCTTCATGAACTTGTCCAGAGAGGCCAGCTCCAGCTTTTCTCCCGGGGCGTGTACTCCGCGCAGTGTCGGGCCGAAGGAAATCATGTCCAGATTCCCGAATTTCTCTCCGAAAAGACCGCATTCCAACCCGGCGTGGATGGCCTTTACCTCCGGGTCGCATCCGAACAGCCTCCTGTACGAATCCACGCACACGTGAAGAATGTGTGAGTCAAGGTCAGGTTTCCAGCCGGGATATTCGGAGAAGTGTGTCACTTCGGCTCCGGCGAGCAGGAAGCAGGCCTCCACCTTCGCGGCCATCATCTTTCTTGCCGGGCCGGTCGAGCTGCGCTGGCTCGTGATGATTTCGATCCTCCCCTGCCTGTGCATCCTTACGGCCGCCAGATTGGTCGATGTCTCCACGAGCCCCGGGATGTCCTGACTCATAGCCTCAACTCCGTGCGGACAGGCGAAGAGGGATGTTATGAACCTCCTTGCCACATCACTTTGCACAGGTTTCTCCGTGCATCTGTAGGCTTCCCCTGTCAGGATCATGTCCGGATCTGTTCCGGAATATTCATTTTTCAGTTCCTCCCCGAAAGCGGTGAACCTTGCGGCTGTGGCGCCGGTGTCAGGAACGGCGATGATCGCCTCGCAGTCTCTTGCTATCGCGTTCGGCTTGTTGCCACCCTTGAAGATGACGAGCTGAAGTCCGTAGGCCATCTCTGAGTACAGGAACCGGGCCATCAGTTGCACTGTGTTCGCTCGCCCTTTGTTGATGTCGTCGCCGCTGTGCCCGCCGGTCGCCCCGCCTATTGCCAGTCTGACTGGCTTGTAGCCTTCCTTGAAGTCTTCCTGAACATAATTGAACACGGCCGTCGTGTCAAGACCGCCGGCGCATCCGATGAACATCTGTCCCTCGTCCTCGGAGTCCAGATTGATGAGGGTATGCCCTGTGAAGAATCCCGGCTCCATCCCGAAAGCCCCTTCCATTCCCGTCTCTTCGGAAACCGTGAACACGCACTCTATCCTTCCCATCGGAAGGTCGCTGTCCAAAAGCGCGAGCATGGCTGCCACGCCGATGCCGTCGTCTGCGCCGAGGGTCGTGTCCTTGGCTATCATCCAGCCGTCCTCGATGACATATTCGACAGGATCCTTGAGGAAGTCGTGCCTTACTCCGCTCCTTTTCTCGCAGACCATGTCCTGATGGCCTTGAAGAACGAGTGTCGGCACCTTCTCCTTGCCTTTGCAGGCTTCCTTGATTATGCAGACGTTGTTTGTCCTGTCGGTTTTACACTCAAGACGCCTCTCCACGGCGAAACGCTGAAGAAAGGCTGTCATCGACTCTTCCTGTCCGGACTCCCTTGGAATCCGTGTGATCTCCTTGAAGATTGAAAGTACTTTTTCTGAATTCATCATCTCAACTTTCGCAACTAGGCAATTACTTGCTGTAAAATACTTTATCTCACGTTCGAAGGTGATTGCCCACCCTAGTCTATTCACGTTACCCCCTCCCTAAATCCCTCCCCCGAGGGGAGGGACTTGCTCCGTCACTGCCGTGACGGGATATTAGGTGTTTCGCATTTGCGAAACTTGAGTCATCATCTTGATTATCTTGCCGCGGGCGCAAGCATCTTCTCGATGTCGGTCACGTACTGTTTGAATGTCTTGTCTGTGGCCATGAGATCCGACACCGTTGCGCAAGCGTGAAGCACTGTGGCGTGATCCTTACCTCCAAGTTCCATACCGATCGTTGACAGGGAACAGCCGTTTATGTGGTTGCGGCTCATGAACATCGCTATCTGCCTTGCCTGCACGATCTGTCTCTTTCTTGATTTGGAAAGCAGGGTCTCGCGGGTGATGTTGAAATATTCGCAGACAACATCCTGAACCTTGTCGATGGACACCTCGCTCCGGTCCTCGCTGACGATGTTGCCCGTGACCTGTTCGGCCAATTCCTTGGTGACCTCCTCGTGGCAGAGAGTAGCGTTGGCTATCAATGAGATAAGCGCACCTTCGAGCTCCCGGAAATTCGAGCGGATCCTGCTCGCCAGAAGCTCCAGCACATCCTCGCCGACGGAGACACCCTCGCGGACGCATCTCGCCTTGAGCATGGACAGTCTTGTGTCGTGGTCGGGCTTGGACAGCTCGATGGACAGCCCCCACTTGAAGCGCGAGAGAAGCCTCTCCTCGAAATTCTTCAAATCCGCCGGCGAGCGGTCGGAAGTGAAGACCAGCTGCTTTCCGGACTGGTGGAGGTGATTGAATATGTTGAAAAAAGCATTCTGCGAAGCCGGGCCGATGAGTTCCTGAATGTCATCCATAATGAGGATGTCTATCCTCATATAGAAGGCCATGAAGTCGGTCAATTTATTCTGCACATTAACCGCATTGACGTACTGGGTTCTGAACTCGTTGCCGGTAACGTACAGGACAACCAGATCCGGGTATGCCTCATGTATGGCGATTCCAATGGCCTGCGCAAGATGTGTCTTGCCAAGCCCCGGGCCTCCGAAGATGAACAGAGGGTTGAACGGAGTCTTGCCCGGTTTGTCCGAGATGCTGATTCCGGCGTTATAACCCATCTTGTTGCACTCGCCCTTTATGAGATTGTCAAAACAATAGGCCGGGTTGAGCCTTGGATTGATTTTAAGTTTCTGGATTCCGGGAAACACGAACGGACTCGGATTGCCGGACGGGTGGAAAGTGTTGAGCGTCACCGGTTTGTTTTCAGGCACGTTGCTGTGCGCAGCCGTGAAGACCATAGCGCGCTCTTTCTTTACCGGATGAATTCTGTAAAGCAGTCTGGCTTCCGGACCGATCACCCTTCTCAATGTCATCTTTATTATCGGAAGGAAAGCATCCTCCAGATAACTTCTGAAGAAATCGGTCGGCACTTCGATTGTCAGCGTCGATCCTTCGAGAGAGACTGGCACAATTGTTTTGAACCAAACCTCGAACTGTTTCGGCTCCACGTTCTTCTCGAAGATACGCAGACATTCGTCCCACACAGAAATATGTCTTTCCAGTTCATCCATTCCTTTAAATGAAAATCTTGTGAATTAAAGAGTGCTTCTCACTTGTTTTCTTGCTTGTGCAAAATTGGGGGAAAATTAATTCATAAAAAATCTTTTTTTGTATTGTTTTTGTTTTTTATTTTCCGTATATGATTGGATGCGTCGCAGTAGGTAAATTTTTCAATATTCAGATAATCAGCGTTTTAGAATTGCAATATTTTTTGATTGCGTTAAGACAAAGCAAGTTATGGATTAGAATATTTCAAAATTAATAATATCCCGTCAATCCACGCCTGCTGACAGCGGAATGACGGGATATTCCCGGGTCATCTTATGCGCGTGGCATTCCCGTTCTCCAGCTTGACAAGGAAGGAATCCTTATATATCAGGCATAACGAGCGGTTCTGCTCTTTAGCCTCGCCGAGGTCGGCTGAAAAACCGATGATATATTTATAAAGCCGACCGCTCCGGACCACCTTCACTTTGTTGCCTTTGAAGAACGGGTCACTTTCTGGCAGAGCTTTGGAAGAGACAAGAACTTGTGTTCCATAGGTAATCGTATCATTTTGCTGTTCTATAGTTTCTACGTCGTTACTTTCAGCATTGCTTTCAGCTGGTGCGTTTTGGGCTGATTCTGTCTTGACAGTGGCGGCGTTTGTCCCGTCATATTCTTTCTTGTATCTTTTAAAGGCATTGTAGATGTCCGAAGCGATCCTTGCCCTTCCTTTTTCCGAAATCAAGGCTTCCCGGTCAGCCGTGTTTGACATGAATCCGCATTCGATGAGAACCGCGGGCATCGCGGTGCGCCATAGGACGTAAAATGGATCCTGAGATATTCCCCGGCTATGCTGGAACGCTCCCCCTTTCATTTCATCGTCAACCGCCTGGGCAAACTTGAAGCTTTGCTCCAGATATGCGTTCTGCATAAGATTCATGAATATGTATGACTCCGGATCGTTAGGGTCAAAGCCTTCATAACGTGTGGTGTAGTCATCCTCAAGCTTGATGACCGAGTTCTCCCTGCGCACCACGTCCATATTTCCGGCATACAGGTCTTTGTTTTTGCTGGTAAACTGGCCGAGAATATGCACTGAATAGCCATTCGGACCGCTGCGTTTGTTCGCGACCGAGTTCACGTGGACGGAAATGAACAGATTGGCGTTGTTCCTGTTCGCGATGTCGGCGCGTCCTTGCAGGGTGACGAAGGTGTCATCGCTTCTGGTCATTATGACCTTGACGTCCGGATAGCCGGACCGGATCATCCCGGCAAGTCTTTTGGCGATGTCGAGCACGATGGTCTTTTCCATGGTCTTGCCGCTCGGGCTGACGCAGCCGGCGTCCTTGCCGCCATGTCCCGGGTCAATAACCACTGTTGACAGCCGTATGGCTGCCGCAGGATTCTGCGCGGAGGCTGAAAATCCTGCCAAGGAGAATGAGAGTGCCGTGAGTGCGGCAAGAAAATTGCGATGTAAATCCAAAATATGTAGTATATTTGTCTTTTGCAAATTTATAAAATAATTGCATTTCAAGAAGCATACATATAACTTTATCCTCATAGGAGCGCTGATAGGTCTGACCGGATTGACGATGTTCGGACAGGATGTGAGGAGGAACCGTAACCTGAAGAAGGCTGCGGAGGGCGAGATGGTCTCTGATACCGTCCGTACAGCCCGTACCGCAGCAGCAGATTCATCCATCAATGCAAAGGACACAGTTCCAATTGTGAAGGACTCCTTGACGGCCGCGAGGGATTCGGCCCACAGGGCGGATTCCGTCTCCAGAGCTGATTCTTTGTTTCTGCTTGAGAAGAGTTCCCTGTCCAGACCGGCGTTTTCCGGCGCCAAGGATTCCATTCGGCAGGACTTCTCCAACGGCCAGCGCAAAATGTACTATTGGGGGGATGTGGAGGTTTCCTATGACAACCTGAAACTGAAGGCCGACTATATGGAATATGACATGGCGACGGGAACGGTGTTCGCCAGAGGCACATACGACAGCCTGGACGGCACATGGAAAGGCCAGCCGGAGATGACCCAGGGGAACCAGACCTTCAATATGGAGGAGGTCCGCTACAACTTCAACACCAGAAAGGCCAGGATCACGAACATGATCACACGTGAGGATGACGGAATCATGCACGGAAAGAACATCAAGATGATGCCGGACAGGTCCATCAACATCACAAAGGGGAAATACACCGTCTGCGACCTTGAGCATCCTCATTATTATCTTAAGATGTCGTCGGCAAAGGTGGTGACGAAACCGTCCCAGAAGACAGTCTTCGGCCCTGCCCATCTTGTCGTGGAGGACGTTGACCTTCCGATAGGAATTCCATTCGGATTCATTCCTAAGCGCCCTGACAGGGCCACCGGAATGCTGATGCCTTCTTTCGGTGAGGAGAGCGCCCGCGGATTCTATATGAGGGACGCCGGAATGTATTTCGTCCTTGGGGATTACTTCGACATGTCCCTCACCGGAGACTATTACACCTTGGGCTCATGGGCTGCCAACCTGAATTCAAGGTACATGGTGAAGTACAAGTTCAGCGGCAATCTCGCCGTGAACTATTCCGTTGACCAGACAGGAGAGAAAGGAAGCTCGGATTTCTTCCAGAGCAAGAACTTCGGCGTGAAATGGTCCCATTCACAGGATTCAAAGGCTCATCCCGGAACATCCTTTTCCGCGTCCGTGAACTTCTCAAGCCCTTCCAACAGCCGCTACAATTCCCATTCCGTCTCCGAAGCCCTTCAGAATCAGATTTCGTCCTCAATCTCATATTCGAAGAACTGGAACGGAAAGTTCAACCTTTCCGTCAATGCCCTGCATAGCCAGAATTCCAGGGACAGCTCTTACTCGTTCACCTTGCCTAACATCACGTTTTCAGTCTCCACATTCTATCCGTTCAAAATCAAGAACAGGGTCGGCAAGGAGCGTTTCTACGAGAAATTCGCCCTGGGCTACAACACTGCAATCCAGAACAAGATCAATTTCAAGGCTTCAGAGTTCGGCGAGCCGGGATTCATGGATAAATTCCAGAACGGAATGACACATAATTTCTCGATAAAGCTTCCTGACTTCACGTTGTTCAAATATCTCAACGTGGCTCCGAACGTGAGCTATGGCATGAACTGGTTCTTCCGGAAGAGCGAGGCGTATTTCGACCCCGAGACAAACAGCGTCAAGACCGAGATGGGCAAGCAGTTCGGGACTTTCGGAGCGACACATAATTACTCCGGTTCGGTGTCCATGAGCACCAGACTCTATGGTATGTACAGTTTCGGCAAGTACCATAAGATACAGGCTCTCCGCCACGTCGTCTCTCCAAGCGTCAGCATGAGCTTCAGCCCGGAGAAAGGCAAGGCTTTCAACGGTTGGCGCACGTTCAATTACACCGACACTCTTGGCGTGCAGAGATCCTACGACTACAACATCTACCAGGGGCAGATCAACTCGGCTCCGGGAAAGGGCAAGTCGGCCACCATGAGCCTTTCCATCGGCAATAACCTTGAGGCCAAGGTACGGGACATGAAGGACACGACCGGCACCGGCTCGAAGAAAGTCAAGATTCTGGACCAGTTCAACCTTTCCACAGGTTATAATTTTCTTGCGGACTCATTGAAGATGAATAATGTCGGACTGACAATGTCCACTTCTGTTTTCGGCAAGCTGGGCGTCAACGGCAACATGAACTTCGACCCTTACGCCATCAATGAGAAAGGCCAGAGGGTCAACAGGTACAACATTCTCGAAAACGGAGTCCCGTTGAGACTCACCAATGTAAGCGCCTCAATGTCATATTCATTGTCCGGCAAAGGTACAGTCAAAGGCAATGACGGATCCAAGTCCTCCGGAGGCGATTCAGGCTCTTCCGGCAATCCGGCTGACTATTACAGAAGAATATATTATCACCCCGTCACCGGCGAATATATTCCGGGAGGGTGGCTTTACTACACCAACCCGAATGTTCCCTGGAGCCTGAATTTCAATTACAGCTTCAGCATGTCCAGGTCTTACAACTACACAAACAATCAGCTCATAAAGAAGGACAACTATACTCAGACCCTCGGAGTGCAAGGGAATATCCAGTTGACTCCCAAGATGTCGGTTCAGGCCCAGTCCGGATGGGATTTCACAGCCATGAAGATGACCACGACGCAGTTCTCGTTCCGGTATGACCTGCATTGTTTCAATATTTCCGTGTCTTGGGTGCCTTCCGGAATGTACCAGTCATATTCATTCCTCATTTCGGCGAACGCCGCGGCTCTGGCAGATCTCCTCAGGTTCAAGAAGAGCACGAGTTACTGGGACAATTAGGAGTTTTCCCGTCCGGACGGTGAATCGGGGCGGCGTTTTTGGATATTCAAGATATTATTCCTATATTTGCGCACTGCATATTTCCAGCGCAAGCTGACATAAGAAATTACCCATTTTTTCTGTAAATCAGTCCGGACCATATTGCCGGAATCATATAAAGATATGCCTTATAATTTATTCGAGCTCACTCAGATGAGCAGGGAGCAACTTGAGAAGGTGGCTCAGGATCATCAGATTAAGAACATCAAGAAACTGACGGATGAGAATCTGTCTTTTGCGATATTGGATGCGCAGGCCGCCGCAGCGTCCCAGGAACCGATAGAAAAGCCGAAGGGCAAGCGCGGAAGGCCGCGCAAGAACCCTTTGCAGGAGCAGGCGAAGGCACCGGCCTCTGCACCTGCATCGACAAAAGCGGAGAATAAGGCTCAGAAGCCGCGGAAGGTAAAGGAAAAGGTTGAACCCAAAGAACAGAAGGAGGCCGTCGAGACAGCCGCAAATGTTCAGGAACAGCCCGCAAAGCCGGCTCCGAAGAAAAGAGGACGTAAACCGAAATCCGCTGTAGCGACGGCTGAACAGCCACAGGCGGCTGCCGCAGCTGCTCCCGAGGTCAAACCGGAAAGTGCGGTTGCCGCGGCTCCAGAGGATGTCGCAGCCCAGCAGCCTTCAGCGGCGCCGGTTCAGGCTGACAAGCCTGTAAGCGGCAAGGAGTTCATCCATGCTCTTTTTGACGATTTGAAGGATGACCCGGCCGCCCATGCCGACTTGACACGCAGAAAGCAGAAGAACAAGTTTCAGGGACAGAACCCTAACCAGCAAAAACAACAGCAAGGGTTCCAGAATCCTAATCAAAGGCAGAAAGCTCCTGAACCTGAAATCGAGTTTGAAGGCACAGTGGAGGCGACCGGCGTTCTGGAGATAATGCCTGACGGCTATGGATTCCTCCGTTCCTCCGACTATAATTATCTCAACTCCCCTGACGACATCTATGTCAGCCAGAGTCAGATAAAGAACAATGCGCTGAAATCCGGAGACACCGTCACCGGCGAGATCCGTCCTCCGAAGGAGGGTGACAAGTACTTTCCTCTTGTCAAGATCAACTACATCAACGGACGCACGCCGGACTACATCCGCGACAGGGTTCCGTTCGATTTCCTTACTCCGCTCTTCCCGGAGGAGAAGTTCAATCTTCTCGGACACGGCCACCAGAGCGACCCTTCCTGCCGCATTGTGGACATGTTCACCCCTATCGGAAAGGGTCAGCGCGGCCTGATCGTCTCACAGCCGAAGACCGGCAAGACAATGCTTCTGAAGTCGATAGCCAACGCCATCGCCGACAATCATCCGGAGGTTTACGAGATTGTGCTGCTGATTGACGAGCGTCCCGAGGAGGTCACCGACATGAGCCGCAGCGTGAAGGCCGAGGTTGTGGCCTCGACTTTCGACGAGCCGGCCGAGAGACACGTCAAGGTCGCCAACATGGTTCTGGAGAAGGCGCGCAGACTTGTGGAATGCGGCCACGATGTCGTGATTCTGCTTGATTCGATCACCCGTCTTGCACGCGCGTACAACACGGTTCAGCCTGCCTCAGGAAAGGTCCTGACCGGTGGAGTGGACGCCAACGCCCTCCAGAAGCCGAAGCGTTTCTTCGGGGCGGCGCGCAACATCGAGGGCGGCGGTTCGCTGACAATCCTCGCCACGGCGCTGACCGAGACAGGCTCCAAGATGGACGATGTGATCTTCGAGGAGTTCAAGGGCACCGGCAACATGGAGCTCCAGCTTGACAGGACCCTTGCGAACAGGCGTATCTTCCCCGCAGTCAATGTGGTTCTTTCCAGCACCCGTCGCGATGACCTTCTGTACAGCCGCGAGGCGGCCAACAGGATCTGGATTCTCCGCAAGCTTCTTGCGGACATGAATCCTACCGAGGCGATGAACTTCATGCTTCAGCTGATGGACGAGTACAAGACCAACGACATGCTGCTTGACAACATGAACAAAGTCACTCCGCGCGACGCCAAGTACTACGACACGTTCTGATCGATTAAGGAATATAATGATAAAGGCGATTGAATGTTTCTTCAGTCGCCTTTGTTGTTTTTGAAGGTCGCTGAGCCTGTCGAAGCGACCTTAGAAGCTGCTTTGATTTGTTTGTTTGAAGATTTGAGTGTGAAAAACTTCAGGCTCGACCGCTTCTTCCAAGGAGGATAGCGGTGCTATCTGACTGAAGAAGCGGGAA
>CAVERO010000004.1:0-39475 GCA_963617915.1 Candidatus Methanomethylophilaceae archaeon | reverse complement strand
AGCCGTACATCATCGCTCTTGTCCCGGCTCTGTTCATGACGGTGGTGTGCGTGACGTTCATCCTTGTCTCGCCTCAGGCCTTGGCACTTTCAAAGCCGGTCAGCTACTCGCTGGGAGCCGTGTCAGCGGTAGTCTCCCTTGCCCTGTTCATCTGGTGGAAGGTCACGAAATGCCCTTCCGGGCAGGGTCGGTAGCGGCAGGGTAATTGGCCTTGCGGTAGGCGAGGGGAGTTATCCCTGTGTGCTGCTTGAAGTACCGGGTGAAGAACGAAGCGTCGCTGAAGTTGTAGTCCCAGACAATCTGTTTCAGGGACTTGTCGCCGTCACACAAGTCAATCTTCAGCTTCAGGATGACGTAGTGGTCGATTATCGCCTTGGCGTTGTGGCCGGCGACACTTCTGGAGACCATGTTCAGGTACTTTGACGTGATGTTCAGTTTGCCGGCTGCGCAGCCCTGCTGCTCTTCCTTCTGTACGATGTGGAGCCGGCCCGCCGCACCTTCAAGAAGATGCCGTCGTGGAAAGCCGTCGGCCGGAAACGCCGCATCTCCGTAGCGAAGTCATCGGCATCTTTCTAGAATCTCAAGGCACATCCGGCCGTTGTGATAGGGACATTTCCAGAAGCCGGCGCGGTCGTCGGTGGTGTCCGGAGTGCCGTCGGCGCGAAGGCTCCAGTACCATTCGCCGTCGGGGCAGATGATGCTGCGGCGGATGAAAGCCCACTCGTCGTCGGCGGATTCCAGCCACTTGGTGTCTCCCGTCTTCTGATACTGGTTGAGGCAGCCCGCGACAGTCTCGGCCTGGACCCACCAGTGGCGGTCTGAGTCCCGGCGGCCGGCCGCGTGGTCATATTCATAAATCATCCCTCCGCCAGGGGTGAATCCTTCCATCGCCGCGGCGGCCACTTTGGCGCAGACTGCCTTGACCTTGGCGGCCAAGTCCTTGTCTCCCAGCACCCCGGCGGCCTCGTCAAGCAGCCAGGAGGCCTCGATGTCGTGCCCGTAGGAGACGGCGGTGGAGTGCGGGGCCCAATCGTCGCCGAAGAAAAGCCCGAGATGCCCGTCGGGACGGATAATCCTGTCAATGAATATCTTGATGAGCTCTTCGAGCCTCCCCTTCAGGCCGTCGTCCTTCCACACCCTGTAAAGGTTGGAGTAGCCTTCAAGAATATGCAGGTGGGTGTTCATTGTCTTGGAGTCGTTCTGGTCTTTGTCGGAAAGGCGCCTGTCGGAGATTACGCCCCATTCGCGGGTGCAGGCCTCGATGTAGCCTTCCCCGACGGGATCGTAGCTGTGGCCCTCTATGCTGCGGTAGAAGGACTTGGCGAGTTCCAGAGCTTCCCCGTCCCCCGTAGCCCTGTGATATTCAGCAAGGCCGTAAATGCCGAACGCTATGGCGTAGAACTGCTTTTTCGTGTCCTTCGGCCGGCCGAAGGAGTCAAGGCTCCAGTAGAGGCCTCCATATTCCTTGTCAGTGAAACGGTCGCGGATTTCATGAAAGGCCCTTGTGGCGGTGTCGAGATAGTCCTTTTTGCCAAGTAGCCTGTACGCCGCGGCGAATGTCCAGAGGATGCGGGAGTTCAGAATCGCCCCTTTCTCCGCTCCTGGGACGATATTGCCGTCGCCGTCCATCCTGCCGAGGAAACCGCCCGCCGGGTCGGTCATCCGCCGCATCCAGAAAGGAAGGATGTCTCCCTCCAGTTCCGCGAGAATTGATTTTCTGTCCATGGGGTCAAAGTTACCATATCCTTTCCGTAAAAATGGTTTTCTTGACCTGATACGTTAAAGATTTGTTAAAAAAGTATTATATTTGTCACGTTATGTCACAAGTGTTTTCGGAAATATCGGGACTTTCCCAGCGGGACTGCTTCTACATCGTGGAGAGGCACAAGAAAGAGTTCACCTATCCGCTCCACAGGCACCGGGAGTACGAGCTGAACTTCATCCAGAACGCCCCCGGAGTGCGCCGCATCGTCGGGGACAGCGTCGAGACGATCGGGGACTACGACCTTGTCCTGATTGCCGGGGAGAATCTTGAGCACGTCTGGGAGCAGGCCTCGTGCAAGTCTCCGGACATCAGGGAGATAACGATTCAGTTCTCGCCGGAGCTGTTTGGCGGCGGCATCCTTGAAAGAAACCAGTTCTCCAGCATCAGGAAGATGCTGGACAGGGCGAGCCACGGGCTGGCGTTCCCTCTTGAGGCCATCCTTGACGCATATTCCCAGATCAATGCCGTGGTGAACGAGAAGGACAGCTTCGTGCAGTTCATAGGCTGCCTTCACTTGCTTTACATCCTTTCCCGTTGCCAGTCCAGGGAACTGGCCAGCAGCTCGTTCGCCCACTCTCCGAGAGACACTGAAAGCCGTAGGGTGATGAAGGTCAAGGAGTACATCAACCAGCATTACGCCGAGAATGTGACATTGCCCGCCCTGGCGGATCTCGTGGGGATGAGCCCGAGCTCGTTCAGCCGTTTCTTCAGGCTGCGGACTGGCAAGACGCTGTCCTCCTATCTGATTGACATAAGGCTAGGTAACGCCGCGAGGGCACTTGTGGACACCACTTCCAACGTCTCCGAGATCTGCTACTCCTGCGGATTCAACAACCTCTCCAATTTCAACAGGGTCTTCAAGTCACGCAAAGGGGTGACTCCGCACGAGTTCCGGTCGATGTTCAAGAAGAAGAAAGTCATCGTTTAGCTGATTATTTGCAATATTTATCAAAATTGTATTTGTTTACGTCTCCGTATGTGCGTAATTTTGCAACGTTGACAAAATTAATGGCACTTGGAACGTAATCAATTAATTCTTGCGGTCTTAATCGGCTTGTTCACAATGAGTTCATGTGTCGGGTACTCCGGGAGCCCCGACCGTCCGGTCTGTACCGGCCGCCTGAAGAAAGCAATGGAATAACAACATATATAATAACGTTAATCTAAAATCGGATAGCATGAAAGGTAAGCTATTGACTTGCTTGCTGGTGGTCTTCCTCGGAAGTTCACTGGCGGCTTTGGCTCAGACGAAGACCGTGACCGGTACCGTTAAGGACAAGTCCGGTCTGGGAGTCATCGGAGCCGGTATCCAGGAGAAAGGAACCGCGAACGGAACCATTTCTGACCTGGACGGTAACTTTACAATCACTGTCAAGGACAACGCTGTCCTTGTGTTCTCATCAATCGGTTTTGTTGGGCAGGAAATCTCCGTTTCCGGCAAGACAAGGGTCGATGTGATTCTGGCCGAAGACAACGAACTTCTCGACGAGGTCGTTGTGGTCGGTTACGGAACGATGAAAAAGAGCGACCTCTCGGGAGCGTCTGTCTCCATGAAGGAGTCCGATCTCAAAGGTTCGGTCATCACGAACCTCGACCAGTCGCTTCAGGGCCGCGCGGCCGGTGTGTCCGCCGTGCAGACTTCCGGCGCCCCGGGATCTTCGTCTTCCATCCGCGTGCGCGGACAGGCGACCGTCAACGCCAACGCTGAGCCTCTGTACGTCATTGACGGAGTCATCGTCCAGGGCGGAGGCAACTCGGGCAGCGACTTCGGCCTCGGCGGCCTGGGCAACGGAAAGGTGTCCACAATCTCGCCTCTGGCCACAATCAACCCTTCCGACATCCTCAGCATGGAGATTCTCAAGGATGCCTCTGCGACCGCGATTTACGGTGCGCAGGGAGCGAACGGAGTGGTCCTCATCACGACCAAGAGAGGAAAGGCCGGCGAGGCGAAATTCACCTACGACGGAATGTTCGCCGTTTCCCGCCAGACCAGCCGCATCGACATGATGAACCTCCGGGAATATGCCGAGTACTACAACGACATGGTCTCTCTGGGGGAATATGCCGCCAACTCCTGGTACTCCGATCCGTCCATTCTCGGAAAGGGAACCAACTGGCAGGACGAGATCTTCCGCACCGCGGTTCAGCATCAGCATCAGATCAGCGCCCAGGGCGGCACAGAGAAGGTGCAGTACTACATCTCCGGCTCTTACATGGACCAGGAGGGTACCATCATCGGCTCGGACTTCAACCGTTTCTCGGTGCGCACAAACATCGACGCCCAGCTTAAGGACTGGTTCAAGCTCGGAGTCAACGCAACCTTCGCGAACACCAACGACAACCTCAAGCTTGCCGACGGCGGCGAGGGTGTGATCTTCTACTCCCTCTCCTCCCTGCCTGACATCCCTGTCTATGACATCGACGGCAACTACTCCACGACTGTCCGCGAGGGTTACACCAGCGCGAATCCTGTCGCTCTCGCCATGCTCGACGAGTATCTTCTGGGACGTCAGAAGCTCACGGGCAACATCTACGCCGAACTTACCCCTGTCAAGCACTTCGTGTACAGGGCCGAGGTCGGTTTCGATGTCAGCGCCTCCGACGCCAAGACCTACAAGCCGATGGTGAACCTCGGAGGATGGACCCGCAACTCCAACTCCATGAGCTGGCAGAAGAACAACAGCAAGTTCTGGCAGCTGAAGAACTACTTGACATATTCCAACGAGTTCGGCAGGCACAGCGTGACCGCGATGGTCGGCCAGGAGTGCTGGGAGTCCAACTACAACTACCTCAGCGGCACGAACACGGGTCTGCCTTCGGATGAAATCCACAACCTCAAGCTCGCCACCGGCAACCCGAGCGTCAACTCCGGTTTCGGATCTTCGGCGATGTCCTCGTTCTTCACCCGAGAGACCTACAACTTCGACAACCGCTACCTGCTGACCTACACCTACCGTTACGACGGCTCCTCGAACTTCGGCCCGGACAGCCGCTGGGCGGGATTCCACTCCTTCGCGGGCAGCTGGAGGTTCTCCAACGAGAAATTCCTCCAGGGCTTCACCCAGGCCATAAGGATGAACAACGGTAAGCTCCGCATCGGTTGGGGACAGACCGGCAACGCCAACATCGGCTCCGGAGCCTGGGAGTCCGGAATGAGCAAGATGCCTTCCGCCCTCGGCGACAGCCAGCGTCCTTCCAACATCCCTAACACCGGAATCCACTGGGAGAAGCAGCGTCAGACCAACATAGGTCTCGACCTCGGATTCCTTGACGGGGCCTTGAACGTCACGATCGACGCCTACGACAAGAAGTCGTCAGACATGCTCATGTCCCTGACCCTGCCGGCCTACATGGGTACGCACGGCAACGGATCCTCCGCTCTCGCGGCCCCTAAGGGAAACTACGGAACCATCCAGAACAAGGGTCTTGAGATCACTCTCGACACCCATCCGATCAACCATCAGAGGTTCGGCTGGGACAGCAACTTCCAGATTTCCTTCAACACCAACAAACTCGTGTCCCTCGACGGCACGGCCAACGCCCAGCTGGTGGGCTACGGCCAGTGGAGCGACATCGTCAGCGTCACCGAGGTGGGGCAGTCCCTCTACAACTTCTACGGCTACAAGGTCGCCGGAGTCTACACCTCCCTTGAGGACATCCGGAATTCCCCGAAGGCTGAGAAGTACCCTTCCGACGGAGTGTTCAACAAGAACACCACGGTCTGGGTCGGCGACCTCAAGTTCGAGGACATCAACGGAGACGGCGTGATCAACGAGAAGGACAAGACCAACATCGGATCGCCGCTTCCTAAGTTCACCTTCGGATGGACCAACACCTTCCGTTACAGGAACCTTGACCTCAGCGTATTCCTTAACGGCTCCTACGGCAACAAGGTGCTGAACTACAACATGATGGGCCAGGGCTTCAACGGTCTTGTGCACATGAACAGCGCCTGGGTCAACCAGCACGTCTCCGTGGCCGAGCGCGCGAGGCTCGTCCCTGTCGACGCCCAGAAGACCTACACGAGCGGCAACTGGTACGAGGACATCACCAATGTCACGGTCTCCAACCCGAACACCAAGACTCCGCGTCCTACAGTTTCCGACCCTAACGACAACGACCGTCTCAGCGACCGCTACATCGAGGACGGAAGCTACATCCGCATCAAGAACATCACCCTCGGCTACACCTTCCCTAAGGCGGTGCTGAAGAAAGTGAAGATCGACAACGTGCGCGCCTATGTCAACATCCAGAACCTCTACACGTTCACCAAGTACACGGGCTACGATCCGGAGGTCGGCGCGAGCACCCAGGATTCGACCGGTCTTACCTTCGGTGTGGACAACGGACGTTATCCTTCACCGATGACCTGTTCCTTCGGACTGAACATCACATTCTAAAAAATGGAGGAAAAGACAATGAAACATATCATAAGAACATCCGTGGCTCTGGTCATCGCGCTGATGACGCTTTCCTGCACTGATTTCCTGAACCGTCCTTCGGAGGACAGCTACACGACGGAGCAGTACTACACCAACGACACCCAGTGCGAGCAGGGAGTCAACTACCTTTACAACTCTCCGTGGTACGACATCATCCGCTTCTACATCTACGGTTCCGAGACCATGTGCGGCAATGTCTATCAGGGACAGAGCGCCTACAACACCCTCACCGTCAACGGAACGGACGGAGACCTCAAGAACATGGCCTACTCCCTCTGGGCTGTCAACGCCCACTGCAACACGGTGATCAACAACATCCTCAAGTCCGAAGGTCCTTCCGAGGCGAAGAAGCGCCAGTGCATCGGCGAGGCCCTCTCGTGGAAGGCGATGGCATATTTCCTTCTGGTCAGGACTTTCGGCGACGTGCCTATCATCCACGACAACACCGAGTCGATCAAGGCGGGCGACTACAACCAGATCGAAAAGGTGGAGAAGGCCGATGTGTATGAATATATTATTATGACTCTGGAGAAGGCGATGGAATTACTTCCGAAGAATCCTTACATCGGAGTTTACAACCGCATCGACTACTATGCCGCCGAGGGACTTCTCGCCAAGGTCTATCTGACAAAGGCGGGCGTGAGCGGAACGCTTGACAGCGGGGATCTCGCAAAGGCGCGTGACTACGCCAAGGATGTCATCGACAATTCCGGCAGGTCTTTGACACCTTCATATTCAGACGTTTTCCGTCTTTCCCCGAAGGTCTTCCAGCAGACCGGCGAATGCCTCTTCTCATGGCTCTGGACGTGCGACCAAGGGTACTGGACCTGCCAGAACTCCATCCAGTGCGATGTCGGACTTACCGGATTTGACGAGTTCGGCGACCTCTGGGGTGACTGGAAGGGGCCTTCCGTTGACCTTCAGGACGCTTTCGGAGTCTCTGCGGCCGATGATCCGGAGGTCAGGAAATCCAAGGAGAAGGATGACCGCCGCGCCGCCACGATGATGATGTTCGGCGACCGGTACAGCTATTATTGGGCTGACCTTGGCGGATTCGACTTCTACCGTTTCTTCTACGATTCGAGCTATTCTCCGAACAGCACGAACGGAAGCTGGGCCTGCGCGTCCGGCGCCAACTACTGCAAGCATCTGTACGGCAACGACACCGACCATGTGACCGCTCTCGGAGTGCACGCTTCGAACATGCGCAACCAGCTTCCTACGCACATCCTGAGGCTCAGCGACGTCTATCTCGTCTATGCCGAGGCCTGCGTGCTGACCGGAGACGCGTCCTCCGCCCTTACCTATGTCAACAAGGTGCGTGAGCGCGCCGGAGCCGACCTTCTGACTTCCGTCACCTTCGACGATGTCTGGAAGGAGCGCCGTCTCGAACTCGCCCTTGAGGGAGACCGCTGGTACGACTTCGTGCGCCGTTCCTACTACGATGTGAACGGCTGCATCGCCGAGCTGAAGGCACAGAGACGTTCCTCTTACGACGGTCTTGCCAACGCCTACTCCAACTACGTCCTGAACTCGACCGGAGAGTATGTCGGGCCGGGAGCGAACCCGTGGGACAACTCCGGGATCAAGTACAAGGGAGACGAGGAACTCGTCGATGTCAAGGCGTCAATGTTCACTCTTCCGTTCCCGAGCGAGGATGTCGTGCTGAATCCTAATGTCGGCTCCGATGTCCCTGGAGTGCACGTCGATGTGCGCGAGACCTACAAGTATAACTTTTAACCACAGGAAGCAATGAAACCTATCATAAAATATTTTGCGTCTTCTTTGACCGCAGCTCTTTTCCTCGCGGGCTTCTCTTCCTGCGACAGAATTGACTATCCTGACCGTTTCCGTCAGGCTGACGGCACACCGACGATCGACTTCGTCAGGGAGGCCGACAACGACATCGCGATCACCCAGGCCAGCCTTGAGCAGATCGTCTGCATCGTGGGCGAGAACCTCAAGAGTGTCCACGACATCTACTTCAACGACCAGAAGGCGATTCTGAACACCAGTTTCATGACGGAGAACACCATTCTCGTTGCTGTTCCGAAGAACCTTCCGAACGTCACGACCGACAAGATGTACCTGATCACAAAGGACAGCACCGTGGTAGATTACGGCTTCAAGGTCCTTCTTCCTTCTCCGAAGATTTCCGGAATGTCCTTCGAGTGGGCGGAGCCGGGACAGACCGTCACCGTCACCGGCAGCTACTTCGCCGAGCCTCTGACCGTCGAGTTCCCGGGAGCCGAGGCGACCGAGATTTCCAACGTGACCATCAGTTCGTTCGATGTGGTTGTCCCTGAAGGGGCACAGCCGGGCAAGATCAAGGTCACGACGGCTTCCGGAACGGCCCAGTCCGTCTTCCAGTACAAGGACAGCCGCGGGATGCTCTTCAACTTCGACAACGCCCGTCTGAACCACGGCTGGCACAGCCAGACGATCCAGTCCGACGAGAACTCTCTTGACGGCAACTATCTCCAGCTTTACGACGCCGGCACTGTCTTCAAGTGCGACGGCACCGACTGGAACGACACGGGCTACCACTTCGAGTACTGGCCGGGCAACTGGAACAGTCCTGAGACCTATGAGGACCCTGACGGAATCGACCTGACGAAGGTGGTGGACTTCACCAACTTCTCCAGCATGGCCATCAAGTTTGAGATGCGCATTCCGGCCGACCATCCTTGGACAGGCTGTCCTATGCAGATCTACTTCTCAAGCCTTGCGATGTGTACACTTGGCTCTGCCAACAACACCTATTTCCACGATGATGCCATCTCCCTTCCGCGTGTCCTCTACAGACCTTGGCAGGCTACCGGCTCATTCGACACTGGAGGCAAGTGGATAACTGTCTCATTCCCAATCGACACCGAGTTCGTCTGGGATTGGACAGGCACAAAGGCTTCAGGAGTACTCTCCGCCGACTCGTTCGCCGGAATGGAAATCTTCCTCGCGGCCGGAAGCTCAAGCGGCGAAGGCACGCCTTGCTCCCCGTTGATCCAGATCGACAACATCCGTGCGGTCCCTTACAAATAATGAAAGGAGAACATGAATATGAAAAAGACATTAAGATATTCAGCGCTTGTCGCTCTTTGCGCCGCGTTTGCCGGTCTGGCGGGCTGCGGACAGAAGGAACTCGACACTGATCCGTATGGAGACGGAGTCACATTCGCCGCTTTCGCACCGGATCCGGTGATGCGGGGAGGTGAGCTGCGCATCCTTGGAAGCAACCTTCAGGACGTGTCCGAAATCCGTCTTGCGGGAGGAGTCTCTGTCACCGACTTCACTGTGGTGGAGTCGGGCAGAAAGTCCGAGATCCGTTTCACGGTGCCTCTTGAAGGTCCGGAACCGGGAAAGATCACCATCGTGGACAAGAGCGGAAAGGAATATTCCAGCCTCTCGTCCATCAGTTTCACAGAGCCGATGGAGATCGCTTCCTTCGCTCCTGGCGAGGCGCTTTCCGGGGATGTCATCACCATTACGGGCGAGTACCTCAACATCGTTCAGGAGGTCATCTTCGGCGGCGATGTCAGAGTGACCGAGTTCGTCAGCCAGTCCCGTCACGAGCTGAAGGTCAAGCTTCCTTCAGACGCCTTGAGCGGATTGATCCGCGTGGGCGACGTGAACGAGCTTGTGGACGAGCAGACCATCCCTAACATCATCTATTCCGAAACGGAACTGACTGTCGGCGACCCTACGGTCGTCACAGCGAAGAAGGCCACCTACAAGTCGGGCGATGTGGTCACCGTCACAGGTGAGCATCTGGACATGATCCGGACCATAGACCTCGTGGGCGCGGCCGGAGTCGAGTTCACGTGCAGCGCCGACGCCACGGCAATCACATTCAATCTCCCGGCCTCGGCCACCGACGGCGAGATCACACTGACCTCGTTCGCGGGCAAGGCTTTCAACGCCGGAGAGATCGAGACCGTCACTGTGGCGGACCTCGGGATATCTTCACTGGCCAAGGACGGACGCTACAAGGCCGGCGGCTCCGTCGAGATCACGGGTTCCGACCTTGACCTTGTCACCAAGGTGGACTTTGTCAACGCGGAGGCTTCCTTTGTCCTCAAGGACGGAAAGATTTACGCGGACATCCCGGCTGCCGCCAAGGACGGCGCCGTCACAGTCACCCTCGCTTCCGGCAAACAGGCCTTTACGCCTGAAATTGAGGTCGTGAAGCCTGTTGTGACCGGTCTTGACAAGACCGCTGCCGTGGCCGGAAAGGACAAGGTGGAGATTGCCGGAACCGACCTTGACCTTGTCACGGATGTCAGGAACGGAGACGAGGCCCAAGGGTTCATCACCTGTGAATATGTCATCGACAGTCCGGAGAGAATCACCGTCACCGTGGCCCGCGAGGCCTACAACGGCCCGTTCACCGTGGCTTCCGCAGCCGGTTACGAGTCTGTCTCCGCCGATGTGGAGATCACTTACGACGAGGCGGTTTCAATCACGTTCACAAAACCTTCGTTCAGTGTCGGACGCTCAGTCTCGATCACAGGAACGAACCTCCAGAACATCGAGTCGCTCACCATCAAGGGCAAGAAGGTGACTTCGTTCGTAAGCAGGTCGGATGACGCCATGTCGTTCGGCATCCCTGAGGGAGTGGGCCCGGGAGTCTATCGCCTTGGAATCACACTGGTGAGCGGCGAGACATTCAACTGGCCTGTTCCGTTCGAGATCACGGCTCCTTACACCGAGACCTACATCTGGGAAGGCTCCGAGGATCTTGCCGGATGGGGCAACTCGCCTTATCTCGGCGCACCTAACGCCTTCCAGGAGATCGGCATCGCCGAGGGAGACGTCATCAGGGTTTACTTCACCGCCTACAATGACTGGTGGCAGTTCAAGACCTACGCCGGTCACTGGGGAGACACGTTCAAGTTCGCCGAGATCGGCGGCGGCGACACGATCAACCCTGACAATTGCGACACCTCCGGAGGTTACTTCGCGTTCAACGTGACGGCGGAGATTCTGGCAGCTCTGTGCAATCAGGACACCGGCTGGGGCGGAGCGTTCCAGTGCCAGGGTGAGGGTGTCGTCATCAAGGGTGTCAGCCTCATCCATTACGGAGCGACCGAAAAGGTCATCTGGGAAGGCGAGGAGTACACCGGCGACAACTACGAGTACAACCTCTCGCTCGGTACGGAGGACGATTGGGTGAACGCCGGTCTTGAAGAGGACTGCGAGATTAGAATCTACTTCTCCGCCAAATCCGAGACTGACTGGCAGATCCAGCTCTTCGACGGTCATTGGAACGGTCTTTCCGAATTGAACATGCCTGGGGAGGCCGCCAACCAGTTCAATGCCGAGAACTCTCCGGAGGCCTTTGGCAAGGGCTACATCAGCTTCAAGGCGACGGCTCCGATCTTTGCGAAACTGACGACCAAGGCTTGGTGGGGCAGCGCCATCATCGTGCAGGGCAAGGGTGTCACCGTCAAGAAGATATCCTTCCTGTAGAATCGAAAGGTACGGTTGCCGGCTTGCTGTTTGGCACTGTCCGGCACACGTACCGTTGAATAATTCCGCGGGAGGGTGAAACCTCCCCCGGGATCAAGAGCGGCAGTCGGCACATCGTCCGAAAGGCCGCAAAGTGAAACGGACTTGAAAAATTTTAAAAGATCATGAAATCGTTATTTTCGGCATTGTTCATCGTGGCCGCGCTCTTCTGCTCCTGCGGGGAGAAAGAGAACGGGACACCGGTCCCCGAACCTGTGGTTCCCGCGACGATGACCGTGTCTCCGACAAGTTATGAGGCTCCTCTTGAGGGGGGAGAGTTCACGGTCAGTGTCACCTCGCCGACAAGGCCGACCGCCGTGTCAGGCCAGAGCTGGGTCACGGTGACTGACGGGACATATTCAAACTACAAGATAGCTTATCCTGTCAAGGTCGCTTCCAACGAGACCTACGAGTCGCGTACCGCTGTCGTGACGATTAAAAGCGGCGCCTTCTCGCAGGACGTGACCGTCTCGCAGCCGGGAAAGGAGAAGACGGCTGATCCGGATGATGTCCAGATCCCGGAGGAGGGAGACAATGAGGCCTGGAAGATGGCGAAAAAACTTGGCTTGGGATTGAACATCGGCAACCAGATGGATGCTTTCGACAGCAAGTCGGAGATGTCCACGGAAGGCTACTGGACAAACGGGCAGAAGCTGACAAAGGCAGTTTTCACCAGCCTGAAAGCCAAAGGGTTCAAGTCCGTGAGGATTCCTGTCACATGGCTGGGACACATTGGCGCGGCGCCGGACTACAGGCTGGACGACCGTCTGGACAGGGTTGCCGAGCTTGTGGACTGGGCAGAGGAAGCCGGTCTCAACACCATAATCAACATCCATCACGACGGATCCATTGACCACAACGGAGGCTCGTCCTACACCACCCATTGGCTGGACATCCGCGGAGCCGAGGCTAGCGCCGCCGTCAACGCGCGGATAAAGGCCGAGATCAAGGCTGTCTGGACCCAGATCGCCGAGAGGTTCAAGGACAAGGGCGACTTCCTTATCTTCGAGTCGTTCAACGAGATTCAGGACGGCCATTGGGGCTGGAGCGACGACTATCAGAGCGTGGCCGGAAAGAAGAGACAGAACGACATACTCAACGGGTGGAACCAGGTCTTCGTGGATGCCGTGAGGGCGACCGGAGGGAACAATTCCACAAGGTGGCTGGGAGTCCCGGGCTACGCCGCCAGCCCGGATTTCACACTTTCTGACGGCTTCGTTTTGCCTGACGACCCGGCCGGCAAGGTTATGGTCAGCTTCCACAACTACACCCCTTACAAGTTCTGCCAGACCGGCGAGGACAATGACTGGGGACATACCAGACGCTCCAACCTTACCGATTCCAACTACTCGGAGGACTACCATGTGGGAATCTGTTACAAATTCTACAAGGCCTACGTCGAGAAAGGCATCCCGGTCTATATGGGAGAGTTCGGCTGCACGAACAGGACCGACGCCACGGCGCGCAAGTTCCAGCTCTATTGGCTTGAATATGTCTGCAAATGCGCCCGGTCGTTCGGAATGGGCGGATTCATCTGGGAGAACGGCGCCGTGGGCGCGAATGGAGAGACTTACGGCATCATTGACCACGAGACCGGGGAATATCTTGACGCGGTGTACTCCAAGCAGATTGTCGAGACCTGCTCGAACGGCTTCTATAACGAGGGTGTCGCCTACACTCTTGAATCAGTTTACAACAAGGCACCGAAATAATGATGATGAAAAAGATTCTTGCAATGGTTTTCGTGGCGGTTCTTGCCGCCGGATGCGCCGGCAAGGCCGGGTGGCCTCATCTTGACAAAGGCGCTAACGAGTTGATGGCGGCTTTGGAGGCGGCTTCGTCCGAAGGGAAGTTCCTATACTTCCATCAGGATGACCTTGTCTATGGCCACGCCTGGAAGGTTGAGGATGCGGTCAATGACCCGCTTGACCGTTCGGATGTCAAAGCAGTCTGCGGGCAGTTTCCGGCCGGGGTAGGCTTCGACCTTGGCGGGATAGAACTCGGGGACTCCGCCAATCTGGACAACGTGCCGTTCGACCTGATGCGCAGGGCCGCCGTGACGCACGCCGGAAGGGGAGGGGTGGTGACTTTCTCGTGGCATCCGCGCAATCCGCTGACCGGAGGAGACTCCTGGGACATAAGCAGCGACAAGGCCGTGTCGTCCGTTCTGGAAGGCGGAGCGAACCACGAAAAATTCATTGGCTGGCTTTCAAACGCCGCGGACTTTCTCGGTTCGTTGAAGGACTCAAAAGGGAAGCATATTCCTGTGATATTCAGACCTTGGCATGAGAATCTGGGTTCGTGGTTCTGGTGGGGCGGCAATCTTTGCACCGCCGACGAGTACAAGGCGTTATATTCATTGACCCATAGGTATCTGGTGGAAGAGAGGGGGCTTAGGAACATCGTTTGGGCATATTCCCCAAACTCCGACCTGACAGAGGAAAGATTCTTCAGCCGTTATCCCGGGGACGGGAACGTTGACATCATCGGTGTGGACCACTATGACTTCGCCCCGGCTGATTCGACAAAGACGGACGCGGAGAGAATCGGAGAGGCTAACGCTTTCTTTGCCAAGGTGCTGCGTCCCGACCTCGGGCTTCTGTCCTCGGTCGCCGCAAAGCATGGGAAACTGCTGGCATTCTGCGAGACGGGCTTCGAGTCCACTCCGGATCCGCAATGGTGGACGGACGTGCTGCTGGAGAACCTCAAGGACACACCTGTCTGCTATGTGCTGACATGGAGGAACGCCTGGGACAGGCCGGAGCATTATTTCGCTCCGTTTGAGGGTTCCCCGGACGCGGAGAATTTCAAGGCGTTCTGCCGGAGCGGCAGGGTCATATTCCTGAAACAATAAGGATCAGTTGGCGGAAGTGCATCCAATTAAGAAACTGTTTTGATTAAGAAATAACAACAGATGAATTTTGAAGAAAGATTGAAGTGGCTGGAGGCCGGGCATGAGAAGTTGCTCTCGCTGAAGAATGAGCCGGTCTATGTGAATGGAGTTTATGAAAGGTACAGGAATCCGGTGCTGACCGGAGAACACGCCCCTCTTTTCTGGAGGTACGACCTCAATCCGGCGACAAATCCTTATCTGGAGGAAAGATTCGGAATCCACGCCGCTTTCAATTCAGGAGCCATAAAGTGGAACGGTAGATATGTCCTCGCCGCTCGTGTCGAGGGCGCTGACAGGAAGTCGTTTTTCGCGATTGCTGAAAGTCCGGACGGGATTGACAACTTCCGCTTTTGGGACAGGCCGGTCACGATGCCAGAATATGGCGAGCCTGCCACCAATGTCTATGACATGAGGCTCACCGCCCACGAGGACGGCTGGATCTACGGGCTGTTCTGCGTGGAGAGAAAGGATCCTTCGGCTCCGGCGGGTGATTTGTCTTCGGCAGTGGCCTGCGCCGGAATAGCGAGGACCCACAACCTTGTGGACTGGGAACGTCTGCCCGATCTGAAATCCCGCTCCCAGCAGCGCAACGTCGTGCTGCATCCTGAGTTCGTGGACGGGAAATATGCCCTTTACACAAGGCCGCAGGACGGTTTCATCGACGCTGGCAACGGCGGAGGAATCGGCTGGGCTCTTGTGGACGACATCACCGCCGCCGAGGTGGGGGAGGAGAAGATCATCAACCTTCGTCACTACCACACGGTCAAGGAACTCAAGAACGGAGAGGGTCCGGCCCCGATCAGGACACCGAGGGGCTGGCTGCATCTGGCTCACGGAGTACGGGGCTGCGCCTCGGGGCTGAGGTATGTCCTTTATCTTTACATGACATCCCTGGAGGATCCTTCGAGGGTCATCGCCGAGCCGGCCGGCTTCTTCATGGCTCCGGAGGGTGATGAATATGTCGGGGACGTGATGAACGTCCTGTTCGCGAACGGCTGGATCGCCGACGGGGACGGCAAGGTCTTCATCTACTACGCCTCATGTGACACCAGAATGCATGTGGCCACCTCCACGGTTGACCGTCTGGTGGACTATTGCTTCGGCACCGCTCCGGACGGCCTTTCGACCGGAGAGTCCGTGCGCACACTCAACAGGCTGATTGACAAGAATCTCAACGTATAATTAGACAATGGAAAAGATAAGGACAGGTTTTGCGGAGAAGGTCGGCTACGGCTTCGGAGACATGTCTTCCTCGATGTTCTGGAAGATATTCTCCTACTATCTCCCGTTCTTTTACAGCAACATCTTCGGCCTCACTCTGGATCAGGTTGCCCTGCTTCTGGTCGTGACCAGGGTCTGGGACGCCGTGAGCGACCCGATGATGGGGGTTCTGGCCGACAGGACGGCGACAAGGTGGGGGAAATACCGCCCTTATCTTCTTCTGATGGCAGTGCCTTTCGCCCTCAGCGGAATATTCCTGTTCTCCACTCCGGCCGCCTCCCCGACCTTCAAGCTTGTCTGGGCCTACCTGACCTACATCATGATGATGACGGTTTACACGGGCATCAACGTGCCTTACGGGGCGATGCTCGGCGTGATGACCGATGACTCCGACACGAAGACCGTGCTGAGCTCGTACAGGATGTTCTTCGCCTACGGCGGCAGTTTCCTTGCGCTTTTCTGCTGGGAACCGCTCTGCAAGGCTCTCGGAGGCTATGACAGCCCGGCCGGTTGGCAGAACACGATGATTGTCATCGCCGCGTTCTGTCTTGTCCTGTTCCTGCTTTCTTTCCGGATGACCCGGGAGAAACTGCACACAGTCAGCAAGGTGTCCGTGGGCAGCGACCTTAAATCCCTTGTCCGGAACGCACCTTGGTGGATTCTCATCGGCGCGGCTCTCTGTTCCAATCTTTTCAACACTGTCCGTGGAAGCACCGTGGCCTACTTCTTCAACGATGTCATCGGACAGGATGTCCATTTGAATCTCGGCCCTTTGAGTTTCCTCTTCTACGCCGGCCTGTTCCTGTCGATAGGCGAGGTCTGCAACATGGCCGGAGTGGCTCTTGCCGTCCCGCTTTCGGAAAAGCTGGGAAAGAAAAGCACCTACATGCTGTCCTTCGCCGCCCTTATCGTGTTCAGCGCCTTGTTCTTCTATATCCCGGCCAGTCAGGGAGGCTACTTTTGGATGCTGATCCTTCAGGTGGTCATCAGCGTGTTCACCGGTGTGATTTCTCCGCTTGTCTGGAGCATGTACGCCGATGTCAGCGACTTCGCCGAGAACCGTGACGGAACCGCCTCGACGGGTCTGATCTTCTCCTCCGCCTCCATGGCGCAGAAGTTCGGGGGAGCTTTCGGCGGTTTCGCCGTGATGTGGCTGCTGAACGCTTTCGGCTACAACACCGCCCAGGGAGCCGTGCAGACTCCCGAGGCAGTGAAAGGCCTGTGGCTTCTGATGAGCTGGATTCCCGCCGCCGTGGCCGCGTTGGCCGTGGTGGTAGTGTTCTTCTACCCTCTGACAAGAAAGAGGATGGAGGCCATTCAGGCCGAGCTTGCGGTGAAACGTGTGCAGGACAAGGAGGTTGTCTCCGAAGCGGAAAGCATCGGGACTTCTTCGGGTTCAGGCCTTTGGAACGGTCTGCCGAAGGTGATGCGGTGGGTTGTACTCGTTCTGTCGGTGATTCTCGCCGCGGAGCTGGTGTTCGTGTTGTTCAATTAATCAAGACGGAAGGCTGAAGGTGGAGACAGCCGTCCTCGACATGCTATGATGGAATACGGTCATTTTGACGATGCCGCCAGAGAGTTCGTGATCACTGATCCCGAGACTCCGTGGCCTTGGATAAACTATCTCGGAACCGAGAACTTCTTTTCGTTGATTTCAGGAACGGCGGGAGGATATTCATTCTACCGTGACGCCAGGTTCCGCCGGATCACACGCTACCGCTACAACGGAGTTCCGTTGGACTCCGGCGGAAGGTACTTCTACATCAACGACGGCGGATGCGTCTGGAGTCCCGGGTGGAAACCGTGCCGGAATCCGCTGGACTTCTATGAGTGCCGTCACGGGATGGGCTACACGCGCATCACGGGACAGAAGAACGGTCTCCGGGTCAGCGAACTGTTCTTCGTGCCGCTCGGCTTCGACTGCGAGGTGCAGAAAGTCACGCTGGAGAACCGCAGCGGAGCCACAAGGACATTCAAGCTATGGTCCTTTGCGGAGTGGTGTCTTTGGAACGCCGGAACCGATATGGAGAATTTCCAGAGAAACCTTTCCACCGGCGAGGTTGAGGTCGAGGGAAGCGTCATCTATCACAAGACCGAGTACCGGGAGCGCCGCGACCACTACGCCTTCTATGGGGTCAACACCCGCATCGACGGCTTTGACACGGACAGGGACGCGTTCATCGGGATGTACAACGGATTCGACAGCCCTCGGAATGTCGTGGCCGGGATTTCCACGCAGTCGATTGCGCACGGCTGGAGTCCCGTGGCCTCCCACTGTCTTGAGCTCACGCTTGAGAATGGAGAGTCCAGAGACCTTGTCTTCGTGCTCGGCTACGCGGAAAACCCTTCCGGGGAGAAGTTCGTGAAGCCTTCCGGCCGTGAGCTGAACTCCGGGTCAGGGGTGATCAACAAGGAAGCCGCCCGGAAGGTGATGGCGGCGTTCGACTCTGCGGAGAAAGTGGATGAGGCGTTCGCGGCGTTGGGACGTTACTGGGATGGGATTCTGGGCAATTTCTCTCTCGTCTCCGGCATCCCGGAACTTGACAGGATGGTGAACGTCTGGAACCAGTACCAGTGCATGGTCACGTTCCTGATGAGCCGCAGCGCCAGTTTCTTCGAGAGTGGAATCGGGCGGGGGATGGGATTCCGGGATTCCAACCAGGATCTTCTCGGAATTGTACATCAGATTCCGGGGAGGGCGCGCCAGAGGATTCTTGACATAGCGGCGACCCAGTTCCCGGACGGCAGCTGCTATCATCAGTACCAGCCGCTTACCAAACGGGGGAACGACGGAATCGGCTCCGGATTCAACGATGATCCGCTCTGGCTGCTTGTGGGCGTGGATGCTTACCTGAGGGAGACCGGCGACTTCGCGGTTCTGGACGAAACTGTCCCGTTCGACAATGTCCCCGGCAGCGGGAAATCCCTGCTTGAGCACCTTGCGGTAAGTTTTGAATATGTCCGCGGACATCTCGGGCCTCACGGTCTGCCCCTCATCGGGCGGGCGGACTGGAACGACTGCCTGAATCTGAACTGTTTCTCGACCGACCCCGACGAGTCTTTCCAGACCACGGAGAACAGGACCGAGGGCAGCAAGGCCGAGTCGGTGATGATTGCGGGTCTGTTCGTCTTCGCCGGAGACCGTTATGCGGAGATTCTTGACCGCGTCGGCATGGACTCCAAAGCGGTGCGGGAGGCCGTCGGGCAGATGTCGGAAGCCATCAAGGAATATGGCTGGGACGGGGAATGGTTCCTGCGCGCCTATGATTTCTTCGGGCGCAAGGTCGGCTCGAAGGACTGTGAGGAAGGCAGGATATTCATTGAAAGCCAGGGCTGGTGTTCGATGGCGCGCGCCGGAGCGGAGGAGGGTTTTTGCGACAAGGCCTTGGATTCCGTGAAAAGATACCTTGACACCCCCCACGGAATCGTGCTGTGCAATCCTCCTTTCAGCCGTTACTACCCTGAATACGGGGAGATTTCCTCCTACCCGGAGGGCTACAAGGAAAATGCGGGAATATTCTGCCACAACAATCCGTGGATTGTCATCGGAGAGGCGATGGCCGGACGGGCGGAAGACGCCTGGGAGCATTACCGCAAGATTTCACCGGCCTTCATAAAGGATCAGGAACTGCACAAGGTCGAGCCTTATGTCTATTGCCAGATGCTTGCGGGCAAGGATTCCGCCCGTCCCGGCGAGGGCAAGAACAGCTGGCTGACGGGCACCGCGGCCTGGAACTGGAACGCTGTCTCCGAATACCTTCTTGGACTCAAGCCTCGGTTCGACGGTCTTCTGGTTGAGCCTTGTCTCCCGTCATTCATCAAGGAGTACCGGATCCGCAGGGTTTTCCGCGACGCCGTCTATGACATCACGGTCCGCAACTCGGGCGAAAGGAAGTCCCGCTTCATACCATATTCCCCGGGACACCATGAACTGACTTTGGATTTGTAAGAATCACTAAACAGCTTCTAAGCATGAACACTAATAAGATTCTTCTTCTGGCCGCGGCTCTGCTTGCCGCTGCGGCATTGCGGGCCGGGGACTTCCGCGAACCCCTGAACAACGGCTGGACATTCGCGCTCGGCGACGCCTCTTCGATGAAGGAGGATTTCACCCACGGCACCGAGTATTTCACCTATCTTACGAAAGCGGGTACAGCGGGACACAGCACGTCTCCGATAATGCCTGATTTCGATGATTCCGGATGGCAAAAGGTAAGTCTCCCGCACGACTGGGTCGTGGACCTTCCTTTCAGCAAGGACGCAAGCCATTCCCACGGCTACAAATGCGTCGGCTGGAACTATCCGCAGAATTCCGCGGGATGGTACAGAAGGCACATAAGGATTCCGGCCGAAGACTACGGCAGGCAGATACGCATCGAGTTTGAGGGAATATTCAGGGACAGCGAGGTGTTCTGCAACGGTTTCTACCTCGGGCACGAGAGAAGCGGCTATGCCACCCGTTCCTACGACCTGACCCCGTACCTCAACTACGGCGGCGACAATGTCGTCGCGGTGCGTTGTGACGCGTCCATCGAGGAGGGCTGGTACTACGAGGGAGCGGGAATATACCGCAACGTCTGGCTGCATAAGGCGGGCCCTGTCGCCGTGAAGCCGTATTCTCTGGATTTGACGGGGAATGTCCCCCGGTTCGGAATCGTGATGGCGAGTGACACTCTTGACCGGTCAAAGGTGAAGGCCGAGACTGTCTTTCTCGATGCCGAAGGCAATGAGGTCGGGAACCCCGATCACCTCTGGAGTCTTGAGGATCCCTACCTCTACACCGCCCGTGTCCGTCTTTATTATGACGGAGTCCTTTCAGATGAGCGGGAATGCCGTTTCGGGGTGCGCACGATAGAGTTCAGTCCTACGGATGGATTCCTTCTTAACGGAAAGCGTGTGAAACTCAAAGGCTGCAACCTGCATCTTGACCATGCCGGAGTCGGTGTGGGAGTGCCTGACGAACTGTGGCGCTACCGTCTGGCGCAACTCAAGAAGTACGGATTCAATGCGGTACGCAGCTCCCACAACCCCGCCTCTCCGGCCATGCTCGACCTCTGTGACGAGATGGGGATCCTGGTGATCGACGAGAACCGCCAGCTCGGGGTCAACGAGGAGCAGCTCACGCAGGTCAGAAGGATGATCGAGAGGGACCGTAACCATCCTTGCGTCATTCTCTGGAGCATCGGCAACGAGGAATGGAGCGTTGAGGGAACCGGGGCGGGCACGAGAATCGCCAGGAAGATGAGTGAATATGTGCGGTCTCTCGACCCGACCCGTCCTACGGGTTACGGCAGTTCCGGCGGCCGCGAGCTTGTGAAAGGTGTGGACGTGTTCGGCTACAACTACATCGTCCAGAATCCGGTGGACGAGTACCACGAGATCTTTCCGGACAATTGTGCTGTTGGTACGGAAGAAACCTCCGGAGCCGGCACGAGAGGGAAGTATGTCACCGTCCCGGAGGAAGGGTGGATGACACCTCTGAACAGGGTTGACACCCTTGGCCGGATCAATGTCATCGAACACGGATGGAAATTCTATAAGTCCCGTCCTTGGACTGGAGGGCTGTTCTACTGGACCGGTCAGGACTACCGGGGAGAACCGAATCCGATGGTCTGGCCGGCGACGGGCTCACAGTTCGGAATACTGGACTATTGCTGCTTCCCAAAAGACGAGGCTTTCTACGTCAAGGCGGCATGGACGGACGAGCCTACGGTTCACATCTGCGGCCCGTACAAGGGTGAGGTCTGGGTCTATTCGAACTGTGACCGGGTCAGGCTGTCGGCGGATGGGAAGAATCTTGGCATAAGGAATATGCCCGCGGACGGTCACCTTGTCTGGAAGGTCGGGGATGCGGCCCGGTTCACCGCCGCAGGCTACCGCAACGGTAGGAAAGTGGCTGTGGATGAATATCCTAATGTCGCTTCCGAGACAATCTTCACCCTTTCCAAGAGCCGGATAAAGGCTGACGGTCAGGATGTTGTGGTGATTGACATCGACACCCCGGCCGAAAGTCTGGATGTGTCGGTCGCCGGAGCCGAGTTTCTGGGTTGGGGCAACGGCAACCCTGGTTTCAGGGAGACCGAAAGGCCACGGAACGGCAGTTCGATGACCATAAAGCCGTTCAGCGGAAAAGCACAGGTCATCATCCGCTCGGTCGAAGGCTCCACGTCCCCGGTCAAAATCAAGATCGGAGACAAGACCGCCGAGATTGAAATAGTGTGAGATTAGTCCAGCACCTGAATGTCAATCCTGTAGGCTCCGTCGTTCAGGTAGCCGTACTGGAATGTCGGAAGGCAATAGACGGCGTACAGCAGGAAGTGCTTGTCGTCAAGCTTGATATTCTTTGAGTCGTACTTGGAGAAGTCGCGTCCCCACTGATAGTCGCTCGGGTAGTACGCATAGGCAGGGTACTTGCCGTTGAAGATCATTCCGGTGAAGAATTCCTTGAAGGAGATGTGGTTGCCGTCGCAACTGAACTCCACATAGTCCGGCGTGCTGCCCATCCAGCCGTTGGCGGCATATTCCTCCGCTATCAATCCTTCGCGGTACGGGTCTGTCACGCGGTAGATTTCCTCTCCGTCGGCCTTGTAGATCTCGGTCGTGTAGGCTTTCTCGAATATGCATTCGTCGAAGTAGGTGCAGTCGCCGTATTTCTTGAACACAAGTTTCTTGGTGACTGTGACGGTGAGCGTGCCGCGTCCGGAAGGGGAGACCCCGTCCGTGATGTCGAGCCTCATCCTGTATTTTTCCGATGTCTTAAGCCTGTCGGTGTCCTTGAACCTCAGACGAACCAGAGCTTTGCAGGAATTCGGCGAGAAGGTCACCTTCGGCGAGATCAGCGAGAACACTCCGTCAGGATCGGCATCCTCCCAGACCGGGTCGGAAGCGCCGTCGGGCGCGGTGTCGTATTTGAATGAAATCATTGCCTGCTCCGATGTGCCGCTGACTCCTCTATAGACAGGAATCTCCAGAATGCCTTTGTCTTCCGGTGACACTTCCGCATAGAGTACCGGAGAAGCGAAGGCGAATCCGCTTTCTCCGTCGTACAAAGCCCCTTCGTTTCCATTGGAGCAGGACATCGCCGTGAAAGAGAGGATGCCTGTCAGGGCTGTGATGATTGATGATGCGTTAGTTCTGGACATATGGATTCTGGTCTTCGGAGTCGATGTTAGGGTTGTTGTCTATCTCGGCCTGGGGAATCATCAGGATGCATTCAATGTAGTCAGCCGGGAAGTTGAGATATTCAGGATACTTGCTGAGGTAGTTGGTGTGGTTGGACACCTCTCCGTCCACAGTCCAGTACCGGGTCCATCCCTTCGCCAGCCGGAGGATGTCGAAGATGCGCCCTGTCTCGCCCCACAGCTCGATCCGTCGCTGAAGAAGAATCTCGTCCAGAAGGGTCTTCACCGTCCCGACAGTCCCGAAGGTCTGCCCGTTACCGCTCAACAGGCTCAGGACGCTGCGCCATCCGGTGTAGCGGCGGCTCATGACCTCTCCGAGAGCCTCCTTGGCTCCGGCGTCATCTCCCTGCCGGCAAAGCGCTTCGGCAAGAATCAGGTAAGCCTCCTCCAGACGCATGAAGATGTAGTCTCCCTTGTAGGATTTCTGGTCCGCCCACTGGAACTTGAACTGGTTGTAGTCGATGTTGGCCCCGTACTTCCATTCCTTGGCGCTGACCCCGATGTTCCCGTTCCACCAGCCCTTTCGGATGTCGGAGTCGGGAATCTGCGCGTAAAGCCAGTTGCTGATGCACTTAGGGGCTTCGGCCGCATAATAGACATTGGTGCATGCGTCCATATTCGAGAAGAATGACGCGAACACTGTTGACTGGTCGGAGATGATCTCCGCACCCCACATCACCGAGGATGAGCCGACGCTGTTGAACGGGGTCTTGCCGGTGGTCCATTCCGTGGTGCTGTCGTCGAATGTGCCCTTGGTGACCGTCGCCTCCGACATCGAGAGCAGTGTGGCGTCGGGGGTGCTGATGGCTTTCTTCGCGGCTTTCGCAGCCTTGTCCCAGTCATTCTCCACCAGAGCGACGCGGGCTTGGAGCAGGCTTGTCGAGTAGAGGTCGAGGTTGGAGATGTGCTCACGTTTGCCCCCACAGCTTTCGAACAGGGAAATGGCAGCCTCAAGGTCGCTGTCAATCTGCGCGTAAACCTCCCTGACCGTTCCGCGCCCCTTGCCTTTGCTTGAGGCGTCGGTAGGCTCCGTGTAGACCGGGACGCCCGGAAGATCCTCGTGTCCGACAAGTGTCTGCTGGAAAGACTGGATCAGCATGAAATAGCTGAACGCCCTCGCCGCGTACGCCTGTGCGAGGATCCGGTCTATCTCGTTCTCATCACCGGTCGCCGTTCCGGCCGCCGAGATGATGTAGTTGACGTTGCTGATGATTTCGTAGAAATATTCCCAAGTGAAGTAGCACCGCCAGATCTTGCTGGTGTAGCGGCTGCGCTGGTCGTAGTTGTAGTCCTTCCAGAACCATCCCGCACCCTGCGCTGTCTGTACCATGTCGTCGCCCATAAGGTCGGCGGCAAGCGTCACGGCCATATTGCCGAAACATTGGTGTGCGTTAGCGGTGACGAAGTCGAGGCGGTTGTACATTGTCGCATAGACCCCGTTCATCGCTACCTTGAGGCCTTCGGCGTCCGCAAGGATTGTTTCCTTGTCCACGTCGGTGGTCGGTGAGGTCTCCATAAGCGATGAGCAGGAGCCGCAGATCGCCGCCGCCAGTATGGTAATGATTGTGAATCTTTTCATAAAATCTAAAATTTTATGTCCACACCAAGTGAGACCGTACGGTTGGGAGTGTAGGTGTAGGAGGTGGAACCCGTGAAGCTGCTTTGAGGATTGAGCCCCTTCAGCGCACTCAGCATCAGAAGGTTGTCTCCGGAGGCGTAAAGCCTGAGGGAGCGGATGTGGTATTTCTCCAGTCCGGCGGTCTTGAATGTGTAGCCGGCCGTGACGCTCTTGATGCTGAAATATGAAGCGTCGATAAGGAAGCGGTCGTTGATGACGGTCGTGGCGGTGGTCGTGACCTTCGGCACGTCTGTGGTCTGTCCGGCCTCCGTCCATGCGCGCAGAGAGTTGACGTGGTAGGTCTGCCCCACATACGACGGTTCCATCAGAGACCTGTAGGTGCTGTCGTAGATCTTGCCGCCAAGCGAGTAGGTGAACAGGACGGAGAGATCGGCGTTCTTGATGTGGAGGTTGGAGGACAGAGAACCGTAGATGTCAGGCAATCTGCTGCCGCAGAGCCATTTGCATCCTGACGCTATTGTCGCGTCGTTGGTCACGTACTCGCTGTCCTTGACCGGGTTGCCGTCCGCGTCCTTGGCGTAGGCCAGATAAAGCTGCTCTCCTGTCGCCGGATCGACACCCGCGCTGCGGGCCATGTAGAAGGTGTTGACGGTCTCCCCCTCGCGGATGAGGTACACGCCGTTGTTGATGTCCTCGCCGTTGCCGGTCAGGGACACGACCTTGTTGCCCACAGTCGAGGCCATCAGCGACACGTTCCAGAACAGGTCGGGAGCGTTGAGAATGTCATAGCCGAAGGTCATGTCCAGACCTGTGTTGTACATTTTCCCGACATTGGCATAGTAGCCCGGGAATCCCAGTGAGATGGCGACAGGGTACTCAAGCAGCATGTCCGTGGTGGTTCTCCTGTACCACTCCACCGTCCCGCTCAGCCTGCCGAGAGCCTTGAACTCGACGCCGACGTTGACGTTGCCGTTCTTCTCCCATGTGACATCCTTGTTCTCGATGGAGGAGATGATGGCTCCCGAATATGTCGCGTTTGGGTAGGTCATGTCATAAAGCGCCTGCCATGCGTAGTAGGAGCCGATGTTGTCGTTGCCCTGCACTCCATAGCTCGCCTTGAGCGTCAAGTTGTCAATCCAGTCAAGCTCTTTCATGAAAGATTCCTGTGAAATCCTCCATGAGGCTCCCAAAGACCAGAATGTCCCCCATCTGTTCTCTTTGATGAACCGGGACGATGCGTCCATGCGCAGACTGCCTGACAGGTAATACCTGTCGGAGAAGTTGTAATTCGCGCGGCACAGCCAGGAGTTGATGCTGTAGGTGTCTCCGGTGGAGGTGGCGTCGGCGATGGTGGAGCCCATCCCAAGCTCGTCGAACCTGTCGAACGGGAATCCTGTCCTCTGTCCCATAAGGTAGTGGGCCTCGCTGTTGTAGAACTCATGTCCGGCCATCACATCCAAGGTATGTTCGCCGAAACCGCGCTTGTAGGACAACAGCTGGTTCCAGGTGTAGCTGCGTGTGCGTTGATATTCCTTGGTCAGACGTCCCGTGCCGGCGGCGTTGCCGTTGTTGCGGTTGTACATCGTGGTGTTATAGTCGTTTATGATGTCGGCGCCTATCGATGTGCTGAATTTCAAGTCGCCGAAGCTGATTCCAAGATGCCCGCGCAGGTTGACGTTGTCGCTGGTCATGTAGTAGTCGTCATCGAAAAGGGTGGCGATGCAGTTGCGGTTGTTCTGCGCCCCCGCCGGCCTAGAGGAGCCGTAGTCGAACACCCGCTCTCCGTTTTCGAGAACCGGGTTCCCGTCCGTGCCGGTCTCATAGACCGGGTAGATCGGGGCCATCATCATGGCGGTGTACCAGATGTTGTTGGCCTCGGTGCCGGACGCTCCGAGATAGTCGCTTCTCGAATTGGTATAGTTGGCGTTGAGACCGAATTCGAACCAGTCGTAAGGCGTGAATTCCGCTCCGACTCTGGCGGTTATCCTCCGGAACGAGGTTGTCGTGATGGTGCCGTTCTCGTCAAGGTAGCCGATTGAAGCCAGATACTTGCTTGCGTCCGAGGCTCCGGACATCGAGAAGAGATACTCCTGACGGGTCGGGAGTTTTGCCTTGGCGGCTCCCAGCCAATCGGCGCCGTATTTTGCCTTGGCGTCTTCGACAACCTTCCCGTCAGCGGTGAAAAGACTCTCGACATCCTTGTCGAAGATGTTGTACTTGCTGTCGGTGCCGAGGATGTTTTTCGCAAGGCGCGATGGTGTAAGAGTTGCGGCGTCGCCGGGAAGATACCCTTCCGTATAGACGAGGTCGTTGTAGGTAGCCCTGTACATCTGTTCCATGTACCGGGCGGCGCTTACGGTCTCATACGGACTTATCGCCATCGAGTTGAAGCCTATGCGGGCGGTGAAGTCAATGGAGATTCTCTCGTCGGCGTTTTTCCCGCTCTTTGTTGTCACTATGACCACTCCGTTGGCGCCTCTTGAGCCGTAAAGCGCCCCCGCGGAAGCGTCCTTGAGCACGGACAAGCTTTCAATGTCGTTGGGGTTGAGGGAATTAAGGTCTCCGTCATAAGGAATGCCGTCCACCACGATCAGGGGGGAGCTGCTTGCGTTGATTGAGCCGAATCCTCTGACCATGATTCCGGAGCCGCTTCCAGGTTGCCCGCTTCCGGAAGTGGTCATCACGCCGGACATCTGTCCGTCGAGCATTCTGGAGACGTCGGCGACCGGCCTGTCGCGCAGCTTGTCACCCCTTATCGTCTCGGCCGAGCCGGTGAAAGACTCCTTGGAAGCTGTGCCGTAGGCCACCACAAGGACATCCTCCAGAACATTGATGTCGGCGGCCATGGCGACGTTGATGGTCGAGCGTCCGTTCACTGCTACGGTCTGTTCCCGCATTCCCAGACAGGAGAACACGAGAGACGCGTCCGGCGGAACCGACAGTGAATATTTTCCGTCGATGTCCGTGATCGAGTAGCCGGCCCCGCCCTTTTCAAGGACGGCGACTCCGGGAAGCGGCGCGCCACCAAGAACATCAGTCACCTGACCGGTGACTGATGTTCTCTGCGCCGAAAGAATCTGCGGCGCCGCAAGCAGGGCCAGCAGCGTGAGCAGAACGTGTCTGATTCTCATATTACTCCTTTATGCATCTTGTGGCCGCTCCGTAAGGGCGGTTGAGTCCGGCCTCGCTGGCAGGGTTCCCCCATGCCATGCTTTCGTAGAACACAGTGTTGGAGTTGTCAGTACGGGTGTTGTACAGGGCGCTTCCTCCAACGCTCTGGAGTGTGCCCTTGCCCGGGTCGATGTTGCCCACGAGCGGGAACCAGTACTCCTTGCCCGTCTTGGTCCTGTAACGGAAGCCGATGCTCTTGACGTAATCCTGGTACCAAGGGTATGACTCGTCGTATGCCCCGTCGTCGTTGAGTTTGCCGGCTTTCTTGTACTCGCTGCGGAAGCCCCACCCGTCGCCGGCGGCCGGCATCCACCAGCCCTCCGGACAAGGATCGTAGATTGTCTTGGCGTTGGTCTTGCCTCCCCAAAGGTCGTTGTTCTGAAGCGCGGCCTTGTCTGTGAGCCAGTCCACCGCCGGCCATGAACTTGACGGAGCGCAGTAGTACACGTCCGGATGCTCGATTGCCAGCTGGAGGTTGGTGCTCTTGTTGTCGTTGTAGGTCGGCCTTTCCTCGGTCTTTATGTAGATCTGGTTTCCGTCGATGTCGTAGATGCGCCGTTGTATGCTTGACTCCACGTCATCACCACCCGGGAACGGATCCTTGCGGCCCCACTGGTACAGCAGTCCCAAAGATTCCTTGCTGTACTTTTCCGCGCTGAAGGCTCCGAGGTTACGGTCCATGTACCTGTAAGTGATGCCGTTGGCGTCTGTCCATTCGAAGATGTCGGCCTCAGGATCATAGTCCGTCACCCAGACATGCCAGCTCCACACGACCCTGTCCCCGTCGCGGGCGGCCACCACGGCGTTGCCTTCCTTGCCGGCGGCAAGCTTGACCACCACGACACCCTCGCTTCCGTTTCCGGAAACCGAACTTACCAGCCCGATGGCGTCCTGCCAGACAAGCGAGGCGTTGTCAAACTCAAGAGCCGTTGTGGAATTGCCCTTCACGGCCTTGATTGTCAGAGTGCCGCCAGGCTTCACAATGTGGCAGTTGGCTGCTCCTGCCGTCGTCGTGATCTCGACGATGGACAGTGAGCCTGAATATTCCACCTTCCTGTCATGGTCGTCGGCCGCGCTTATCTTGACCGAGAGAGTTTCTCCGACCGTGGCCGGAGCGTTATATTTAACCTTGATGATGTCCTCGTTGACGGAGACCTCCGCGCTCCAGCCCGAGGAGACTTCGACGGTAGGATTCCCGGCAATCTTTGCCGGTGCGAGATTGAGAACCTTGTAGGACAGCGTGAACGAGCCTCCTGACTTGACAGCCATTGAGGCGGGCTCTCCGACAGGGGAGATTGAGAGCGGCTCCGAAGCGTTCACCTTGACGGTGACGCTCTTTGTCAGGCTGCGCTTGTGGGCGTCGCTCACCGAGAGGGATACCTTTACCTCAGTGGCCTCCGTGATCACTTCGGGAGCTGTCAGGTTGATGATTCCCTGATAGTTGACGTAGTCCACCTTCCCGAGCGCGCAGTCGTACCCGCTCTTGTCCACTGATGGCTCAAGGTTGAGCGTGGCTCCCTCCGAACCGGTGACGGTGAAAGGAATTCCCAAGGTCTGGCCCGGAGAGACTGACGGCGAAGCCACGTCAAAGAAGATCCCGAGATCGCCGTACTGGCCGTCGCTTTTCCCGTCTCCTCCGTCACCGGAATCATCGGAACCGCCGTTGCCGACCAATGTCACATCCACGAACCTTGTGAGTTTTCTTTGATGCGAGTCGGAGACTTTAAGAAAGACCTGGGCTTCCTGGTCAGTCGGGATGGATTTCGAGGCGGTCAGCCTGATGACACCCTGGGCGTTGTCGTAGTCAACCTTGCCCAGTCTGCAGGTCAGCCTGCTGTTGTCAGAGGACGGCTCGAAATCCAGTGCCGCGCCTTCGGACCCCGTGACCGTGAAAGGAATCTCGAAGGTCTCCCCGGCGTTGAGGACAACCTCTTCCGTGTCGAAGATGATGCCAAGTTCGCCGTACTGGCTGTCAATCTCATTGTAGGTGCAGCCAAACAATGTCACCGCTGCTGTCACTGACAGGGCGGTGAGTTTAAGAATATTCTTCATCAGATTCAGACAATGCCGGGGATTCTACTCTTTGACGCAACGCGTCGGGAATGCATAGTTGAGATTGTACTTGGCCAGATTCAGCGGATTTGTCTTGATCGCTGAGATGTCGTCATAGTTCCCGTTGCCGCTGGTGTTCACTTTGAACGCACATCCTCTGAAATAGGAGGCGTTAATCTTGGCGGCAAAGTCCGGATCCACATCCGAGCACCAGACGACGGCTGTAGGAAGCGGTTTCCCGATGCAGTTCGCAAACGAGAATGCTGTCGAGTTGGAGTTGAGCTCCCCGGTGATGGTGAGCCTCAGGCCGTCATAGACGCAGCCCCTGAACTGGACTTTCTTCTTGTTGCCCGGCACGTATCTGTCATTTGTTCCGATGGCTGACTGGTCGAAGGTCTCATAGGCTGAATCCCAGAGTTCCTTGACATCAGTGGCCGCCTTGACGGCTGTCCAAGCCTCGGAGCTTGCGACTTTGTACCCGGCCGGACACGGGTCGTACTTGCTCTTCTTGCCGTCATTCTCCCAAAGGGCCTTGAAGTTGTCGGCTCCGAAGGTGGTGGCGTCCGTGGTGATCCAGCTGTACCCATGCTTGCACCCGCTGTAATATTTATTGTTGTAGTAGATTGTCGGATTCTTTATCGCATTCTCCAGATTGTTGGCCTCGGTGTTGTTGACGATGGTGATTTCCACCTCGGCTCCGGAAGCGTCATAGACAGGCCTTGTCGCATATTCCCCGAACCTGATTCCAGGGAACGGATCCTTGCGGCCGTACTGATAGACGACACCGACGGAGAGTTCGCTCTTCTCGTCGAGGTTCAGCGCGCCGATGTTGCGGTCCTGGAATGTGAAGCCGCCGACAGTGACATCCTTAGGAGCGTCCGAAGTGACCCAGAAGAGCCAGCTCCAAACCACGTTTCCGGAAGCGTCCAGCCCGTTGATGACCGCATTGCCTTCCTTGCCCGCGGAGAAGTGGACGATGGCGTCAGAGTCGTTGACCCGCGCGATTCCGGAGAACAGGCCTTGTTCGTCCTGCCAGGCGAGGGCGAGCGACGTGGCTCCGGATTTCTCCCCGCTGTTGCCCTTGAAGGTAGGGAACTGCGCGTAGGCTCCCGGTGACACGATGAAGCAGTTGGCGGCGTCGGACAACTTCACAAATCCTTCAATTATCGTCGGTGTCACGTTGATGGTGGCCGAGGATGTCCTGCTGTTGGCCTCGTCGCTGAATGTGACGTTGACGTTGAACGGCGTTCCGTCCAGAATCATTTCTGGAGCGGTGATGGTGACCGTTCCTTCGTCGTCCCCGGAATTGAGGGCGCAGCCGATCTTGTAGTCTTCAGCGGCATTGTCGTTGATTTCGACGGTGATGTCATTCCCGCGGACATCATTCAGGGTGAAACCGATGTTGAGGGTCTCGCCCGAACTGATGGTGACACTTTTGCCGTCGCTGATGGTAGGGAACCGGGGGTCGAGTTCCTCGTAGGACTTTTCGCATGACGCGAAAAAGACGGCAACCGCGGCTGCCGCAATGCTTTTGAGAATCTGTTTCATTCGTTTTGCGTTTATATACGTCCGCAAGAAAGCAAATCATTTCCACAATTCCAAACACTTTCGTTCAAATTTTGACCTCAAACGTTTTGAGTGGCGAGCTCTGTCCGGGAATCCCGATAATTGCTTATCTTTGCAGCGGAAACGGGATTCCCGCTCATTATGAATCCCGGTCCGGGTGGTTTTAATTTACGAATATGATCAAATCAATGACCGGTTACGGCAAGGCTGAGGCCGTCCTGGAGACAGGAAAACTCACCATCGAGATAAAGACGCTCAACGGCAAGAACTCCGACGCGAACATCAAGTCGTCGCTTCTTCCGAAAGACAAGGAACTGCTTGTGCGCCGGAAACTGGCGGACTCTCTGGTCCGCGGCACAATTGACTTCTACATGACTTGGGAACCCAAAGCCGGAGGGCAGGCGAAGCAGATCAACAAGGAGCTTCTTCGTGAATATTACGACCAGCTGATGGAATTCGGCTCGTCCCTGCCCGTCTTTGACTCATTGGCTTTCAATCCGAACACTATGCTGGCGTCCATCCTGCGTTTCCCTGACGTGCTGGACAGCTCCCGTCAGGAGGTCATCGGCGAGGAGAACTGGCCGGTGGTGGAGAAGGCGATAGATGAGGCGCTTGCGGCGGTCAACGACTACCGGGCGAAGGAGGGCGAGGCTCTCTACAGGGATGTCACGTCAAGGGTCGGGAATATCCTTGACCTTGAGAATCAGGTCGAGGGCTTTGAAAGCGAGAGGCTTGCCGCCGTGAGGGAGAAGCTGATGAAGAATCTGGAGACCCTTCAGCAGAAGGTCGATCCGTCCCGCTTCGAGCAGGAGATGGTCTTCTATCTTGAGAAACTGGACATAAACGAGGAGAAGGTCCGTCTCCGCCAGCACTGCAAGTATTTCATGGACACGATTGACGGAGAGGAATATCCCGGACGCAAACTTGGCTTCATCATTCAGGAGATGGGCCGCGAGATCAACACGACAGGCTCCAAGGCCAACCATTCCGGCATCCAGAAGGTCGTCGTCAGGATGAAGGACGAACTCGAAAAAATCAGAGAGCAGTCTATGAATATTCTGTAGCTACAGAATATTCATAGACTGAATATACCTCCAACCCCCAGTCACTACGTGACAGCCCCAGAGGGGCACGGGGAAAGGTTTCCCCGAAACGCTTCGCGTATGAAGCCTCCAACCCCCAGTCACTACGTGACAGCCCCAGAGGGGCACAGGGAAAGGTTTCCCCGAAACCCCTTCTGTCGCTACGCTCCGAGTGCTGTAATATACCGAGTGCTATAAGATACTGAATGCGATGCTATCTTCAGTGGGTGGGGGCGGAACCTGGACTTTTCTGGATTACGGTGGTGATTGTCATTTTACGGTGATGGCGTTGAGGAGGTCGAGGCGGCCGGTGTCAACTAGGTGGAGAATCAGCTCGCCGAAGAGGGTGTTCTGCCAGGCGAACCATGCGCGGGTGAACTTACTTGCATCGTCCTTGTGGAAGGATTCGTGCATGAAACCTGTTCCGGCATCGGTCTTCATCAGGGTTTCCACGCACCACCTGATCTCTTTGTCGTCCTGTGACGTGAACGCTTTCATCATGATGCTCATCGGCCAAATGTAGTCGTAGCCGATGTGCGGCCCGCCGATCCCCTCGCCGGCCTTGCCCTTGAAGAAATACGGATTGTCCTCGCTCCAGACGAACCTGCGTGTGTTTTGATAGACCGGATCGTTCACGTCGATGTCTCCGAGATAGGCCATCGCAAGGAGACTCGGGACGTTGGCGTCGTCCATCATCAGCCGGTTGCCGAAGCCGTCAACCTCGAAGGCGAAGATCTTGCCGTATTTAGGGTGATCCACAACGGCATATTCATAAAGAGCCTTCTCAACCTCCGCGGCGAGGTCAAGGCATTCCTTCGCAAGTTTCTTGTTGTGGTTGACATCCGCGAGAATCTCGGCCGCCTTGCGCAATGAGGTGACTGCGAAGAAGTTGGACGGAACCAGAAATTCGAACATCGTCGCGTCGTCGGAAGGGCGGAAAGCCGAGGCGATCAGACCGACCGGCTTCACCGGATTGCCGCGTCCGTCGTTGGACTTGGTGTCGAACTGGCGGTCGGTCTTTCTGGCGAACCTGTAAGGTCCGGGACCGTCCTTGCGCTGCTGCTCCTTGAAGGTCTTGAGGGTCGCTTGGATGGATTTCAGCCAAGTCTCACCGAAGACGGAATCGTCACCGGTCTCCTTCCAGTACCTGTAGGCCAGACGTATAGGATAGCAGTGCGAGTCGATCTCCCACTTGCGCTCGTGGTCGTAAGGGTTCATGTCGGTCAGGTCGGACTCCCATTCGCTGCCCGTAGGCCCCTCGTTGAAGGCGTTGGCGTACGGATCTAGACAAATCAGCGAGAACTGGCAGTTGATCACTCCCGCGAGCATATTCCTCAGATGCTCATCCTCCTTGGCCAGACTGACGTATGGCCAGACCTGCGCTCCTGAGTCCCGGAGCCACATCGCGTGGATGTCGCCGGTATAGACGAATGTCCTGAAGTCACCGTTCTCGTCCTTGCCGAAGTGGACGGTGGTGTCAAGGGTGTTCGGGTAGCAGTTGGCGAACATCCAGGCGAGGCGTGGGTTCTTCAGCAGTGCCTGAATCTGAAGAATCTTGTTCTCCACGGCCTCGGAGCGGAAAAGCCGCTTTTCCGGAGCCGGACGCTGCGACTCGTAGGTCTGGGCAGTGTTGGTGGCGGCCGCTTTGACCGGCTGGTGAGTCTGCCGAACCGCTTCGACCGGCTGGTGAGCCTGCCGAACCACAGTGACCGGTTGGTGAGCCTGTCGAACCACCGGAACCTTGGCCTGCGTCAAAGCTCCGCCGAGCAGAAAAAAGGCCGAAGCCAAAAGAAATGTGCGTTTCATTGTGTTATCTTTTCGTTAGTGTATGAATATGGTCTGTCATCCTTTGCGGTTCCTCTTGCCGTGTCAGGTTCGCCCGCCACAAGGAACTTGATTTTCGCTCCTTCGGCAAGGTCTTCGTGGCGGAAATAGTTGCGGGGCCAATTCTTCCCGTTGATTCTTACGCCTTTGATGTAGAAATTATCCTTTGAGTTGCCGGGGGCTTCAAGAATGATCCGCTTCCCGTCCGGACGTGTGACCACGGCTTTCTTGAACAGAGGAGTTCCGATGGCATATTCATCAGACCCGGGGCAGACGGGGTAGAATCCAAGGGCGGAGAAGACGTACCAGGCGGAGGTCTGTCCGTTGTCCTCGTCGCCGCAGTAGCCGTCGAAGCCTGGAGTGTAGAATTTGTCCATCACCTCGCGCACCCGCCTCTGGGTCTTCCAAGGCTGGCCGCACCAGTCGTAGAGGTAGAGCATGTGCTGGATCGGCTGGTTGCCGTGGGCGTAATTTCCCATGTTCATCACCTGCATCTCCCGAATCTCGTGGATAGGGAAGCCGTAGTAGCTGTCGTCGAAATGCGGAGGAATCGTGAATATGCTGTCGAGCATCCCGGCGAAGGCCTCGTCCCCTCCCATCAGGTCTATGAGCCCCTGCGGGTCGTGGAACACCGACCATGTGTAGTGCAGGCTGTTGCCTTCGGTGAAGTTCCCGCCCCATTTCAGGGGGCTGAACGGCCTCTCGAACGTGCCGTCGGCGCTCTTCCCGACCATAAGCCTGTACTCCGGGTCGTAGAGATGCCTGTAATTGAACGCTGACTTGGCGTACGGCGCGAGTTCTTCCTCGCCGCGTCCAAGAGCCTTGCCGAACCGGTAGATGCACCAGTCGTCGTAGGAATACTCAAGCGTCCGGGCAGCGTTCTCGTTGATTCCGACATCGCAAGGGACGTAGCCGAGGCTGTCGTAATATTCCCAGCCGAGGCGGCCGGTCGAGCTGACTTCCGGGTGTACGGCGTGAGCCCCGTGGGTCACGGCCTTCCAGAGTTCATCGGCGTCGTAGCCCCGAAGCCCTTTGAGCCATGCGTCCGCCACAACAGAGGCCGAGTTGTTCCCGACCATGCATCCCCTGTGACCCGGACTTGACCACTCCGGCAGGAATCCGCTCTCAAGCCAAGTGTTCACCAGACCTTCCTGCATCTTCACGTTCTCGTCGGGATAGACAAGGTTCAGCAGCGGAAAAAGGCATCTGAATGTGTCCCAAAAGCCGGTGTCGGCGAACAGATAGCCCTTGTGGACGGCTCCGTCGCAGGGGCTGCGGTGAATCCTTTCGCCGTCGGCGTCGATTTCGGACAGGTCGCGGGGGAACAGGACAGACCTGTAAAGGCAGGAATAGAATGTGCGCAGGTTGTCGAGGTTGTCGTCCTCCACTGCGATGCGCCCCAGAACTTCGTTCCACCGCTCGCGGCCGACCTGAACGGTTTCGTCAAACGTCCGCTCGCCTAATTCGTTGAGGTTCAATTCGGCCTGTTTCTGACTGATGAATGATGACGCCACCTTGAGGTTGACCTTCTGCCCTTTGGCCGTCTTGAATCCGACCATCGCGATGTGCCCGTCAACGGTCTGCGTCTCGAACGGAGTGTCTGAGACCACAACGAACCAATTCCGGAAATTCTCCGTCACGCCGCCGTGGTTCGCCGTCGAATACCCCACGATCATATTCCTGTCTGTCAGGACTTCTGCACGTCCTCCGTTGTAGGCGTCCACCACGAGGTAGGACATCTCCTTTTCGGGGTAGGTGAGCCTGAACGCCGCAGCCCTTTCCGTAGGGGCGAGCTCGGCCACCACATCATGGTCGGCCAGATAGACCCGGTAGTAGTAAGGCTTCGCTGTCTCGGCCTTGTGCGAGAACCAGCTCTGCCGCCCTTCCTCGTCATAGACAGGCCCCGCGGTCACCGGCATGATCGAAAAAGAGCCGTAGTCGTTGATCCACGGACTTGGCTGGTGGGTCTGCTTGAGGCCTCTGATTTTTGTGGCCGAGTAGGTGTACGTCCAGCCGTCGCCGTTGCGTCCCGTCTGCGGGGTCCAGAAGTTCATCCCCCATGGCAGGGCTATTGCCGGGTAGGTGTTGCCTGTCGAAAGCTCAAAAGAGGATGCCGTCCCCATCAGCGGGTTCACATAGTCCACGGGATCGTTCATCCGCGTTTTCTCCGGAGCCCCGCACGCCGCTGCCACCAACGCCGCTGCAGCAAATATTGATATTATTCTCTTCATCTATGAATATTTAACTCTCTTGTTCCAAGTCCCTCCGCCAAGCCGGGCGTCATTGCCAAAGATAGTGAATATTCCCGAAAAAGAGTATCTTTGCGCCCGGTTAGTATCTCAAGTGCCATGTGGTTATCGTTAGCGTTCCTGTCGGCTGTCCTTCTTGGATTCTACGACTCCTTCAAAAAGGAATCCCTCGGCGGCAACGCCGTCATCCCCGTGCTGTTCCTGAACACGTTGTTCTGCTCGCTGATTTTCATTCCGTTCATTCTGCTGTCCTACAACACATCAGCCCTTGACGGAAGCATCTTCAAGGTCGGTGAATATGGTGGCTGGGCGGTTCAGAGATGGATTCTGCTTAAGAGCGTCATAGTCCTGAGTTCCTGGACGTTGGGCTATTACGGGATGAAACATCTTCCGCTGACTATCGTCGGGCCGATCAACGCCACACGCCCGGTTCTCGTTCTGGTCGGTGCGATGCTTGTCTTCGGCGAGAAGCTGAACTGGCTTCAGTGGACCGGTGTGCTGCTGGCCGTGGTGTCCTTCTTCATGCTGAGCCGCAGCGGAAAGAAGGAGGGAATTGATTTCGAGCACAATGTCTGGATCTATGCGGTGGCGGGTGCGGCGGTTCTCGGAGCCGTCAGCGGTCTCTACGACAAGTTCCTGATGGACCCTGACGGCCTGGCCCTTGACAAGATGACCGTCCAAAGCTGGTACAACATCTACCAATGCGGAATGATGGGTGTGATGATGATGCTCATCTGGTACCCTAACCGGAAGAAAACGACGCCTTTCCGCTGGCATTGGGCGATAATATTCATTTCCATATTCCTGAGTGTCGCAGACTTCGTCTATCTCTATGCCCTGACGCTTCCGGGAGCGATGATTTCCATCGTCTCGATGATCCGCCGCGGCAGCGTCATAGTCAGCTTCCTCTTCGCCGCCATATTCTTCAAGGAGAAGAACCTCCGCAGCAAAGCCATCGACCTCGCCCTCGTCCTCCTCGGAATGGTCTTCCTCTACCTCGGCTCCAGATAGTCTTTGTGACCCGTGGAATCCGTTGGAACATCGGTCGCTGAGCCTGTCGAAGCGAACAATATTAGAGGTAATGATGTTGTAATACCGCAAAGAAATTTCCCCTTGCCGCAATTTTTGTAACGTGAAAAATTCGTCAAGGGGAAATTTTTTTCGCCCCTACGTCTATAAGTTGCGAAAAGAATCCGTCCCTTGGCGGGGCGGATTCTTTATGAATATGTCAGCGAAACCTAACTATTTGCTCTGCTCGATGGCAGCCTGCGCCGCTGAAAGACGAGCGATAGGCACACGGAACGGTGAGCAGGAAACATAGTCAACACCGATCTTGTTGAAGAAACGGATCGACGCAGGGTCTCCGCCGTGCTCTCCGCAGACACCGCACTTGAGGTCAGGCCTCTTGGAACGTCCAGCCTGGATTCCGAACTCGACCAGTTTGCCGACGCTCTTGGTGTCGATGGTCTGGAACGGATCGGCGTCGAGAATCTTGTTGCCAAGATATTCACCCATGAAGGTGCCGACATCATCGCGGGAGAATCCGAAGGTCATCTGTGTGAGGTCGTTGGTGCCGAATGAGAAGAACTCCGCTGCGCGGGCCATCCTGTCGGCGGTCAGAGCGGCGCGGGGAATCTCGATCATTGTTCCGAAATTGTAGAGGATGAACTGGCGCGTGGTGCCTTCAACCTCGGCCTTCACCTTGTCGCAGATAGCTCTTTGGAAACTGAGCTCGCGGGCGGAGATCGTCACTGGTATCATGATCTCCGGGTGAGGGTTGAAGCCTTCCTGCTGAAGCTCGGCGGTGGCTGTGAATATGGCTCTGTACTGGGTCTCGGCGATGAGAGGGTAGGACATGTGCAGACGCACACCTCTGTGACCCATCATAGGGTTGACCTCGTGAAGGGCCTCGCCGCGCTTCTCGATGTCCTCTACGGTGACTCCGAGTTCCTTGGCGATTTCCTTCTCCTTCTCCTCCGTCTTAGGGACGAACTCGTGGAGAGGCGGATCAAGCAGACGGAACACCACAGGTTTGCCATCCATAATCTTCAATGTGCTCTTGGCCGAGGCCTTGATGTAAGGCTCCAGCTCGGCGAGAGCGGCCTTTCTCTCCGCGTCGGTGTTGCAGAGAATCATCTTGCGAAGCTTGGCCAGCGGCTGCTCGGAGTTGACTCCGTAGAACATGTGCTCGATACGGAACAGTCCGATACCTTCGGCTCCGAAACTCAGGGCCTTCTGCGCATCCTCCGGAGTGTCGGCGTTGGTCCTGACACCAATCTTGCGGAACTTGTCAACGATTGACATGAACTTGATGAACAGAGGGTTCTCGGAAGCGTCCATAGTGTCGATCTTATCTCCATAGACGAATCCCTTTGTCCCGTTGAGGCTCATCCAGTCTCCCTCCTTGAATGTGATGTCGCCGAAGGAGACGGTCTTTGCCTCGAAATCGATCTTCATGGCCTCGCATCCAACGATGCAGCATTTGCCCCATCCGCGTGCCACAAGTGCGGCGTGGGATGTCATGCCTCCGCGGGTGGTAAGGATTCCGTTGGCGGCGCGCATACCCTCGATGTCCTCAGGAGAGGTCTCCTCACGGATGAGGATGGCCTTCTTGCCGTTGGCGTTGGCTGCCATGGCGGCCTCGGAAGTGAATACAATCTGGCCAACGGCTCCGCCAGGAGATGCCGGAAGACCAATCGCAAGCACCTTTGACTTCTTCTCTGACGCAGGGTCAAGGATCGGGTGAAGAAGTTCGTCGAGCTGTGCCGGGGAAACCCTCATCACGGCGGTCTTCTCATCGATCATCTTCTCGTCAACCATGTCCATAGCCATCTGCAGGGCGGCCAGACCGGTTCTTTTTCCGATGCGGCACTGGAGCATCCAAAGATGTCCCTCCTGGATGGTGAACTCGATGTCCTGCATGTCGTGGAAATGCTGCTCAAGCC
>CAVERO010000003.1:22307-40117 GCA_963617915.1 Candidatus Methanomethylophilaceae archaeon | reverse complement strand
TTCTATAAATGTACTCATAATCTTATAATATGTCCAGAGAAGTCCGTTTCCCCGGACAAAATACCGCCGAAGCACAGTTTGTCCGGCAGAAGTCCGTTTCCCCGGACGAAAATACCGCCGGAGCACAGTTTGTCCGGCAGAACGCCCGTTTCCCCGGACAAAATACCGCCGAAGCACGGTTTGTCCGGCAGAAGTCCGTTTCCCCGGACGAAATACCGCTGGAGCACAGTTTGTCCGGCAGAAGCCCGTTTCCCCGGACAAAATACCGCCGAAGCACGGTTTGTCCGGCAGAAGTCCGTTTCCCCGGACAGGCCTCGAACAAAACAAAAAGCGAGTCAGGTACGATATAACCCAACTCGCTTTGCGGACTCAAGGTGCCGCGGTGTCCAGTCTTGTAATGATCCCCGGAATCGCCGGGGGCCGTAAGTTTCTAATACTCCTCCTCGTTGAAGAAGAAGTCCTCCTTGGTCGGATAGTCCGGCCAGATGTCTTCGATGGATTCATAGACTTCTCCATCGTCCTCAAGTTCGGTCAGATTCTCGATAACCTCTTCGGGAGCTCCGGAGCGGTTGGCGTAGTCGATAAGTTCTTCCTTTGAAGCCGGCCAAGGAGCGTCGTCCAGGCTGCTGGCAAGTTCAAGTGTCCAATACATATTCTCGAACAATTAAATTGTTAATAATCATCAAAATACTCTCAAAAACCACAAAAAGGCGGCTCTGATTGCCCCAAAGATATGCAAAAAAACATAACAATAAGTATTTTTTGCCTAATTTTGCAGCGTGGGACGTTGTTTCAACAACCGTACCAAAAGAACGGCGCATGAATATGTCATACGAGAAAAAGGATATTTACGAAGATAGCACGACGGCACAGATTGCCGTACACGTCAAGGAGATTCTCCGGCTCCTGGGCGAGAATCCTGAAAGAGAAGGGCTTGTGAAGACTCCGGAGAGGGTGGCGAAAGCACTTCAGTTCCTCACGCAGGGATATTCACAGGACGGAGCGGAGATTATCCGGTCCGCAATATTCGACGAAGAGTATCGCCAGATGGTTCTGGTGAAGGACATCGAGCTATATTCCACCTGCGAGCACCATATGATGCCGTTTCTGGGCAAGTGCCACGTGGCATACATTCCCAACGGGAAGATCACGGGACTCAGCAAGGTCGCGAGGGTCGTGGAGACTTTCGCGCGGCGGCTTCAGGTGCAGGAAAGGTTGACAGTCCAAATCAGGGACTGCATCGACGAGGCGCTGCATCCGCTCGGGGTGGCCGTCGTCATCGAGGCGATGCACACCTGCATGTCGATCCGCGGAGTGCAGAAAGCCAACGCCGTGACCACCACCTCCGCATTCTCCGGAGCATTCCTCTCCTCGGACAGAACCCGCAACGAGTTCTTGAACCTGATAAAATGATTCACTGGCCGCAGTCATGGCAAGACAAGCCGGAAGGCCTCGGCAAACCGTAAAGGCCGTCCGCACATTCATAAGACGAATAACGAACTAAAAACAACAAAGATATGTCAAACAAGATAATACTGACAGGCGACCGTCCTACCGGACGCCTCCACATCGGCCACTACGTCGGATCCCTGAGGAACAGGGTGGCCATCCAGAATGCCGGCGACTACCGGAAGATGTTCGTCTTCATCGCTGACGCGCAGGCTCTGACCGACAACTTCGACAATCCGGAGAAAGTCCGCCAGAACATCATCGAGGTGGCGCTCGACTATCTCTCGGTCGGTCTTGACCCTGACAAAGTGACAATATTCATCCAGAGCATGATCCCGGAGCTCACCGAACTGACATTCTACTACATGAACCTTGTCACGGTGGCCCGGCTCCAGCGCAATCCGACCGTCAAGGCGGAGATCCAGATGCGCGGCTTCGGCCAGGACGGCGAGGAACAGGCGTTCGGCAGCGGCCTCCCTGTGGGTTTCTTCTGCTACCCGATCTCCCAGGCCGCGGACATCACGGCGTTCAAGGCCACGGACGTGCCTGTCGGCGAAGACCAGAAGCCAATGCTGGAACAGGCTGCGGAGATAGTGCGCAGCTTCAACAGGATTTACGGCGAGACGCTCGTCGAACCGAAGGCCGTGCTGCCTTCCAACGCCGCCTGCCTCAGGCTTCCCGGGACCGACGGCAAGGCGAAGATGAGCAAGTCCCTGGGCAACTGCATCTACCTCGCCGAATCGGCCGACGAGATGCACAAGAAGGTGATGTCGATGTACACCGACCCTCAGCACATCAATGTCAGCGACCCCGGCCATGTGGAGGGCAACACCGTCTTCACCTACCTCGACGCGTTCTGCCGCGACGAGCACTTCGGACTCTATCTTCCTGAATATGCGAACCTCGACGAGCTGAAGGACCACTACAGAAGAGGCGGCCTCGGCGACGTGAAGGTCAAGAAGTTCCTTGAGAAAATCCTCAACGAGGAGCTTGAGCCGGTCAGGGCGCGCAGGAAGGAATATGAGAAAGACATCCCCGCCGTCTATGAGATCCTCAGGAAGGGAAGCGAGGCAGCCGAGGAAGTGGCCGCCGCCACCCTCTCCGATGTCAAGAAAGCGATGAAAATCAACTACTTCGATGACAAGGCCCTCATCGAGGAGCAGGCTAGAAGGTTCAACTCGCAGGTTTAGAAGCTGTTTTGATTTGTTTGTTTGAAGATTTGAGTGTGAAAAACTTCAGGTTCGACCGCTTCTTCCAAGGAGGATAGCGGTGCTATCTGACTGAAGAAGCGGGAAGAAAATGAAGTTTTTTTCACCTCAAAGAACATTTCAAACAAATCAAAACAGCTTCTTAGGAATACTCCGGCAGACAGCAGCGGGCATTTGGTCCTCCGGGAAGTTGTCTGCCTGAAGACTCCCGCCTGAAGCTGTCCGCCGGAGAGCCGTCCGCCTGAAGACGCCCGCCTGAAGCTGTCCGCCGGAGAGCCGTCTGCCTGAAGACGCCCGCCTGAAGCTGTCCGCCGGAGAGCCGTCCGCCGAAGCGGAAGTTGCATTTCCCGCGACATTTTCGTAACTTGGGCAATCCGGATTGCCCGAAGAATATGCAGGAAACGAAATACGAGGAAATCGAGTGGTTCGCGATGCGCGTCACCTATCACCGTGAACTGGAGGCCAAAAGGCTTCTGGACGAGAAAGGTGTGGAGAATTTCATCCCTATGAAGTACGAGAAATCCGCACGCACGGGCAGGAAACGCCTTGTGCCCGTGATTCACAACCTGATATTCGTCCGCTCGACCGCCTCCCGGATTCAGGAACTCAAAAAGCCCGACTGCATTCCCCTGCTGCAATATATGATGGACCAAAGGCTTGGGAAGAAGATAACTGTCCCGGAGAAACAGATGCGCCAGTTCATCGCCGTGACAGGCACCTACGATGAGAGCCTTCGCTTCTTCGGCCCTTCCGAGATCAATTTCGCCAAGGCGCAGAAGGTCAGGATCACCGGCGGGATATTCGAAGGCTGCGAAGGTGTCTTCGTCAAGGTCAAAGGTTCCCGCTCGAAGAAGGTGGTCGTCGAGATCCAAGGCGTCGTCTCTGTCGCCATCGTCTCCGTCCACCCGGATCTCGTCGTGCCGGTTGAATAGAGCCGCGCCATTCCTCCCGCGAGAATGTCCCTGAAATTCCGGCCGCCCTCATGGATACCCTTTTCTCCTCAATTTGGGCGAATTAATTTGCCCTTTAGGATATTTTGGATTAATTTTGCAGGAAATAAGCGCTTACACGATCCACATCTTTCGCTCCAGACAGAAGCACAAAGGTTGCTTTCGTGTCCGCCGCTCCCTAAAGCATTGACACGCAAACTATTACTTTGAGTGCCAAACCCCAAGATTTTGTTAAGACACTAACGCCCCCCATTGGAACAATGATTATCGCAGTCGATTTCGACGGAACAATAGTCGAGCACAGATACCCGAAGATAGGTAAGGAAATCCCCTTCGCCGTGGACACGCTGAAACGTATTCAAGCAGACCGGCATACTCTGATTCTCTGGTCAGTCCGCGAGGGCAGGCTGCTTAAAGATGCCGTGGACTGGTGCCGCGAGCGCGGGCTGGAGTTCTATGCGGTGAACAGCAACCATCCGGAGGAATACTACGAAGGCGAAGACACCCCGACCTCCCCGCGCAAGCTCAAGGCTGACATATTCATAGATGACCGCAATCTCGGCGGCCTCCCTGACTGGGGCGAGATCTACCACATCATCTCCGAAGGCCTCACCTTCCGGGAATATTACCTCAGCCACTCAGGTCTTCAGGAGCCAACCCGGAAAAAATCCTTCTGGAGCAGGTTGAAAAGATAGAGCCTCCGTGGAGATATCCAGAACAAGCGGAAAGCGATTGGATAGAACATTATAGGATGTCGCAAAGTGATTTCGATATAACCGCAATTGACCGCAAGTTCACCGACAAATACCCGTCAGCGAGTAAGCGTCCACTTCTCCGCCTTGGTTATTGAAAGGTAACCACCTTCTTTGCCGAAAAACGAAAGGTAAATGCAAATACAGTCTGAAAACACCGTTGACAACAGACGAATAGCGAAGAACACGATTTTCCTGTACTTCAGGATGCTCCTGACGATGGCAGTCAGCCTCTACACTGCCAGAGTTGTCTTGAATGTCCTTGGAGTGTCAGATTATGGCCTGTACAATGTCGTTTGCGGTGTAGTAACTCTTCTATCTTTCATAAACACCACATTATCAGGAGGGACTCAGCGATTCTTGACTTTCGCCTTGGGCGAAAAGAATGACGAGAGAGTTCGAAGTACATTTTCCTCCGCCATAATAATCCACACGGTCATAGGATTCATAATCCTCGTCCTTACAGAGATTATCGGGTTATACTTGATTTACAATAAGATGACCATAGCTCCGGAGCGACTCAATGCCGCATTCTGGATTTTCCAATTTGCGTCCATAGGGCTGTTGCTCGGATGCCTTCAAGTACCCTATGAAGCTTCAATCATCGCCCATGAAAAAATGGATTTCTATGCCTATATGGGAATCTTCGATGTTTCGGTAAAGCTGCTGATTGTTTTTCTGCTAAAAATAATCCACGGTGTGGACCTGCTTGTACTCTACGGATTCTTCTATTTATGCGTGAGTGTAATGCTGATTGTCATTTACCGGCATTTCTGTAAGAAATGGTTTGATGAGTGCTCTATAAGGAACGTCATCGGCAAACGGCTTGATAGACAACTCTTCAAGGATATGCTCATCTTTTCCGGCTGGGACACTATCGGCTGTATGGCAAGTGTGGCATCAAACCAAGGAATCAATGTCCTCCTCAACATATTCTTCAACACAGTTGTAAATGCTGCACGGGCCATATCTCTGCAAATTTATGGAGCCATTCAAAAATTCGTAAACAGTTTCCTTACGGCCGTCAATCCACAGATAACAAAATTATACGCAATCGGAGACATTGACAATATGTTTACATTGGCAAAGAGGAGTTCCAAATATTCCGGTTTTTTGGTAATCCTCATAGGTCTTCCCATCTTTATTGAAATCGACTATATTCTGAAGATTTGGCTCGGACAGGTTCCGGAATACACTTCTTTCTTCACAAGAATAGCGATTATACAAGGACTGATTACATCAATTTACAGGCCTCTGGTAACAATCGTCCATTCGACCGGACGAATGAAATGGCCGAACCTGATAGCCGGAAGCGTATTGCTGCTTATAGTCCCGATTTCTTACGTTCTTCTCAAATTGGGGGTGGGAGTCAAAACTATCTACATTGTCAACGTTCTTCCCTGGATATTCGATATGGGATGGAACATATTCATAGTCAGAAGATACACCGGAGCCAAAACCTTGGAATATTTTCCGCAGGTGTTTTTGAAAATCGCCGTCATTACAGTCATTTCATCCTTCACGACATATCTGGTTTTTGACAATATGGAATACGGACTCACCCGGTTGCTTGCTGTCGTTGCCTGCAGTGCGGTGACATCATTGGCTACTATATACTGCTTCGGCATGGACAAAAAAGAGAAGGCCATGGCGAGCAAAATCATATGTGAAAAAATATGGAAAAGACGATAAAACTGTCAAACGGGGTGGATATGCCGATAATCGGATTCGGAACATATCCTCTTCAAGGGAAAGTCTTGTACGAGGCAATGCTGACGGCATTGGAATCAGGATGCAGCCTGATTGACACCGCACATAGCTATCCCAATGAGGAAAGCATCGGAGAGCAGATTCAGAAGATCTTCCGTGAAACTGAATTCAAAAGGAAAGATATCTTCCTGACATCCAAGATAGGAGACAAACTCGACTCGAAGGGGTTTCCAATAGGTTATTATTTTTATAACTCGGATTCCTGCCCGAACAAAAATCATAGAGACGTTGTTTTCAGGCAGTTGGATGAATCCCTGAGAAGGCTGAAAACAGACTACGTTGACCTGCTTCTCATCCATTGGCCTTACTATGACTGCCTTGAAGAGATTTGGGGTGCCTTTGAAGAAGTTTACAGACAAGGGAAGGCAAGGTCCATCGGTGTCAGCAACTTCAGGACGAGACATCTTGACAGAATCTCCAAGGGAGGTGCGACGGTTATGCCGATGGTAAACCAGATATATGTTTCTCCGCTGAACATACAGGAGAAGATGATAGAATATGCCAAGAATCACTCTATCGTCATTGAATCCTACAGTCCGATAATGTTCCTTCACACGAAGAATTCCGTCACCACATCGCAGGAGATTAAAAACCTTTGCGCCAAATACGGCAAGTCATTGGCTCAAATCACATTGAGATGGGACATTCAGAGAAAGGTCATCCCCGTTCCGAAATCCGGGACACCGTCACGAGTTAAAGACAACTATGATATATTTGATTTCGAACTGACTCAAGAGGAGGTTTCATTCATTAATTCATTCAATGAAAATTACCAGTACCTCCCCGAATCAAGATTTTGCCCCGGTTACTGATGAAAAGAATATCACATATATTAAGAAGACTGACTGAACCCTCATTTTATAAGACTCTGCCAAGACGTCTTATGGTTCATAGCGGATGGTATCACAACCTGTTCGAGGATGCTTTCCGGATTCAGGAAATTCCTCAGCATTTAGACATTATAAACCTTGGAAGCAATCCGGCAAAGTTCGCCTTTGACTATTCCGGAACCGGCGTGAAGGGCTTCAATCTTGCTGTTGGTCCGCAAACGCTGACATACGACTTCCGGATGCTTAAGAACTATCATTCATTTCTCGACGATAACGGTGCGAAGATAGTCCTTTTCGGCCTGTTCCCGTTAACAATGTGCAAGGATAGATACACAGAACACGATGGAGCATTAAGCAAAGGTCTTAGATATTATCCTATCTTGCATAGAGCCATGATTGACGGGTTCGATGAGAACACTTATTACACCTACATCTTACACCCTGAGCGTCTGGGGCTAAAAGCCTGGGCGAAAGCGAGTCTGCGCAAGAGAACAGATTCTCTGTCCATTGCATCCAATCCTCTGACGGAAGCAGAAATGGACAAAGCTGCGATGGGAATGGTTGATTTATGGAAACACGAATTCTTTCTGAAGAATTTCGACATTTATAGTTTGTCACAAGATGTGCAAGACTCCTTGACATACAACTCCGGCATCCTTGATCAGATTATCGGCTTCTGCAAAGAACGCGACATCAGACCTGTCGCCGTTGTGCTTCCTGTATCAGATTCATTGAACAAATACTTCAATGAGGAGTTCAAAAATCATTGTATGTTTTCGATTCTTGAATCAAAGGATATAAAAGTCCTTGACTACTCTGAGGACAAGAGATTCACCGCCAACTCCAATTTTCAGGACGAGTTGAGGATGAATCTTAACGGCAGACGAAAATTCACATCTCAAGTAATCACAGACCTCAAGAGAGTTAACTATCTGTAACCCGAAATGAAATCATTCAAAGACTTAAAAAGGAATCTGAAACAGACCGCAGACTCGTTGCCGCCTGTCAGAATAGCTTTACTCGGAGATTCGGCCACTCAATTCCTGGCAACTGCTTTGAGAGGAGAGGGATATGACAGAGGCTACAATGTCAGCCTGTACGAATCAGACTATAATCAGATAGAACGACAGATCCTGGATCCGACCTCAGAGTACCATCGGTTTAATGCCGCATACACGATAATATTCCAGTCCACACACAAATTGCTGGAAAAGTACTCCCTGTCCACTGCGGAAGAAAGAATGCAACTTGCTTGTGAACGCATTGAGCTTATAAAAGAACTGTGCGCCAATGCCTGTGGAAAAGTCATCTGTTTCAACTACCCTGAAATAGATGATACCGTGTTCGGTAGTTATGCCAACAAGATTGCGCAGTCATTCACGTTCCAAATCCGGAAGTTGAATTATGAACTGATGCGACTTTCTTCTGAGATTCCCAATCTGTTCATTTGCGACCTCGCAGCTCTCCAGAACAAATTCGGCAGGGACTTCATATTTGATAGCCACATCTATGTAAGCACCGAGATGCTGCTGAGCCTAGACATCATTCCATACGTTGCCTCAAGATGCCTTGACATCGTTTGTGCCATTGAGGGGAAATTTAAGAAATGCCTCATTCTCGATCTGGACAATACCCTGTGGGGAGGAATTGTCGGAGATGACGGCTGGGAAGGAATACAAATCGGTCACAACCTCGGAATAGGAAAGGTCTATACGGAGATTCAAGAATGGGTCAAGAAACTCAAGGATAGAGGAATAATCATCGCCGTCTGCAGCAAGAATGATGAAGACAAGGCTAAAGAACCTTTCGAAAAGAATCCAGAAATGATTCTCCGAATGGAAGACATCTCCGTTTTTGTTGCCAACTGGGACAACAAGGTAAACAATATCAGACTAATACAAAGCATACTGAACATCGGTTTCGATTCGATGGTGTTTATGGATGACAACCCTTTCGAGCGGAACATGGTCAGAGAGGGCATTGCCGGAATAACCGTGCCGGAATTGCCGGAAGATCCGGGAAATTATCTTGAGTATCTGTATTCCCTGAACCTGTTCGAGACAGCATCATATTCAGAGACCGATTCTAACAGAACCGAGCAATACCGCCAGGAATCCGTGAGAGTGTCCCAACGAATTAAATTCACTAATGAGTCCGATTACCTCAAATCCTTGAATATGCAAGCAAGAGTGGAGGATTTCAATGAATATAACACTCCTCGCGTTGCACAACTTTCTCAAAGGAGCAACCAGTTCAACCTGCGCACGATCAGGTACACAGAGAACGACATAATTGCAATGCGCGACAATGCTGAATATGCCTGCTTCGCTTTTTCGTTGTCAGATAAATATGGAGACAACGGACTGATCAGTGCGGTGATTATGAAAGTCATTGATTCCGAGGCTCTTTTCATAGACACCTGGTTTATGAGTTGTCGGGTACTGAAACGTGGAATGGAAGATTTCATACTCAATACAATAGTTGGATATGCAAAAGATAAAGGATACGGAAAACTGATTGGAGAGTACATTCCTACAGTAAAAAATGGAATGGTTAAGAATCTGTACTCCGATCTTGGATTCAGAAAATCTGCCGACAAGGCGGGGAATGAATTTGAACTTGACACGAATTCTTATCAAACAAAGGTTTGCTATATCCACAAGGAAAACTAAAACATAATATATGGACAAAAGTCAGATTGTAGAAAAATTACAGGATATCTTCCGCGATATCCTTGACAATGAAGGCATTGTCTTGACGGAGGCAACATCCGCCAAAGATATTGAAGAATGGGATTCTCTGAGTAACGTTCAGTTGGTTGTAGGAATCGAAGATGAGTTCGGCATCAGGTTCACGTCCGCGGAGATTCCTTCCTGGAGGAATATAGGAGATATGGTTGAATGCATAAGTAAGAAACTGGTATGAGCATTCTTTCACGATTTGTTCACTGTTACAGGAAAACATATCTGCGACCTGTTCCGCTGGCAAAATTCATCAGGCTTAATTTTCTGCGCAAAAACACACTGCGAGCTCAAAGAGATAATTTCATAGTTCCCACTTCATACTCCGTCTTCGATCTGCACACGACAGCCAGACTTAACATCGGGGGGACATTGATTGTCGGATTCAAAAAATACAATGGTTCCCGATTGGAAACAAGTATCTGGATGGATAAAGAAGCATCAATGAGTTCTGACGGAGGGAGCATCTACCATGGGTGCGACATCCAGATATTCAACAAAGCCGCACTACATCTCGGGAAAGGCATCATAATGAACCGCGGAGTACAGATTATCTGTCAGGAAGAGATTACCATCGGAGATGGGTGTCTGATTTCACGGGATGTAGTAATACGCGACAATGACGGAGGTCACAATATCCTGACTGAAGGGTACAAGAAATCATCCCCCGTACATATCGGCAATCACGTATGGATCGGTCAGGGAGCAACGATACTCAAAGGTGTCACAATTGGAGATGGTGCCATAATAGGTGCGGGATCGATTGTTATGACAAACGTAAAGCCTAAGGCGATGGTTATGGCAGATCCAGCGAGGACTTTTGCAAAAGATATCGAATGGGAAGCATAGTTTACTCTCCTGATGATTGACATTAAAAGAAAAGAAGACTGCGTCGGATGCGGAGCCTGTCTTGATTCCTGCTCAAGGAAAGCGATTTCCTGGAACACGGACATAGAGGGGTTCTGGTATCCGGTTGTCAATGACAGCCTTTGTGTCGACTGTGGGATGTGTGAGAGAGTCTGCCCTGTGCTGAACGCCGGCAAATTGAACAGAACCAACGAAGGGTTTGTTCCAGAAGTTTATGCGGCCTATAACACAGATTCTGAGGTCAGGTTCAAAAGTACCACAGGAGGCCTTTTCTCCGCTCTTGCTTCGAAAATGCTCGAGAGCGGCGGACATATAGGTGGAGCGGTTTGGACTGATGACTTTCAGGCAAAGCATATTATTTCTGACACACCCGAAGATCTTGAGAGGCTTAGAGGCTCAAAATACTTTCAGAGCGACTCTACCGGACTGTATTCCGAAATCAAGGCTTTACTTAATACCGGGGAAAAAGTTCTTGTCTGCGGTTGTCCATGCCAGATGGCGGCATTGAGGAGTTTTCTTCATTTCAAAGACTACAATAATCTGCTGATCATTGACTTCATTTGCTGCAGCATCAACTCTCCGAAGCTTTTCAGAAAGTACATCGATTCCTTGGAAAACATATTCGGCGGGAAATGCACAAGTTATCACCCGAAGAATAAAGAATACGGAGGTTGGCACAACTTTGCATTCAAGGCCACATTCGACAATGGGGCCGTTTATGTAAAAAAAGGAACAGAAGACGATTTCACCAATTGTTTCATAGGGACACACATCGCAGCAAGGCCAAGTTGTTTCAAATGCAGGTTTAAATCCATCCCGAGAGTGTCAGACATAACAATCGCTGATTTCTGGGGAATTGAAAACATCGATCCGGAAATGGACAGCACAGCCGGAACCTCATTGGTAATCATCAATAATGCCAAAGGAAGAACATATTATAATTCCTTGGGGACATCCGTCATCAGTAAGGCTGAAACTCTCGAAAGTGCCGCCAAAGGGAATGGACATCTTTACAGGTCGCTTTCAAAATCGCCAATCAACAGAAAAAAATTCTATTCCATTCTCGATAAGGAAGGCTTCGATGCCGCTATGAAAAAATACGGGAGACCCAGAATGTCGTTTCCGCAAACAATAAGCCGGATATTTTCAAGTTTAGCGGAAAGACTATTCGGAAAATAGAACAAGCACATCCGGATCCGCCTCGTCCGTCATACGCTACAACCGAGCCAACAGATGACAATGAAAGTATAAACCGAGATAGCATTGGCATTGTACTGAACTAAATTCTTCTCGGAAGCGAGGAGAGAGGAAACTTATTTGGAATTCCGGTTGGTACGGCTTATTTTTGAGAGACATACGGACATGATGAGCACATGGGGCAGGAAACCCTAAAGAAAGCAGAACGTAACACTACAATTGCAAGCGATTATGAGTAACAACAAACTGAAAACAATAACAATACGAGGATTCAAATCCATTTCATACAGCAATCCCGTCCAACTTGAGATGGGCGATGTCAACATCTTGCTTGGAGCCAACGGAGCCGGAAAAAGCAATCTTATCAGCTTCTTCAAGATGCTCAGCTATATGATGAGCCGCAGTCTGCAGAGGTATATTGCGCAATATGGCTCCAGTCAAGAATTTCTGAATTATGGCGCAAAAAAAACTCCGACATTGAGTGCAGACATTAGATTTGAGAACGGTTCAAGTCATGACATATATAGCTTCAGTTTAACGTATGCAGTACCCAATAGGCTGATAATCAGCTCCGAGGAAATCGAATGGAATAATAGCGTCCAAGGAGATGGAATCCACAGGAAGCAGCTGCTTTCCGATTTCAATGAGTCTGCGTTGGCATCAACACAAGATGAGGCATGCAGGGTAGTATATGGTTTTTTGTCCAAATGTAAAGTTTACCAATTCAATGATTCCTCAGCGACATCACCGATGCGTCAGCCTTCCACCGTTGACTCCGCGCACTATCTGCAAACCGAAGCCAACAATCTGTCTTCATTTTTATACTATCTGAAAAACAATTATATAGACTCTTATAACAGAATCGTCAAATACGTGCAAACCGTCGTTCCACAATTCAAAGATTTTTACCTTTCTCCGGAAAAAGGCTACATATCACTGAAGTGGATTGATACCTCCCTAAATGACTATGTACTGTCGCCTTCGCAATTCTCTGACGGATCGATACGGTTCATCGCTTTGGCGACCCTGCTGCTGCAACCTGAGGGGACAATGCCCAGCGTGATCATTATTGATGAACCTGAACTTGGACTCCATCCGTACGCCATCGAACAGTTGGCTGAAATGATAAAGGATGCAGCTCTTCACGTACAAATCATAGTCGCGACACAATCTCCCTCATTAATAGATAATTTCAAGCCGGAAGATATAACTATTGTTGAACGCGATGATGACAATCAATGCACGGTTGCCAGAAAACTGAAAGAACCGGATTTTTCCGAATGGCTTAAAGATTATACCATTAGTGAGCTGTGGAACAAGAATGTGCTTGGGGGGAGGCCGGTATGAAAACAATAATCCTGAATATACTGTGCGAAGGTCAAACAGAAGAATTGTTTGTCAAAAAGGTTCTGAAGCCCCATCTTCTGTCAAGAGGTATTGCGGTCAAACACCGTCTGCTTGTCACTTCTAAAAAGAAGAACGCAAAAGGTGGAATAATCAGTTACAGACAAGCGAAAGGAGACCTTTGCAACTGGATGAAAGAAGTAGCCAGCCATAATTCCGAAACCCACTACTTCACGACAATGTTTGACTATTATGCGCTGCCTGATGACTTTCCGGGAAATGAACAGCCATGGTGTATAATGGATGCTTACACGAGGGTTGACAGAATTGAGAGAGCCTTTGCCAGAGATATTGATAAGGAAAACTTCATCCCTTATATTCAGCTTCACGAATTCGAGGCTTTGCTGTTCTGCGATATGGAGAAACTGGTCTGTGACTATCCTGACTGTAAAAAAGAGCTTGTAAGATTGAGTTCAGTTCTTAATGAATATAATGGCAATCCTGAGCTGATCGACAATAGCCCGGAAACAGCTCCGAGCAAACGGATTATCAAGGCAATAGAAGGTGAACGGAAATATCACTATAACAAGCCGAGAAGCGGGTCAGATGCTGCCGCCGCTATTGGCATAAGTGAATTGACCCGCCAATGCCGCCATTTCGGTAATTGGATTACAAAACTCGAAAGAATCTCACAATGAAAATAGCGATTCTCACGCAGCCGCTAAAGACAAATTACGGCGGAATCCTTCAGTGCTATGCGCTGAAGACGGTACTGGAGAGGATTGGGCACAATGTTACCGTGCTCAACCGCAGATATTCCGGACCCGGGATCGGGCTGATTATAATGAGATTCGCAAGTCTGGCAAAGTGCGTGGTCAGGAAGTGTCTGCTCGGCAGGAAAGACATCGCATTGATGAGTCCGTGGTCAGAGGACTATAATACTCACAAACAGTCGGAAGACGAGAAAAGGGGTGGCACTGAAATACTGCGATTCATTCGGGAGAATATTCATCTATCCAAGTCGTTGCGAAGCACCGGGGAATTGGCGAAATATGTAGAATCCAATGGCTTTGACTGCATTTTAGTCGGCAGCGACCAGGTGTGGAGGGAATGTTACAGCCCTTGCATCGAGGATTTTTTCCTCGGATTTCTACCGGAGGGGGACAAACACCTTAAAATCACTTATGCGGCCTCGTTCGGGACTGCTGATGAGCCTATTTCATCCGGACATATTGATGAATGCGTACGTCTGGCTAGGCGATTCTCGGCGATTTCGGTGCGGGAGGAGTCCGGTGTCGAGATTATGAAGAACGACTTCGGGCTCGATGCGAAGCTGCTGCTCGACCCTACACTCCTGCTGTCAGCCGTGGATTACGGGAAAGTGTCTGGGACTGCCGGGAATTGCGGGCTTGCAAGTTACGTACTGGACGAGAACGAAATGAAAGACAGCATCCTTGAGGAGGCCGGCAAGGCATTGAACCTCAGGCAGACAAAGTTGAGAATAGTTGCAGGGCATCCTGATGCGGAAACTGTTTCTTCACCTTCAGTCGAGAGGTGGCTCGCATCTTTCGCGGGTGCGGATTTCGTCATCACCGACTCTTTCCACGGCTGTGTCTTTTCCATAATAAACCGCAAGCCGTTCATCGCCATAGCCAACAGGGACAGGGGGCTTGAGAGGTTCACTTCGCTGCTTGGAACGTTCGGGCTGACCGACAGGCTCATCTTCAGCAAGGAGGACTTCGAGACCCGCAGAGAGCGGCTACTCTCCCCTATCGACTACGCCCCGGTAATCGAAAGGCATCAGCAACTGATTCAGGACAGCCTCGGCTGGCTGCAAGAGAATTTGCAGAAATGACTCTCTGTTACCGTCTTGACTGCCAAAGTGACTTTTTAGCGAAATCACACTTTGGTAATCATTTTTATCTTATTTTTGTCAAAAGAAACACTGAGAATAATGAGAGAGTCATCGGAAAGTAAGCGTTCACTTCTCCGCCTTGCCCTCTGAGAAATAGTACGGACCTTTGCCGAAACGATAAAATCAAGGCAAATGGAAACATCGAACAAACAGACGAACGAGACAGCTGCCCAGGCGGGCGTTGTGGATTATGCGTCGGCAGCGGAATCGTCAGGGCATTCAGAGATTTCAAGGACATCACCTTTGAGAACAATCTGGCGACAGAGGAATTCGTCGCAACAATTTGGAGGTCAGAAGATAACAAGACGATTTCCGCTAAAGACCCAGAAAAAGACCCAGAAAAAGACCTAGAAAAAGACCTAGAAAAAGACACTCGCGGCCAAGTATGGCCAATGTTCAAGACATTATGGTACGAAGATGAAGAATCTTAATTGAGATTGGGAAAAATGGGAACGTTCATTGACAAATAGATATTATTCAATGCCACATATAGCTCATAAATATGGTAAGCGTTCATAGGCAGAGGGTTCAGTGTCTATCAGGAAATGAATAAAAAGAAATAATCATAAGAATATGTCAGCAAACAGACCCACCGTGTCGGTGATCGTGCCGGTGTACAACACGGAAAAATACCTGCGGAGATGTCTGGACAGCATCCTCGGACAGACCTACACAGATTGGGAATGCCTTGTCATCGATGACGGAAGCACAGATGGTTCCGCCGACATCTGCGATGAATATGCTGCCGGAGATAACCGCTTCCGGTCAATACACCAAGAAAACAAAGGTGTAGTAGCCGCAAGAGCTACTGGAATAAGGCAAGCAAAAGGAGAGTATATCTATTTCGTTGATTCTGACGATTCAATCCAGTTAGATTGTTTAAATGCAATTATTATATGCGCAGAACGGGAGAAGCAAGACAGTACTCCAGATATTGTCATATTCGAGGGACACTGCAATCGTAAGATTAATCGAGATGAATATGCCGCTGAATTATTTCAGTTCAGATATTGGAATCTATGGGGAAAACTATACAAAAGAAGTTTATTTGATGAGTATGTTATTAGCGTTCCTCGCTATTTCAAAGTAGGTGAAGACTTCCTGACATCCTTACGAATGTTAAAGTTCATCCGGCATTCAATATATTTGTGCAAAGATAGTTACTATATTTATAATATCGGCAATAGCAATAGTGCGTCCGTAACAGTAGCAAAATCTTACGAATATGAGAGAGCAATGGTTGTTGAGACTATCAAAACTGCCTCGAAACTGAATCTTAATGAGATAGCAGAAAGATTCTTGTACAAATGGCAGATTTCCTACTTGGGTGGGATGATTGCGCTACAATATGACATCGATTATTCAGAAAAATGGATTCAGGACATTTTAGCGGAAGGGCAACGGAAGCGGTACAGGCTATCCGCCAAAGAACGATTTATCCTATCGGCGATTGATCATCAGTCAAAAAGACACCTATTAATTCTCGAAAGAAAATGTAAGAATAAAGCTCGCTATTTATTAAAACAAATTCGTCTGGCTCTATCTTCATTAAAAATGCATTCTTAATTGTATCAGTAATGAGAAGAAGACCGGCTATTTCAATAATTGTTCCCGTATACAACACAGCTGATACTCTCCGAAGATGTTTTGAAAGCATCATCAGTCAAAACTTTTCTGACTGGGAGTGCCTCATTATCGATGACGGGAGTACTGATGCCTCTCCAGCTATTTGCGATGAATACGCAGTCAGAGATGCACGATTTAAGGTTTTTCACAAAGAGAACGGGGGGGTAAGTTCGGCAAGGAATCTAGGGTTGAAGAATATCTGCGGAGAATGGGTAACATTTGTGGATGCAGATGATAAATTAACAAAGAATGCATTTGATGACAGTGTTATCAAATCACATGCAGATATAATATTCAACTCATATTACTATATACAATCCGACGGCAGAATCGCACGCTCGGAGCCACTGATAGAACAGAATACTGACTTTCTTGTTTTTTTAGAGAAGAATTTAGACAATCCAACATTTTACGTAGTTTGGACTAAACTGTTCTCATCCAGAATTATCCAGAATCTTTCTTTTGACGAAAAATTGAGAATAGGCGAGGATACCTTATTCACATTGAATTGTCTTAATAAATGCACCACATATAATATCATTGAAAGGCCAACATACATCTACTATGCCCCCAATGAACTTACAATGAAATATTCTCTGGATATTAAAGATTCTATTGTTTGCTTGAGAAAGATTTTCACAGCATATAAAAGACTAATTATTCGCAATTTAAAATTCGAGACAAAACTTTTTTCGTCATACAAAGCACTGTGTCAAGACAGTATATACAATGACGCCAGAGCTTGGTACGATAATGGATTCATAAAAGAGACATACCAGCAAATCAAAAAAGGGTTCTCTCGCGAATATAGACTGCGATACTCCATTATGTCTAAGCCATTAGTGTCTAAGATAATTTGTTTAATTACTCATCGTTGCTAACGTCCAACTATTTTCGATTATGAAAGAGGCTATCAAGAGTATTATTTATAGCAGTAAGTTTCTGAAAAGTTTATATGAAAAGACCTATGTCAGTTTTCGCATAAATCAAAGGCGTCATATAAAAGTTTCTGACTATGGAAATAACAATTGCGTCTTAACACCCAAAAATCTGTGTTGTGATGACCTGCAGGTTGTTTTCAAAGGCAGCAATAATGAGGTGCGAATTGGGAAAAGTTGCCTTAAGTGTAAGAATACCATCTTTATTCAAGGTGATTATAAT
>CAVERO010000003.1:0-22297 GCA_963617915.1 Candidatus Methanomethylophilaceae archaeon | reverse complement strand
TTATAATACGGTTGAAATTGGAGATGATGTTGTGTTCGACCAAGACGTTTCAATCGTTCTTGCAGAAGGTACAAAAGTTAAGATTGGTGATAACTGCCTCTTAGCTAAGGGCGTAAGAATAAGAACAAGTGACCAGCACTTTATCTATGATGAAAACGGCTTTAGGATTAACAAAGCAAAAGATGTCTGCATTGAAAATCACGTATGGCTTGGTGCTTCTGCCATTATAATGAAAGGGGCAACCATTGGTGAAGGCTCTGTTATAGGGATGGATTCAATGGTAACAAAGACTATCCCCCCATACTGCATAGCTGTCGGTAAACCTGCCAAAGTAATCAAAAGTAATATAAATTGGGAAGAGTAATATGGTAAAACCTTATGATTATCTTGTAGTTGGCGCGGGATTGTATGGATCCACGTTTGCGCATCTTGCTAACAAGCAAGGCAAGAAGTGTTTAGTTATTGACAAACGCCCTCACCTTGGCGGAAATATTTACTGTGAAAACGTAGAAGGAATCAATGTTCACAAGTATGGTGCGCACATTTTCCATACTTCAAATAAGAGAGTTTGGGATTTCGTCAATTCCATAGTAGAATTCAATCGATACACAAATTCCCCCATAGCCAATTATAACGGACACCTCTTCAACTTGCCTTTCAATATGAACACCTTCTACCAGATGTGGGGTACGATTACGCCGGAAGATGCGATTGCAATAATCGATGACCAGAAGGCAAAAGCCATCGATCAAATGCAAAAAGACGGCGTTTCTGAACCTAGGAATCTCGAGGAGCAAGCTTTATTGCTAGTAGGAGAGGATATTTACAATGTATTAATCAAAGGCTACACAGAAAAGCAATGGGGAAGAAAATGTTCGGAACTTCCGGCATTCATTATAAAGCGGCTACCTGTCAGGCTCGTATTTGACAACAATTACTTCAATGATAAATACCAAGGCATTCCTATCGGTGGTTACAACAGACTAATCAATGGACTTCTTGAAGGAGTTGAGTGCAGAACCAAAATTGACTTCTTCGACAATAAGGATTACTGGATGTCACTAGCTGACAAGGTTCTATTCACAGGAAAGATTGATGAGTTTTTTGACTACTCATATGGCAAACTGGAGTATCGCACAGTCCGATTTGAGGAAGAAATTATAGATATACCAAATTATCAAGGGAATGCAGTGGTGAACTATACAGATGCCGCAGTTCCATACACTAGAATCATTGAACATAAGCACTTCGAGAGTTTTGGGAAAGATGTCTATAATAATTCCAAAACAGTAATCTCCAAAGAATATTCATCTGAATGGAAAGATGGAATGGAACCTTATTACCCTGTCAACGATGAGAAGAACAACAATCTATATCAGCAATACAAGGCATTAGCGGAGCAATTAGAGAATGTAATCTTCGGTGGGAGATTGGCTGAATACAAGTATTACGATATGGCTCCCCTTATGGAATCTGTTTTTAATCATTTCAACGAATAAAGTCATGTATAAGAATTACAAAGTCGTTGTCAACACTGCATCAGGACGGAGACGCTATATGCAATATCTAATACCCTATATTGTAGCCTGCAAGTGTGTGGACAGATATGACATCTGGGTAAATACTAATAATGGTGCAGACATTGAGTTTTTCCGACAAATCGCTGATAAATACCCAGTTGTAAACCTTGTTTGGCAACCAGATGGAGTTGTCAATGGTAATGCCAGCATTAACGCTTTCTACAAAGCCTGCGTAGAACCTGACACAATCTATTTTAAATTGGATGATGATATTATCTGGATGGAGACGGACTTGATTGAACGTATGGTCAAGTTTCGGATTGATAACCCGGAGTGTTTCCTTGTTTCTCCTCTTGTTATCAATAACTCTCTATCAACTTATCTGCTTCAAGTTGAAGGAAAATTAAAACTCGACCAGTATTACAATGCAGACTCAAGTCATACCGTTTTATGGGAGAGCGGACACTTTGCATATGAGTTACACACGTGGTTTATAAACAATTACCTTAAGAATCAGAGGTGGACAGATCTTTATTTAGGAAAGAAGTTAATGGGAATGACGAGATTCTCCATCAATGCTATTCTTTGGTTCGGAGAGGAAATGGCAAAGTTTTCCGGAATAGTACCTGGTGATGATGAAGAGTTTATGTCGTGCATTTATCCGACAAAAAAAGGGATGGCAAATGCGTGGAATGGCGATGCGATAGTTGCGCATTTCGCATTTTACACTCAAAGGGAACAACTAGACAAAGAGAATATTCTTGGAAAATACGGTCAGATATGCCATCAGCAATGGCAATCAAATCCCATTTATGCTACGATTGACAATGATATTCAGATTATTATGTCAGATATAGCAGAAAGGGAAAGCGACCTGCTGTCAAAGCCATCGCCATACAAGATAGTTGAGAGGAAAAAGAGCCTTAAAAGCAAAATCAAAAAACACATTCCAGTCTCCATCTTGAAGCTAAGAGACGTTTTTAGAGATCAAGACAACGCAGTCAACCATATACTATAATTTATGAACAAAATACTATCTGTAATAATTCCCACCTATAATATGGAGAAATATCTCCATAGGTGTCTGGATTCTCTTATAGTAAAAAATGGTTTTGATAGTTTGGAAGTTCTAATTATCAATGACGGAAGTAACGACAATTCATCTCATATAGCGCACGAATATGAGAATCGATATCCGGATGTATTTAGAGTAATAGATAAAGAAAACGGAAACTATGGCTCTTGCATCAACCGAGGTCTTAAGGAAGCCAAAGGGAAATATGTTAAGATTCTTGATGCCGATGACAATTTTAACACCGACAATTTCGAATCTTTTTTATCTGTTATTCCGACTATAGATGCAGACCTGATTATTTCAGATTATGTAAAGGTTTCAGTAGATGAGGATATACTAATGGAATGTTCGTATAATTTCTCAGAGTCAGGCATTATGTTATTTGAGGATATTTGCACTTCGAAAGTTTTCTTAAAGACGCAGATGCATGCTGTTACATATAGAAGAAAAATGCTTGTAGATATGGGATATCAGCAAACTGAAGGAATATCTTATACAGACCAGCAATGGATTTTCACGCCTATGTTAAGTGTAAAAACCGTTTGGCATTATTCCAAACCTGTTTACAGATACCTCATAGGGCGCGAAGGTCAGACTATAATGCCGCATTCAGCAACAAAATATGCCGCAAGTATGATCCCTTGTTTAAAAGACATACTCAAGGTTTATTCGGACAATAGAAATATCATCAGTAAGGCTCTTGACACTTACTTTCAACAAGCAATTCTCATTCCTATCACTAAAGGATTATATGTAGACCTTCTGCTTGATTATTCAGAAGTTGCCAAATCAACCTTAATGCAGTTCGATAAGGATTTAATTCATTGGAACGATAATCTTTACACCGCAATAGGGGCTAAAAAGATTAGTTCTTTCATTAATTTCAATTATATTGATTATTGGCGTAACCACCCAAACACGAATAGATTTATCATCAAAATATTTGGGGTAATCTACTTGACAATGATTCGAATTCGAGGACTCAAACAATAAGTGTCGTCAGTGTTCGGTGTATTCAAAGCTTGATTACGCAGTCTTATATGCCTAATATTTCAGTCATTATCCCCATCTACAACGTCTCCGGGTTCATCGGGAGGTGCGCGGAGTCGCTGATGCGGCAGAGTTTGAGGGACGTGGAGTACATTTTCGTCGATGATGCGACTCCGGATGACAGCATAGCGAAACTGGAAGCTGTTCTGGAGAAGTATCCGGAGCGGAAGGAGAATGTGAGGATACTCCATCACGAGAAGAACAAGGGGTTGCCGGCGGCGAGGAATACGGGGCTGGCGGCGGCTGGCGGCGAGTTCATATTCCACTGCGACAGTGATGACTTCGTGGAGCCGGATATGCTGGAGAAGATGTATGCGGCGGCAAAGGAGAACGATGCCGACATCGTCTGGTGTGACTGGTACCTGACTTTCGGAAAGAGTGAGCGCTATATGAGGCAGCCGGACTACGGCTCGCCGATGGAGGCTCTTAAAGGAATGCTCACGGGAAAGATGAAGTACAATGTCTGGAACAAGCTGGTTCGCAGAACGTTATACGCTGACAACGGCATTTCTTTCCCTGCCGGGTATGGGATGGGAGAAGATATGACCATGATGATGCTCTTCGCCTGCGCAAGGAAGGTAATATACATTCCCGGGGCATTCTACCATTATGTAAAATTGAACGGAGGGGCATTCAGCCAGACCTATTCGCAAAGACATCTGGAAGAGCTGAAGCATAATGTCGGAAGGATGTGCGGATTTATGGAGAGTAAGTTCCCAGGAGAATTGGAAAGGGAGCTTGGACTGTTCAAACTGGATGTGAAATACCCGTTCATCATTTCGGACCGGAAAGAAAAGTACCGTCTCTGGAGCGAATGGTATCCGGAAGCCAACAAGTTCATCCGTGAGAAACGTGATGTGTCCGTCAGAAGGAAAATTCTGGAACTCTGCGCCCTGCACCGCCGTTATCTGGCCTTGTGGCTCTACTACAAGCTGATCCACAAGTTTATTTACGGAGTAATCTACCGATAGAAAATGAAAAGAATCTTCATCATACTGCTGCTGATAGTGGCAAGTCTGTATTTCTTCCCGTTCGCGCCGACATTTCTTCCGGCGATGAACACCAAGATGATGATGGCGGGCATCGGGCTCATTGTCATCGGCTTACAGATGGCAAAGGGGCAAAAGCCCGTCCTTGACAAGGATTTCCTCATCATCGCCGGACTTGCCGCCCTGGTGTCGATCATAGGTTTTGCCGCCATCACGTACAACTCCACTCCGGATTACGCTTACGCCCTGTACATAGTGTCTATGCTTGTGTGGCTCAGTGCGGCCAATGTCGTTGTGAGCTGCATCCGGCAGCTGCACGGAAGAGTGACGGTCGGTCTTGTCTGCGACTATCTGATAGCCATTTCGGTGCTTCAATGCGCAATCGCGATATGGGCGGACATGTCGCCGTCGGTAAAGAACTTTATCGACAGCCTTGTCAGCGGACAGGGGTTTATGGGAAAATCGGATTACAGGCTGTACGGCATCGGGTGCAGTCTGGATGTCGCCGGCATAAAGTTCTGCGCGGTGCTGCTGATGATAGCCGACAGGCTGCGACGGGTTTCCATAAATCCGGAAAAAAGATACCTGACCGCCGTCTATCTTGCCGCATTCATGTTCATCTCGATTGTCGGCAATATGATGGCACGAACCACCACAATCGGTGTCATTCTGGCGATTGCCTACCTTATCATAACCATAAATGTGGACAACAAGGCGAAAGCCGCAAGCCACAAGTATTTATGGACCTGGTGCGCGGTCTCGCTCGTTGCAGCGGTGACGATTGCGACCATCCTCTACAACACGAATCCCATGATACGTTCCAACATCCGTTTCGGATTCGAGGGATTCTTCAGCCTGGTCGAGGAAGGCAAATGGGAGGTTCATTCCAACGAACTGCTCAAGAATATGGTGGTGTTCCCGGACGACCTGAAGACGTGGATTATCGGCAACGGCTACTTCGATAACCCCTCCGACACCGACCCCTATTACAATGGCGTGCAATGGAAAGGGTACTATCAGAACACCGACATAGGCTACCTCCGCTTCATCTTCTATTTCGGAATATTCGGTCTGCTCGCGTTCATGGGCTACTTCATAAAGGTCGGCACGACCTGCATCAAGAGATTCAACGCGCACAAAATGTTCTTCACGGGATTGCTCGTGTTGAACTTCATAGTGTGGTGCAAGGTCTCCACCGACGTGTTCGTGGTTTTCGCTCTCTTCCTCTGCCTCCGCGAAGAGGAATGGGATTCGGCACGGGTCCTGCGTGACAATTGAGCCACCTTCTCTGAACCGACTTCCAATCAATGTATTTAGACTACCGATGAAAATCATCTATTGTATGTGCTCCCTGTACAACCCCGGGGGGATGGAGAGGGTGCTGCTGAACAAGGTTCGGTACCTCAAGGAGAGGATGGGATGGGATGTGGCGGTGGTGACTACGGACCAGCACGGGAAGCCGACATTCTATCCGTTCCCGGAGGGGGTTCGGATAATCGACCTTGGGATCAACTATACGGATGACAACGGGAAGAATCCTGTACTCAAGACGATTGGATATCTTCGGCGCAGGAGGAAACACAGGAAGGCACTGACGGAGCTGCTTTTCAAGGAGCGGCCGGACATCGTGGGCTCGCTCTATCCTTCGGAGTCATCGTTCATTCCGGGGATAAAGGATGGCAGCAAAAAGGTGCTGGAGCTGCATTTCAACAAGTATTTCAGGCTTCAGTACGGACGGCACGGGCTGTTGGGGCTGTCTGACAGGCTGAGGACAAGACAGGACGAGAAGATTGTGCGGAAGTTTGACTCATTTGTCGTGCTGACGGAAGAGGATAAAGGCTATTGGGGCGAACTTCCTAACATCGAGGCGATTCCCAATGCGGCCATCATAACGGAAGCTACTCAATCCGACTGCACGGCACACAGAGTCATCGCCGTGGGGAGACTTGACTACCAAAAGGGATTCGACCGTCTGATAGAGGCGTGGAGCATTGTCAGAAAGGACGATGAATATTCCGACTGGCGATTGGACATATTCGGTCAAGGCGAGTGGAAGGGGATGCTCGAAAGGATGATTCAAGAGAAGGGTCTTGCCGGCAGCGCGCGCATCAACAAACCGACAAATGACATTTGGAATGAATATGCCGGAAGTTCAATGCTGGTGATGAGTTCGCATTTTGAAGGACTGCCGATGGTGATGATCGAGGCCATGACCTGCGGTCTGCCTGCGGTGACATTCGATTTCAAGTGCGGCCCCAAGGACATCATCGAGGACGGGAAGAACGGTCTGCTGGTTCCCGAAAGTGATGTACCGGCTCTTGCCGAAGCGATGAAAAGGCTGATGTCAGATGAACCGCTTCGCCGCCAGATGGGAACGGAAGCCCTGAAAATCAAGGAGAAATATTCAGAAGAAGCCGTGATGGACAAGTGGGTCAGGTTGTTCGAAAAACTAACCAAAGAATAAAACTACTATGCCGAAATTGTTACAGATAAATCCGGTGCTGAGGATGAACACCTCGACGGGGAGGATTATGCAGGAGATCGGAGATCTTGCGATGGCCTCCGGGTGGGAAAGCTATGTGGCGTACAGCAAGGGGCGTGACGGAATGAGGGACAGTACATCTCGAACGGTTCCGGTGGGCAATCGTTTCAGCGTGGCTGTGCACGGGTTGGAGACGAGATTGCTTGACCGGCACGGGCTGGCTTCCAACGGGGCGACCAAGGCTTTCATCAAGAGGGTTGAGGAGATTGAGCCGGACATCATCCACATCCACAACATCCACGGATACTTTCTGAACTACAGGATTCTGTTCGATTATCTCAGCAAAACCGGGAAACCCGTCATCTGGACTGTTCACGACTGCTGGCTGTACACAGGGCATTGCTATCACTATATGAAAGTTGGTTGCGACCGTTGGAAAACCGGCTGCGGTCATTGTCCACAGAAACGGCAGTTCCCGGCCAGTCTTATCTTCGACAGATCAGCACGGAATTTCAGGGACAAAGCCAAGGCGTTCTGCTCAATGCCGAAAGACTTGCTGACAATCGTGCCGGTTTCAGAATGGATCAGAAACGAGATGCTGGAGTCGTTCCTGAAAGATTATCGTTTCAGGGTAATTCACAACGGAATAGACACAAGCATATTCACACCCTCAGCATCTGACTGCGAGGTTCGGGAGAAATATGGCATCGGCGACAGGAAGATCATTCTTGGGCTTGCGAGCATCTGGTGCAGGGAGAAGGGTTGGGATGATTTCATCGCTCTTTCAAGGCTACTTAAGGATGATGAGGTGATTGTAATGGTCGGAGTGAAGCCGGAGCAGGCGAAGGGGCTGCCGGAAGGGATCATTCCGATCGCGAGGACGGAGAATGTGCGGCAGCTGGCGGAGCTGTATTCAGCGGCGGAGGTGTTCGTGAACCCGACCTGGCAGGACAACTACCCTACCGTCAATCTGGAGGCAATCTCCTGCGGCACGCCGGTGATCACTTACAACACCGGCGGCAGCGTCGAGTCCATCACCCCCTCCACCGGCATCGTCGTCCCGCAAGGCGACCTAGCCTCACTGCGCCAAGCCATCAGCGTCATCGAATCCAACGGCAAATCCCGCTACCAATCCCCTTGCCGAGAATATGCCCTCGCACACTTCCGCAAGGAGGACCGCTACGCGGACTACATCAGGCTTTACGAGGAGTGTCTGGGGAACTGATAAAGATTTCTTTCTGTTCTTATAGTTTATTATCTTTGTCAATATAATAAGGATAATATGTTCGACAGTGTCATTATAAGGAATTACCGCGGATTGCGATATGCAAGCATAGATGGCTTCAAGCGTATAAACATATTCTTTGGTAAGAATAATTGCGGGAAGTCATCTGTTCTTGAGGCTATATTGTTGGTTGCTGGTCAATCTAATCCGTCATTACCATTCAAAGCCAACGCATTAAGAGGAATCAACAGACTAAGTGAACAAACCGCAACGATTGATTTTTATGGGGCGGATCCTAAAAATACAATCAACGTTTCCGCCAAAGGGAAACCAAGCCGCGACCTTCTCATTGAAATGATTCGTCCAGATAGCCAGAACATAAACATTAACGATCTGAATTCAGGAACTTCCGATGTCAAACAAAAGCAATTTGGACTGAAGGCAACATATAAATTGAATGGTGAGGATATCACATATAGTTCTCGGTTTATTGTCTCCGAAAGCAATTCAGAACAAGGGCGTAACATCGTTGACAAGAGGTATTCCGAAAATCTTAATTGCTTGCTGATTGGTGCTAATTCCTATAGATATGACATCATCGAGTTGTTTTCCAATGTCGTGAAAAATAAACGCGAGCAAGAAATATTCAGCATTCTCAGAATCATTGAACCTCATCTGAAAGACCTTCAGTTAGTGGATAATGATTTAATGGCAGATGTAGGCTTCCCACAAAGATTGCCTATAAATGTTCTTGGAGATGGCTTCCGTAAAGTCCTAAGAATAGTATTATCAATCTATGAATACGCCAATGGTATCGTACTCATAGATGAAATGGATAATGGGTTGCATTACTCTGTGATGCAGAAATTATGGGAGGCAATCTTTGATACCGCCAGGAAATACAACGTCCAGCTTTTTGTCTCCACACATAGCATCGATCTGCTGAGAAGTCTCGTTCATTTCTTGGACACATCTTCAAAGACTGATTATCAATCAGATGTCTCTGCATACAAACTTTTCAGAAAAGAAGATGATGAAATTCTTGCCATCCATTATGATTATACGAAAATGGCATATAGCGTCACGCAAGAGATCGAAATGAGATGATAACTATTTTCTTGGAAACCGGAAGTAGGACTACATCCGAATATATCTTCATAAAGACTTTGATCAGACACATTGGTGTCGAAGATAAAGTCTCTGAGATTGTATGTGTCAATGGCAAAGACAATTTAGCGAATTCCTCAAATGCTTTTCTTGCCAATACTTTGGAAGGTGGTACCAACTTGATAATATTTGACGCAGATTCTCCCGCCAATAAAGGAGGTTTTGTTATACGAGAAAAAGATCTAAGACAACAATTTGAACTCTCGGGAATAAATGCCGATCTCTTTCTTTTTCCGAATAATGCAGATGATGGGGATTTCGAGGTTCTATTAGAAAGCATTCTGCGCAGGGATATCCATCAACGATTCTTCGATTGCTTTGAGGATTATGAGAAATGCCTTGGAGGCAATTATATAGCTCCGAATCGTAAAGGAAAACTATTTACCTACATCAGTGCCCAGAAAGAACTTACGCATAAACAACGTAGCGACCTTGGCAAAGGAGAATGGCTATTCGATGATGATCGGTTTTGGGATCTTGATTCACCATCCTTACAACCCCTGAAGCAGTTTATTCTTGATCATTGCAAAAAATGAATCGCCTCTGCTGAGGCGACGACACGTAATCAACCAGAAATAACATAAAACAACATATGAGGATACTACAGTTGGGAAAGTTCTACCCGGTGCTGGGGGGAGTGGAGAAAGTGATGTTCGACATCACTTCGGGGCTCTCGGAGGCGGGGACGGAATGCGACATGATGTGCGCCACAAGCGACGGAAGAGGATCTGAGGTCATCGAACTGAACCCGCGCGGGAGGGTCATCTGCTGCGGGACGTGGACCAAGAAGGCGCGGACTACCATCGCCCCTTCGATGGTCACGGAACTGCGCCGGAGAGCCAAGGAGTACGACATCATCCATATTCATCATCCTGACCCTATGGCGGCGGTGGCGCTTCTGCTGTCGGGGTACAAGGGGAAGGTGGTGCTGCACTGGCACGCCGACATCCTGGCGCAGAAATTCCTTCTGAAATTCTATCTGCCCGTCCAGAACTGGCTCATCAGGAGGGCGGACGCAATCGTCGGAACCTCGCCGGTCTATCTTGCGGAATCCCCTTACCTTCAGAAGGTTCAGGGCAAGACACGCTGCATCCCGATAGGAATCGAACCGGACCGGAGCGACAGCGCCAAAGTGCAAAGCATCAGAAATGAATATGCCGGTAAGAAGATCGTCTTCTCTCTCGGACGGCTTGTCGAATACAAAGGCTACCGCTATCTCATCGAGGCCGCCAAGTACCTTGACGACAACCACATGATCCTGATCGGAGGCGGCGGACCGCTGAAGGGGGAACTGGAGCAGCTGATTGATGACCTGGGGGTCAGAAGCCGTGTCAAGCTGCTGGGCATGGTGCCGCAGGAAGACCTTGCGTCCTGGTACGGAGCCTGCGATGTGTTCTGTCTTTGCAGTATCATGAAGACGGAGGCTTTCGGAATAGTCCAGATCGAGGCGATGTCGGAAGGCCGTCCATTGATCGCCACGAAGATTCCGGCGTCAGGCGTCGCCTGGGTCAACGAGGACGGCGTCTCGGGAATCAATGTACCTCCTCGCGACAGCAAGGCCATCGCAGAAGCCATCGGGACGATCACCCAAGACCCGGAGACCTGGGCAAGGTTCAGCAAAGGGTCCCGGGAAAGATTCGCCGCGAACTTCACCAAAGAGAAAATGCTCGCCGACTGCCTCGGCCTCTATGAGGAACTGCTGGGCAAAAGTGAGCGTAAGTAGTCCATAAAAAGGCGAGGGTCAAACGTTTTGCATTCAATTAAAGCGAATTAAGTGTGAGAAAAAGGCAAACGTTTGTGTGGATTTATATTCAGAATTGTTATCTTTGCACGTTGAAATTTGACTTGAACGTTTTGTGGGGACGATACTGGGAAACATGTAAAGAATAAATTGTACAATATGAGTGGAAACGCTATTTCACCCCGGGAGGAAATCGCGACATCGGTCACGGTCGGGGAAAGCAAGATGAACGCCTTTAACGAGAACCTTAAAAGAATCTTTGACTGCGCGGCCGCCATCGGCGGTTCGATTGCCTTCTCACTGCTGATACTTGGAATCTACATAGCGATCAAATGCGACAGCAAGGGACCTGCGATATTCAAGCAGACCCGCATCGGACGCGGCGGCAAGCCGTTCACCCTGTACAAGTTCCGGTCGATGCGGATCACCTCCGAGGCGGACGGGAAGCCCGCCCTTTGCCGGCAGGGCGACGAAAGGCTCACCAAAGTCGGTAAGTTCATAAGGGAGCACCATCTGGACGAGCTGCCGCAGCTTTGGAATGTCATCAAGGGCGACATGAGCTTCGTAGGGCCGAGACCGGAGAGGCAGTACTACATCGACAAGATCATGGAGGTGAACCCCGACTACGAGAAGCTCTACGCGCTCCGTCCGGGACTGTTCTCCTACGCTACCCTTCACAACGGCTACACCGACACCCTGGAGAAGATGCTCAAACGGCTCGACTACGACCTTGAGTACCTTGAGACCCGCTCGCTGGCGATGGACACGAAGATCATCTTCCAAACGGTCTGGTCAATCCTGAGCGGCAAGAAATTTTAGAAGCATGATGGTGGGCAATCACCTTCGAACATGAGATAAAGTATTTTACACCAAGCAATTGTCTGCTTGCGAAAGATGAATTTATGAATATGAGGCTGAACCCTTCGCTACAGATGCGCCGGCTTGGGAGCAAGTGGGTGATTGTCAGGGCGGTGGACGGAGATGTCAACCTGACGGACGTCATCAGTCTGAACGAGACCGCGGCACGGCTGTGGGAGCGGTTCAGCGGCGCGGAGTTCACCGAGGAGGAGATGGCGGAATGGCTTTGCGGGGAATATGAGGTTGACCCTGGAGTGGCAAAAGACGATGTTCATAACCTGCTGAAGAGATGGGAGGAGTACGGGATGCTTTCCTGACGCTTCTCCGGGCCGGGCTGTGGGGGCGCGATCCGATGGAAGAAGGGTTCCGGCGGCCGGGAAATGAGGAATGGGAGCAGGTTTTAAAGATGTCCGGGAGGCAGACTGTCGCCGGGATTGTCTTTGATGGAATATGCCGGCTTCCGGATGACTTGCAGCCTTCGCCTGATCTTTTCGCTCGGTGGGTTGTGGCGGTGACTCGGATCGAGGGCGGCAATGAAAGAATGAACGTCGCGCTCAAGGATCTGGTCAAGGTGTTCGTTGACAACGGGTTGAGTCCTGTGCTTCAGAAAGGGCAAGGGGTGGCGGAGCTCTACCCTGCTCCTATGCATCGGGAGTGCGGGGACATTGACTTTTATTTTCCGGAGAGTCTGTCGCTTCGACAGGCTCAGCGACCGGAAAATACGGCTCATCAGGCGGAGAAAACGGCTACTCAGCCGGTTGCTGAGCCTGTCGAAGCACCGGACAAGACGGCTACTCAGCCGGTTGCCGAGCCTGTCGAAGCACCGGACAAGACGGCTAATCAGCCGGTTGCTGAGCCTGTCGAAGCACCGGACAAGACGGCTACTCAGCCGGTTGCTGAGCCTGTCGAAGCACCGGACAACAATCGGTTGCTGAGCATGTCGAAGCACCGGACAATGAACGACAAGGCGATAGACCTGGTGAAGAGTCACGGGATAAAAGTGGAGACGATGCCGGACGGGAGCCAGAGCTACGAGTGGAAAGGCATTGAAATAGAGCAGCATCCTACGATAGTGGACCTCTGCTCCCCTGCCGCAAGGAAATGGATTCCGGAACTTGACGGGGAGCCGGGTTACGTGCCGTCGGATTTGGCGGACGGGCTGCTGGTGCCGTCGCCGGAACTCAACGCTCTGCTGCTGAACACACATATTCTTAAACACGCGCTGGGCAAAGGGATAGGGCTGCGGCAGATGTGCGACCTGGCTATGCTGTACCATCGGATATGTGCGGACGGAAGGAGGCAGGAATGCGGCGAGAGAATATTCAGACTTTACCGTAGGGCCGGGATCCTGAAATGGAGCCGGCTGTTGCATTCGTTTCTGGTGGGGGTGATAGGGCTGAAGGAAGAGGAACTACCATATTCAGAGAAAGTTGTGTCGTACTGGCCGCTTTTTCGGATTGTGGAGGACGGGGGGAATTTCGGGCAGCATAGAGGTAAGGGTTCCGGGTGCTCTGGCACTTCGACAAGCTCAGTGACCGGAAAGATCAGTGACCGGAATGGTTCGGGCGTTTCGTTAGAGCCAAGGGAACGGAATGGGTCGGAAGTTTCCGGGCACTTCGGCACTTCGACAAGCTCAGTGACCGGGAGGCTCAGTGACCGGAAACGGAAACTTGAGACGGCCGGGATGTTTTTGAGGAGAGCGGGGTTCTCTATGAGGTTCGCCCCTCAGGAGGCGTTCTGGACGTTTTGGGAACTGGTCAAGGGGCAGTTCAGAAAGTAGAGCCTCGCAGACTTGAAGTGATTGGGAAGATGACCAACAGATAATAACAGGACAATAAGGAATGGGCGGAGAGCGGAAATATTCATACAAGGTGGCGGGACTGACGTTTACGGTGGTCGCGCCCGATTGTTATGATGTGGAGGGGCTGCTGCCGTCGTTCGCTCCGTTCCGGGTGCATCCGGCAGGTTCGGTCACTTCGACAGGTTCGGTCACTTCGGCTGGCTCTGTCACTTCGACAGGCTCAGTCACTTCGACAGGCTCAGTGACCGGGGATGACGATCCAGTGACCGGAAAGGACTGGTCCCTGAGCTTGTCGAAGGGACTGACACTTAGGCAGGCTCATATGTCTGATGCGAAGGTTTTGAAACCGGAACTGTTGTTCAACTTCACTCTTCAGTCAAAACCGATTGATATTCCGAAAAATGCGGAGAGGGTCGAGGAGGATGACAACGACATGGGACACACCCGGCTGAGCAGAACCGCAGACGGAAGCTACTGCCTCGAGCTTTGGTATGACCGCTCTGATGACAGGCAAGCCACCGAGAGCGGAAACGGAACTCACGCGAATGGAACTCCGGCAAACGGAGGCACACTCCCCCGCCCCGGGATATTCATGGCAAACGCCGGTTTTACGAACATCACCGCATCCATTGAGCCTGACTCCCCCGACTGCGGACTGATTCTGACTTCTATGCTCCGCATCGCGTTCGCGCAGTCGGTTCTGTCGAAGGACGGAATCTCGCTCCACGCATCGGCGGTCGCGGCGGACGGAAAGGCCTGGCTCTTCCTCGGCAAGAGCGGCACCGGCAAAAGCACACACGCAAGGCTGTGGCTTCGGAATATCCCCGGAGCGCGGCTGCTCAACGACGACAATCCCACGGTGCGGCTCGTTGACGGCAAGGCCATTGCGTTCGGGACACCGTGGAGCGGCAAGACACCCTGCTACCGCAATGAATCCTACCCTGTCGGCGCGATCGTGCGGCTCGTCCGGAGCGACGCTGACATATTCACGAAAAAAGATGAGGTGGGGGCGCTTGTCGCGCTTCTGCCGAGCTGCTCCGTCGTCCACAGCGACGCGGCGCTGCAGTCCCGGCTTTGCGACACATTGGCAGGAATTGCCGGAACGGTCCCCGTCGGGGAGCTCAAATGCCTGCCGGACAATGAGGCGGCCATACTATGCTATAAAAATTTAAAATCACTCATAAAATGAAAAACAGATTGTCGAATTTGTTCATTATCCCCCTGCTGCTCGCCGCCGTGTCCTGCGGATCGGCGAAGAAGTACGTCTATCTCAACGACATGACTCCGGGGCAGGAATATCCGTTCGAGGCCGCCCACGAGGCTGTGATCCAGGCCAACGACAGGCTCAGCATCACCGTGAGCTGCAAGCAGCCGGAGCTCGCCATTCCGTTCAACATCCAGAGCGGCTCGTTCAAGGTGTCTTCCGACGGCACGGCCTCATCGTCGTCGGTGCCAGACGAGAAAGGCTACAAGGTTGACGCGAAGGGCAACATCGAGTTCCCTATCCTCGGGACTATTCATCTTGAAGGACTTACGCTCAGCCAGGCTTCGGAGAGAATCAAGAGCCAGATCATCGAGGGCAACTACATCAAGTCCCCTCTCGTGAACATCGAGTTCCTGAACTTCAAGTACACGGTCTGGGGAGCGGTGGCCAAGAACGGCACATTCACCGTGGAGAACGGACGCATCACCCTCCTTGAGGCCATCGCCAACGCCGGAGACCTCACGGCCAAGGCGAAGCTCGACCGCGTGGCTGTCATCCGCGAGGTGGACGGCAACAAGCAGATCTTCTTCCACGACATCCGCAACAGCAACATCCTCCAGTCGCCCTGCTTCTTCCTGCAGCAGAACGACATCATCTACGTGCAGCCTAAGTACGGCAAGAAAGACAACGAGGACAGAGGCATCCAGATCGGAACGCTTCTGATGACCACCATCACATCGATAAGCTCAGTCATCTGGGCCACATCGGCGCTCACGAAATAACCGGATTCGACAATCATCACCAAGTAATATGCAGACAAACAATAACTCCGGAAGGAACGACCAGGACGTCAACATCATAGACATCCTCCTCTACCTTCTTTCAAAATGGAAATGGTTCGTCATTTCCGTCGTGGTGTTCGGCGGACTGGCCTGGCTACATTACGCCAGGACCCCGAAGACCTATTTCCGCTCGGCGACGGTCATCATCAAGGACCCGTCCAACAAGATCTCATCCGCCGGACTTGACCGCTACGACAACTACATCAACAAGGTCAACGTGGCGAACGAGATTCTCCAGTTCCGCTCGAAGAAGCTGATGCGCGAGGTTGTGAGCCGTGTCAACGCCGACATCAGCTACAAGGTCAAGGACCGCCTCCAGATGACGGAACTCTACAAGAAGTCCCCCGTCTCGGTACGTTTCCTGGACACGACCCCGGAGATGTTCCTGACGATGGTGGTCTCCCCTCTGGACAGCGGCAAGGTGGTCGTCTCTGATTTCGGGACGGAAGAGAACGACAAGAAATGGACTGTCGCGATGAAGGACACGGTCGACATCGAGGGGACCAGGCTCGTCATCGCACCGACCAACTACTACACGGCGTCCTGGAAGGGCGAGCGCATCCACGTCACGAAGAACCCTATGTCCTCGGTTGTGGGCCACTTCATCTCCAGCCTCGGCATCAGGCAGGAGGAGGACGAGGCTTCCATCCTCACCCTCTCCCTCAGGGACCGCTCCGCCGCAAGGGCCGAGGATGTACTGAACATGCTGATTTCGGTCTATAACGAGGAGGCCATCAACGACAAGAACCAGGTCGCGATAAACACCGCCGAGTTCATCAACGAGCGTCTCATCATCATCGAGAGCGAGCTTGGAGGCGTGGAGTCGCACCTTGAGTCATTCAAGCGCGAGAACCGGATCGTGGACATCGGGACGACAGCCGGAATGTACGTCGGGGAGTCCCAGAAGTACAACACTGACGTGATGGAGCTTGAGACCCAGCTTCGCCTTGCGAACTACATCAAGGAGTACCTGACGGACCCGACAAAGGAGATTGACCTGATTCCGGCCAACACCGGCATCAGCGACATGAACATCGAGAGCCAGATCAACCAGTACAACACCGTCAAGTTGCGCCGCGACAAGCTCATCGAGGACAGCAGCGAGAAGAACCCGGTTGTGGAGGAGCTGAACACCTCCCTGCGGGCCATGAAGCAGTCCATCATCCGGGCTGTGGACAATATGCTCGTCAGCATCAACGTGCGGCGCAACGACGCGCAGTCCAGAGAGTCCCAGGCGCAGTCGAGAGTCTCCTCGATTCCGACCAAGGAGCGCCAGATGCTCTCCATCGAGCGTCAGCAGAAGATCAAGGAGTCTCTGTACCTCTTCCTTCTGAACAAGCGTGAGGAGAACGCCCTCTCGCAGGCGATGGTGGACAACAACGCAAGGGTCATCGACGGGGCCTCGGGTCCCAACGGCCCGATCGCTCCGAACAGGAACAAGATCCTTCTGCTCGGACTGCTGGTCGGGATCGCCTTCCCGGGCGTGATATTCCTGATGATACTGTTCCTGGACACCAGAATCCGCACGAAGAAGGACATCCAGGGCAAGGTCAGCGCACCGTTCCTCGGGGTCATTCCGGAGCAGGACAAGGAGAACGAAAGCCTCATTTCGGAGGCGTTCAAGATAGTCCGCACGAACATGTCGTTCCTTTCCCGCAAGGACAGGAAGATCCAGGTGATAATGTGCACCTCGTTCAGTTCCGGAGACGGAAAGACATTCATTGCCGGCAACCTGGCCAAGAGTTACGTCTCGGCAAAGAAGAAGGTTGTCCTGGTCGATCTCGACATCCGCAAGGGAACTTTGACGGCCCAGTTCGGCAAGCACTCCCACCATCACGCCAAAGGGGTGACCAACTACTTGGCCGACACCGACATCCAGCTTGACGACATCCTCTCGCACGAGACCGGAATTGAAGGCCTTGACCTGATTCCGGCAGGCTCCATCGCCCCTAATCCGGCCGAACTCCTGATGGACGAAAGGCTTGACGAGATGTTCGCCGAGCTTCGCAACCGCTACGACCTCATCGTCACCGACTCGGTTCCGGTAGGAGTTGTGGCCGACGCGACAATCGCCAACAGGGTCGCTGACCTGACGCTGTTCGTGGTCAGGGCCGGCCGCCTTGACCGCCGCCAGCTCCCTGACATCGAGGCGATGTATCAGGAGCGCAAGCTTGCGAATATGTCCCTGATTCTCAACGGTGCGGACTTGCAGCACCACGGCTACGGCTATGGCTACGGTTATGGTTACGGCTATGGATATGGCTATGGCTACGGTTACGGCTACGTGGACGGCAAGAAAAAGAAGCGGAAAAGATAGCCGCTGATATTCATAGACTCTCACAAGACGGGATTCCGGAGGCACTTCACCGCAAGTGTTTTTCCGGAATCCCGCTTTTTTGTACGAAAAAGTTTTTAACTTTGCAATAATGATGCAAATGAACAGGAATATGCTTTATCCGATTGGAATACAGAACTTTGAGAACATCCGCAGGGACGGATATGTCTATGTGGACAAGACAGCCCTGATCCATCAGCTTGCCACCACGGGGAAATATTACTTCCTGAGCCGCCCGCGCAGGTTCGGCAAGAGTCTGCTGCTGTCAACTATGGAGGCATATTTCCGTGGGAAGAGAGAACTGTTCGAGGGACTGGCCATCGAAGCATTGGAGAAGGAATGGGCGGAGTACCCGGTGCTGCACTTTGACTTTGGTGGTGCAAGTTATGACAATGAAGATACCCTGAAGGAGAAACTTAAAAAGCAACTTGATTCCCTTGAGGCGTATTACGGCATCCCCTGTCGGTACAGTACGATCTCCATCCGCTTCGATAATCTGATCGAGGCAGCCTTCAACAAGACCGGCCGCCAGGCCGTCATACTGATTGATGAATATGACAAACCGATCATCGACAACCTCAGCCGCCCGGAGCTGCGGGAGAAGTTCAGGGAAACCCTACAAGGATTCTATGGAGTGATGAAGTCAAAGGACGAGTTCATCCGCCTCGGCTTCCTCACGGGAGTCACCAAGATCGGAAAGATGAGTGTCTTCAGCGGGCTCAACAACCTTACGGACATCTCGATGGACAGGGAATATGCAGACATCTGCGGCATCTCCGCAAATGATCTGAAAGAGTATTTCCCGGAGAGCATCAAGGAACTGGCGGAAGCCAACGGGCTGTCTGTGGAAGATTGCTACCGGAAACTGGCCGAGATGTACGATGGATATCATTTTCACCACAAAGCCATCGGGGTTTACAACCCGTTCAGTCTGCTCAACACTTTCAGGAGACGCGAGTTCCTTGAGTACTGGTTCGAGACTGGCACACCATCATTCCTCGTCGAGGTGATGAGACGCACCGACTATGACATCACACAGCTCTCCGACCAGGAGGCCGACACCACACTGCTCACAGACATCGACTCCGCCTTCCTCAATCCGGTACCGCTGCTCTACCAGAGCGGCTACCTCACCATCAAAGGTTACGAGCCGGACTTCCAGATCTACCACCTCGGATTCCCGAACCTTGAGGTCAGGCACGGCTTCCTGAACTACCTTATGCGCTACTACGCCCCGACAGAGGAGGTCACCGGCACGATGCTCATCGCAAGGATGACGAGGGACATCAGGGCCGGAAAGCCGGAAAGCTTTATGGAGCGACTCGACGCATTCTTCGCAAGGATCGACTACCAGATCCAGGCCGACTGCGAGAAGGACTTCCAGTACGCGATGTACATCATCATCGAGCTGATGGGCGAATATGTAGAGACGGAAAGGGCTACCTCCAACGGACGCATCGACATCCTCATCAAGACCAAGGACTACATCTATGTCATCGAGATCAAGGCCGACTCCACACCGGACGAGGCTCTCGAACAGATCGAGGAGAGAGGCTACGCCCGTCCTTTCGCCGACGACCCGCGCAAGCTATTCAAAATCGGAGTCAACTTCTCCACAGCCAACAGACGCATCGACGGATGGAAGGTCAGGTAAGGTGCAGCACGATTCGGTTTCAGATCTCATACCGGCGCTATGCAGGTCAATACAGTTTATATGAATATTGGTGGCTGATGCGATAATATTCAAAGCCATATCGCTCAACTTGCGGGAAACTGATTTGAGCGCCATCTTCGCCAGCTTCTTCAGCCTCAACCATACGATTTCTATTGAATGCATTAACAGCCTTATCTTCAGCAGGTTTGATAAGATACGACATCAAACATATCTTCTTTCGCTTTTTTGCTATATATTCGCAGACTGACGGAACTTGAATGATATTCTCTAAACTCTGATAAAGTTGTAGTTCTACTTTTTGATACTTTCCTTTCGGGAATATCGTTTCTACTGAGCCATCCTTATTTGTTTTGGTTATAGGCAATGAAAGATTTTCGACACTCCCGATAGTACTGGTTATCTCGCATAAAACTACTATATTGTCATCATCCGTGTCTGTAAGAATGAAATCACATCTACGTTTACCATCTGATATCTTAGTCCCTGCATATTTTCCGATATACTTTTCGTAATTTATCACACCAAGGCTTGAGATATTATTACAGAAAGAAGCGTATCCTGTCTTATGATCAACTACCCAATTTTCATCTTTATCAACAAGATCAAATTCTGGCATTGATGTCACAATCTCATCACAGACACACCTTCTCGCGACTTTATAATAAGCGGGAAGATCATTTTCAAAGAGATCTTTCATCCTGTTGCCTTTTTAACTCCTGATACTTATCATAGATATGATTGATGTCCTCTGACAATCTATCTGTATTTATGTAGTGGATATTTTTGATTTTCAAATCAGTCACACCACCGGAAACAACCTGATAAACAGACAGATTATCATAATTAAGGCTAGCTCCATCGATGTCTTTATCGCAGTCATAAGCTTTCATCAATAAGTTAAGTGAGTTTATGAGATAGGGGCTATGGGTCGCAAGAACCAATCCTATTTCCCTCTTATCCGCCTTATCGATGAACGCCAAGCGAATAATCTCATTCAAAAGACGAATCTGAGATGTTGGATCAAGACTTAATTCTGGTTCCTCAATATGAATGTGAACAAACCTTGGCATATCCGTCAATTCCATCTCTGGACGATACGTTGTCGTTAAATCTTTATCAAATAGAAAATCTATTATGCTCCTCTTTTGTGCAGCCTTAAAATCAAAGGCATAAGCATAATAATTAACCAAAGCCACAAGTGGAACCGTAGTCTGAATGCCAGATGACGCGTGACGGAGTTCAAATGAAGGATAGCCGCCATCCTTCGGCTTCAGTATGTACTTTTTTTGGTTGTTGCCTCCGCGGACGACCTCCATATCAAGTCCGACATAACTCAAGTCAAAGTGCCTCACTGAATCAGTCGCTGCATTAAACTCAGATAAAGTCTCGTTAAAAAAGTAGCCTAAATTAACATTCTTTGCCAAGGTTCCCTGACTTGATAGCGGTGCCATAGCACTTCGCGATTCAGCTACCCAGACTTCTTTAAAAAAACATAGATCTTCATTACGAATATGAGCATCATAAGTCAACTTTCCATTCGAGTAGGTAGCGGAATACAAATGTTCATTAATAGTCACAGTATAATGAATATATGTCTGCGCATCATCCACTAATCCCTTCATATTGTCTCGAAGATAATCTTTGAAGCGGATATAAAAGATTTTATCATCCACGTGTGAATTGTGCAGATACGCTCTGATCGAAAGGCGTTTAAAGATATAACGCATCAAAACTAATGCCTTCATAAGAGTACTCTTACCACTAGCCGAATTGCCAATGAAGACCGTCATCAATCTAATATCAATAACTCCGGTATCCTTAAGTGCTCCTAAGTTCTTAATATGTATCGTTTCGCGCATCATTATGAAATGTTATAATCATTAACAACCATATCACCGAATAATGTACAAACCCGCACATCGTTCCTACTGCAAAGGTAGTAAATTATACAACAAACCAAGGAAATAAAAAGTTGTTTGGTTCCAAGGAACCCTACGGCGACATATTTAGGCGATTTCGTCGCCGAAGAGGGCCAAGTGGGCCTTTCGGCGACATTTTCAGGCAAAAACATCACCTCAGAGTGCCAAGATGAGGATAGGAAGCGATTCTGAGTGCATCGTAACGGATAACAAACACGGCAAACTCGTGGGCATTCCCGAGGGTGGCTGAACGGTGTGAGACAATGCGTAGGCTTTGACCAAGGTTTCGCGAAGCGTAAAGAAACGTTTTAGTGCTGATTATCAGAAAAAAACGCATTTTTTTCTTGTTTATTTTATGTTAATGGGGTACTTTTGCAAACGGTTTCCCTTTGGGGGAACTGTAGGGTTTTGTCT
>CAVERO010000002.1:0-43882 GCA_963617915.1 Candidatus Methanomethylophilaceae archaeon | reverse complement strand
GTGACGGAGCAAGTCCCTCCCCCGAGGGGAGGGATTTAGGGAGGGGGTAACGTGAACTGATTTTTCACGGCGATGCTCTTCGAACGTGAGACAAGGCATCTCGTCACAGGTAGGCCGCTACCTGCGAAAGTTGAACTAAATGAAAAGGCAAATCGCATACGTGACCTGCGCTCTGGCAGGGATTCTGACGGGGACAGGGCTCTTCGCCGGACAGACAGGCGATGTGCCTCCGCAAAGTACCGGCAGGAGCCGCTCCGGCTATCTTGGCTACCGCGTGGAGCACGGTGACACAGCCTACTACGACAGCATAGACCCCGCATGGATATTCCCGAAAGGCTATCGGGGCACAAAAAAGGATCTGAAAAAATACTACCGCCTGGTTTACAACTTCAACAAGGTTTACCCTTACGCCCTTCTGGCCAAGGATATGGAGATGCAGGCGGACAGGCACATCTCACAGAACAGCCTCGGGCGCAGGAAGAAGGAAAAATACGTCACCCGGCTTCAGAAAGAGCTTCTGGACGCCTACGAGAAACCTCTCAGGAATATGACGATATCCCAGGGCAAGCTTCTCATCAAACTGGTGGACAGAGAGATAGGGAAATCCTCATATTCAATCATAAAGGACTACAAAAACGGGATATCCGCGGGCTTCTGGCAGGGAGTGGCCAAGGTTTTCGGACAGAACCTGAAGTCCCACTATGATCCCGCCGGTGAGGACAGGATGACCGAATATCTGGTCGAGAAATGGCAGAGGGGCGAGTTCGACGCCCTGTACTATTCGATATTCTGGGAAATGCCCAAGCACCCGGACATCGTGTCGAAGCAGATAAAGTTCGACGAGTGAGGCTTCATCCAATCCTTCAGGATTAGAAGCCGCGCGCCCGTCGGCAACGCAAGATCCTCGCTCACATGGAAATGCCCGAAAACAAAAAAGTCTATGTGCCTGTGCGCTGAAAAGTCCACGGCGAACTTGTACAGCGGCTCATCGGCACCCCTGAAGACATATTCCCGGCTCTTGGCCACCCGGCTCTTCTTTGACCATCCTTTGCCGAAACGGAAGGCAAGATAAGGGTGGAGCAGACTGAACAGGCTCTGGAAGAACTTGTTCCGGAATCCCCAACGCATAAGCTTGTACCATATGTGCCCCGGCCCGAGCCCGTCACCGTGACCCAGACAGAAGACTTTCCCTCCGATCTCGGTGACGTAAGGCTGCTGAAGAATCCTGATGCCGAGCTCCTCGAAATAGTGGAAGCACCAGATGTCGTGGTTCCCCTGAAAGAAACAGACTTCCACCCCGGCGTCCATCAGGCCGAGCAAGGCGGCGAACACCCTCGCATACCCTTTCGGCACCACGTCGTGGTACTCGTACCAGAAATCCCAGATGTCCCCGAGAAGGTACAACGTCCTTGTCCTTTCCTTGGGGACGCTCTCCAGAAATCTGACGAAACGGGCCTCCCTGTCGGCGGGGCCGTTCACATCCAACCCGAGGTGGACATCAGAAACAAAGTAAACAAGCGTTCTGTCAGCCATTGCGCTTTATGAATATCCCTATGCGAAAATCAGAATAAGCAGCGAGACGACAAGGCAGTAAAGGGCGAACCACGTCAGTCTGGCCTTCTTCACGAGCGCGATCATGACCTTGCAGGCGAGCAGTCCCGAAAGGAAAGCGGCAAGAAATCCGGCCACGAGACAAACCGGGCTCAGACCTCCGCCAAGAACGGCTTCTCCGGTGAGGCTCTTGAGCAGATCCAGAAACTGTTCCCCGATGATAGGGACAAGAACCATCAGGAACGAGAACTGCGCCATCACCTCGCGCTTGACCCCGCACAGCAGACCCGTGGCGATGGTGGTGCCGGAGCGGGAAAGCCCGGGAGCCACGGCCGCGGCCTGACCGAGCCCCACAGCGAGAGCCTGCCAGTAGGATATTCCGTTGCGCGCCTTGTTGGTGGAGATTGTCTCATTGCCGCGCGCCGCCGACCGCCCCGAAATGTCCGAAAGGTAAAGGAGGACCGCAGTGATGACAAGGCATACCGCCACCGTGAACAGGCTGTCGGAGAACAAGGCCTCGACCTTGTCCTTGAAAAGCAGTCCGACAACCGCCACCGGAACCATGGACACGGCTATCTTGAACACATAATCGGTCTCATCGTTGTACCTGAACTTGAACAGCCCGGCCAAAAGCCTGCATATCGGTTTCCAGAACACGATGATGGTGCTCAGCACCGTGGCCAGATGGACGGTCACCGTAAAATCCAGAAAACCTTCATCGTGAACGCCCAGCAACTCCCTCACTATCATAAGATGCCCGCTGGAGCTTACAGGCAGGAACTCTGTCAGCCCCTGCACGATTCCCAAAAGGAGAGCCTGCAACCAGTTCATAGTCTATTCGTTTTCATTGTTTTTCGGACGGCGCATTATCGCGACAATCTCGATGACAATCCCGCAGATGATTACAAGAGGCGCGGCCACGAGCCGGCGGAAATCGAACATCGCCCAATTGAAGCTGTCCGGCTCCTTCGTCCCTCCTCCTATCATCAGCACGAAACCGGCCACCATCACGATAAGCCCCATGAGGAGCATCCGCAGACCCTTGCCGGTGATTGACATCTTGGTGTTATCTGACATATTCCTGAAAATTAATTGTTAGCAATACAGTTCATCTTTGGAGAGCGAGACGAGGCGGCCTACCACAAGCGCCGTGCTGACCACGCAGATCAGCGCGCCGGCCAGAATCTCGACTCCGATCACAACCAGCAGCAAGTCAAGCCTGAACACCTCGAATAGCCCGGCGAACTCGCTCCTTACAAAGAAAAGAATCCCGATAAGCATCAAGGTGGCCAGAAGGGCCGAGAACAGCCCCTGGAACAAGGCCTGAATCATGAACGGGGTGCGTATGAAAGACTTCGTGGCTCCCACCAGTTTCATCGTGTGTATAGTGAATCTGCGCGAGAACACGCTGAGCCTCACGGTGTTGTTGATCAGCACGAAGGAGATGAAAAGAAGCAGGACGATGAACACGCCCAGCACCACGGAAATCTTGCGCAGATTGGTGTTCAGTTTGTCCACAAGAGACTGCTGATAGACCACCTCATCGACCAGAGGGGACTTCATCACAGCCTTCTTCACGACCTCCAGACTGTCAGACGACACGTAGTCCGCCTTCAGTGTGACATCCGCGGAGACCGGAATCGGAGCCGCCTCGAAGACGTTGAGAAAGTCCTCGCCAAGAAGGTCCGTCATTTCTTTGGCCCCCTGCTCGCGGGACACGAACGTGACGCTCTTTATGAAAGGCATCGCGCCCAGCTCGGCGACATATTCCATAGCCTCATCATCGCCGACTTCCTGCTTCATCAGCACGGAAACCTGCATGTTCTCCTTGAAATAATCGGAGACACTTCTGGCGTTGGCCACCAGAAGCCCGGCCACACCCACAAGCAACAGCACCAGACTGATACTGATCACCGTGGACAGCCAGGCTCCGGCGAGCCTTCGACGTATCAATTTGTTTTCTCCTGCCGCCATTTTCGCACAATACTCCAAATTGGATTCAAAGATAGTGAAATATCGAAATATGAAAAAAAATTCTTACCTTTGTAAGACAAGAAAATCAACATGGGAAAACCTGTAAACAGAGTCTTATTCGTCAATTCGGAAATCATGCCGTTCCTGCCGGAGACCCCGATCGCCAGAATCGGACGTTACCTGCCGCAAGGTATTCAGGAGCGCAAGAAGGAAATCAGGGCATTCATGCCACGCTATGGCTGCATCAACGAGCGGAAGAACCAGCTCCACGAAGTGATCAGGCTTTCAGGTATGAATATCATAATCGGTGATGTTGACAGGCCTCTCATAATCAAGGTAGCTTCGATTTCGTCAGCCAGGATTCAAGTCTATTTCATCGACAACGAAGACTACTTCCGCCGCAAGCAGATAACGTTCGACTCCGAAGGAAAGTTCTTCGAGGACAACGGACAAAGAGCGATATTCTTCGCCCGCGGGGTGCTGGAGACAGTGAAGAAACTCCGCTGGGCTCCTGACGTCATCCATTGTCAGGGCTGGATATCCCATCTTGTGCCTCTGTACCTGAAGAAAGTTTACAACGGAGACCCGATTTTCAGCGGAAGCAAGATTGTGACTTCCCTTTACAATGAGATCGCCGGCGAGAATTTCTCCTCCTCTTTCAAGGACAACACCCTGTTCGGCGGAATCAAGGCGTCGGATGTGTCCCTGCTGGACAAATCCACTGGCATAAATCTTGCGAAGACTGCCGCAATGTATTCAGACGGCATAATCCTCGGAGACAAAGAGGTTGACCCTGAACTGGTCAGGTTCTGCGAAGAGAAGAATATACCGACGCTTCCTTTCAATGAGGAGTCGATGGCAAGCGGACGCTACATCGAGGAATACGACGGTTTTTATCAACAGTTGCAGTAAATGAAAAAATTACCGGCAATCATCGCCCTGGCGGCATGCCTTGTGTCCTGCGTCGAGGTGAACCAGAATCTCGGCGGGGATTTCATCCCTACCGACCAGAAATATGACTTCCACACGGCCGAGTTCGACCTCGATGAGGTATGGATGAAATCCATCGACAGCCTCACGGCATATTCATCAAGAAGAATCACCATCGGCTCCATCAGGGACGAGACTTTCGGACTTTTCAGCAGGGGAAGCGTCGTGACGCTCGTGCCGGTGCTGGACACGGTGGATTTCGGGAAGGACCCGGTGTTCCAGAGGTTCAAGTTCAAGGCGGCTGTGGATTCAATCTCCGTGGCGGACGAGAGTCAGGCGAACATTCTCCAGAACGTCAACGTCTATGCGCTCACCGAGCCGCTGGCGACCAAGGATTATTTCTCCAGGGCCGAAGTCAAGCATGGGGACAGAAGAATCACGAAAGGTGTCCCGGTCGCCAACGGCCAGGACTCGCTGACATTCGAGTTCACGGAGGACTACGGGAAGCAGTACCTGAACATTACCCAGGACGACCTTAAGGACCTGAAGACCTACACCAAGAAGTTCCCGGGAATATACCTCTGCACCGATGAGCCTACCGGCAACGGCGGAAGGTTCAACATGTACAAATTCGACATTCTCACAACCTCCAGCAGCGGTTACATTTCAAGAACCGACAACTACGCCGTCCTCTATTTCAACGGGGAGTTCGACGGAGAGAGGAGGGACTCCAGCCTGATGTTCTATTTCAGTCCCGTCACGATGCAGGACCTGGATTCGCTGATCAGCGAATCCACCCTCCCGTCACAGTACGTCTTCAACGTTGACAGCCATGAGTCCGACTATCTTGTCGGTCAGGCAGGCGACCAGATTCTGATCGAGGGCGGAAGCGGAGTGAAGCCTGTGGTTCCGGCCAGCGAAATCCACAGACTCGTCAACGAGGAAATCTCCCGGTTGGGGGGAGACCCGGCCACGGCTCTGATCTCAAAGGCCACGATTGAGTTCCCGTTTGACTTTCCGGACGACTACACCACCATGTTCCGCTACCCGAAGGTTCTCAGCCCGACCATCAAGATCAGCACCGACACCACCGTCACGTTCGCCGGACTTACCGATGCCAGCGCTTCGGACGAGAATCAGGGGGACATCAACCGTTCGTTGTGCAACTATGCTCCGGACATCACGCACCACGTGCAGCAGATCATAAGAAAGAAAGCGGAGGACAAGACCCTCTCCGGCTACGACATCTGGTTCTTGATAATGTGGTACGAGAAAACCACAACCACAGACTCCGAGGCACAGGAGATGGCCAATTACTACCAGCAGTTAGCCTACTACTCCTACTATAACCAGCTATACGGCGGCTACGGCAGCTACTACGGCGGCTACAGCAGTTATGGTTACAGCGGATATGGCAGCTACTACAACAACTACTACAACTATTCAGCTCTGGCCCAGTACGCCTACTCCTCTGCCACGACGACCACTTCCGACACCGAACTGGACAAGGACCGCTACTACCACGCCGTTCTCCGCGGCCCGAAAGCCGACGGCAACAAGCCTAAGCTGAAAGTGACTTTCGCCATCCCGAAAGGGTATCCTGAAGAATAGGCGGCGAACCGAAAAAAATGAAAATGGCAAATTTTGCACGTTACCAAAATTTGCCATTTTTTTTATCATCACATAATAAAAAAGCCTCGGACCGAAATCCGAGGCTTGGTTCTTTTACGTCAAAGGATTATTACGCTTCCTCCTTGCCGGCGAGCTTCTCCTTGACCTTGTCGATCGCATCCTTTACGGTTGCGATTGTGCTTGTCTCCTCATCAGGAATCTTGATTCCGAACACTCTCTCAAACTCCATGAGAAGCTCGACAGTGTCAAGAGAATCAGCTCCGAGATCATTTGTGAAGTTGGCGCTCTCTGTCACTTCGGACTCCTCGACGCCCAGCTTGTCAACGATAATCGCTTTGACCTGCTTTACAATATCTTCTTCAGTCATAATTGAATAAATTAAATGTATATTCGTGCTACGTGATTCCTAAAAAACAACTTGGCGCTTTTGGCCGTCTTTTTGGTCTGAATTTATTTGTTCATCAGTCATGTGCCACCGGCACACTCCTTCTTCACAAACAAATTTATCCCCAAAAATCCTTCACAAAACCCTGCCAACTTATTTTTCTTCATCACTATTATGCTATTACACACTGTCCTCCGGCAAACCGGGAACAAATAGCGTTGCAAAGTAAGCAAAAAATAGTCAATTATCCAAATTTGCGGTCCGGCAGGCAGAGCGGCTTCAAAAACTGACCGGAAAAACGTCATCAGCCACGACGGCTGAGGCTCATCCATATTCTCAAACCATTCAGAGAATTAAGCAGATAGAAGACGTACTTTATCAGCATGACGGCGGCATTGCCTGAACCCGCCCCGCTCACAACCGCCACACTCCACAGGGAAATGGAAGAGACGTTAACCAGAATCCAGATGAACCACTGCTCCATGAACGCGAGGCTCATCAGCACCTGACCGACGATGTTCAGAACCATCACCACCGCGTCAAGAAGTATTTTCGGCTTGTCGATGCTCTCGATTCTCCCGGCGTCAAGCTTCGCTCCATCCACATATAATAATATAAGGTAAAGCGCGGCGATGCCTATGAATATTCCGACCGTCAGCCAAAGCCATTGCCTTCCGGTAAGCCGCCGGGCCTTCAGGCGGGTGCCATCTCCTCCGGAACGCAACTTCGCCCCCCTCTTGCTCCACTGCCAGAATCCGACGAACTGCATCGGGAGGAAATAGAAAGCGTGCAGGGCGAAAGTCCCCATGATCCCGTTGTCCAGATAGACAATCGTGCCGATCAGCACATCGATGAAACCGAACACGAAAGTAAGGATGTTGCCGTTGGCCGACATCACAGTGTTCACAACTCCCATCACCGAGCCGAACGCCGCAAGAAGCAGCATGAATGTCTTCACTTCAGGCTGCCGGAGTTTGAATATGGTCGTGACAGTCACCGCCAACATCATCCCGGCCACAAGGAATATGTTGAACGCAAGATTGGCTCTGTTCCTGTTTGTCGTCGCAGTCATTTGGTATGCGTCAATCAAGAAACCTTCAAAAAACAATCGGTCTGTCACCGGATGAGAATGGCAGTCCTGAAAACAAGAAAGCCATCTGAAATCCAGATGGCTTTTGGAGCGGAAAACGAGACTTGAACTCGCGACCCCGACCTTGGCAAGGTCGTGCTCTACCAACTGAGCTATTTCCGCAGACTTGTTACCCGCAGCATCGCCTTGGGATTACAAAGGTAGTGCTTTTTTCCTTTTCCGCAAATTTTTTTTGAGTTTTTCCCGAAAAAGTTTGCTGGAAGGCTCCCGCGGCCCCCTAAACCTCTATCGAGGTTTTGAACTCGGACAGGAAGCGGAGGTCGTTCTCGAAGTAGTGACGGAGGTCGTTGACCTGCCACTTGAGCATCGCGATGCGCTCCAGACCCATTCCGAAGGCGAATCCGCTGTACTTCTTACTGTCGATTCCGGAAGCCTCAAGGACGTTAGGGTCAACCATTCCGCAGCCCATGATTTCCAGCCAGCCTGTCCCTTTGCAGATGTTGCAGCCCTTGCCGTGGCAGATGTTGCAGCTCACGTCAATCTCGCTCGAAGGCTCTGTGAACGGGAAGTACGACGGACGCATCCTTATCTGCGTGTCCGGACCGAACATCTCGCGGGCGAAAAGAAGAATCACCTGCTTGAGGTCGGCGAAAGTAACGTTCTCGTCGATGTAAAGCCCCTCGACCTGATGGAAGATGCAGTGGGCGCGGGCGGAGATCGCCTCGTTCCTGAACACGCGGCCCGGGCAGATCACACGGATCGGCAGCTTCATCGTCTCCATCGCGCGGACCTGAACCGAAGATGTGTGGGTCCTGAGCAGCAACGGATTCGGATGGCCGGCTGACACGAAGAACGTGTCCTGCATATCTCTGGCAGGGTGGTTAAGCGGAAAATTCAGCGCCTCGAAGACATGGTAGTCATCCTCGATCTCCGGACCCTCGGCGACATCGTAGCCGAATTTCCTGAATATGTCCACAATCTCCTGACGGACAATCGACACAGGATGCCTTGAACCCAGATCGAAAGGAACCCCCGGCATCGACAGATCCTCCTTCGGGCCGTCGGAAACTCCCTCGGAAGCGGTCTGCTCCTTGAGTTCGTCAATCCTGGCCTGGGCGGCCTGCTTGAGTTCGTTTATCTTGCGCCCGAACTCTTTCTTGAGTTCCGGACCGTAGGTCCTGAACTCTTCGAACAGCTTGGTGATCTCTCCTTTCTTGCCCAGAAGCCCCACGCGGGCCTCCTCAACCTCCTTGGCGGTCTTGCAATCCAACCCGCGGACACGCGCGAGCAGCTTTTCTATCTCTTCTTTCATAATATTCCCGAAATATTCCTGCAAAGTTAGTGATTCCTAAAAAATAACTTGGTGCTTTTGCTCGTCTTTTTTGATCCTCACTTAATCATTTTCCTGCGGTTTGGCGGAAGACTTCTCCATCTTCGCCTTTCTTTTTTCGCGCGCCTTCTTGTCACGGGCGGCCCCGCTCTTCAGGTACTTCGCCCACTGGTCATCGTTGAAGACCTTGCGGAAAGCCACATAGATGCTCTCGGCCCATTTGTCGCCGGCCTTCGTGTAGATGTCAAAATTTGACACCTTGGCTGAAGACAGGCTGTTCATCTCCTCCTGCATCGCACGGTAGTCGTGGTTCAGGATGGAATCCACGTAGAACACCTGCCAGTCCTCCAGCTTAAGCAACGTTTCCAACCTGTCAACCTCCTTCTGGATGCCCTCAGACAGTTTCTTTTCCTGCTCTTCCGGGCTTGGAGGGTTCTGCTGGGCGCAAACCGTCAATGCCGAAAAGACCAGACATAAAACCGCAAGAAAAAAATTTTTCATTATCTTTACACTTTGTATTACAGATAACAAAATTAAACAATAATACGTTAATTCCAAAATGGATAGAAAATCAACCTTCTGCGCGCTTCTCGCAGTCCTCGGAACGCTCTGGGCAGCCTTCAAGGCCGACGCCTGCACGAACATCATAGTGACAAGGGGAGCGAGCTCCGACAACTCGAACATCATTTCCTACGCGGCAGACTCGCACGTCCTCTACGGAGAGCTGTACTTCCATCCGGCAGCCGACTGGAAGGCCGGCTCGATGCTTGACATCATCAACTGGGACACCTACAGGCCTATGGGACAGATTCCGCAGGTGGCGCACACCTACAAGACGGTCGGGAACATGAACGAGCACCAGCTCATCATCGCCGAGACCACCTGGGGCGGAAGACCCGAACTGGAGGACACCTCCGCCATAATGGACTACGGCTCCTTGATCTACGTCACGCTGCAAAGAGCCCGCACCGCAAGGGAGGCGATCAAGGTCATCGTCGACCTGGCCAATGAATATGGCTACGCATCAGAAGGCGAGACTTTCTCGATAGCGGACAAGGACGAGGCCTGGATCATGGACCTCATCGGAAAGGGCTGCGAGATGAAGGACGGGAAGAATGTCCGTAAGGGATTAGTGTGGGTGGCCAGAAGGATTCCTGACGGCTACATCTGCTCGCACGCCAACCAGGCGCGCATCCAGACCTTCCCGCTGGACGATCCGGAGAACTGCCTCTACGCCCCGGACGTGATTTCCTTCGCGAGGGAAAAATATTACTTTCACGGCAAGGACGAGGACTTCGATTTCAGCGCGGCGTACAACCCGCTCGACTTCGGAGCGGCCAGAGGGTGCGACGCAAGGGCATGGAGCGCATTCAACATCCTCTGTGACGGACAGTTCATCTACGAAAAGGACGGCAAGACCTACACGGAGTCGGCTTCCGCCTACCACGACTACATCACCGGCAGGAACCTCAGGCACAGACTGCCTCTGTTCGTGAAACCGGCAAGAAAGATTTCCGTCAAGGATGTGGCCGACGCGATGAGAGACCATTTCGAGGGCACTCCGCTTGACATGACCACCGACATCGGAGCCGGCGGCAACGCACTCCCTTACAGATGGAGGCCGATGGGATTCGAGTACCAGGGCTGGCGCTACGTCAATGAAAGGGCCATCGCCACCCAGCAGACCGGATTCTGGTTCGTCGGGCAGTCCAGACAAGACCTCCCGGACGTCATCGGAGGAGTCATCTGGTTCGGGACAGACGATGCGGCCACATCCTACGTCACCCCAATCTACACCTGCACAGACAGGATTCCTGAATGCTTCCGGGTCGGCAACGGGAATATGCTTGAATACTCCCCTACCGCATCCTTCTGGATCAACAACCGCATCGCCAACGCCTGCTACAAGGCCTACAACATCATGGCTCCGACCGTGAAGAAAGCCATCGACAGCTTCGAGAACGACCAGATGGGTTCAAAACTTGCAGAGATGGACCGCAAGGCCCTTGACGCCTACAACGCCATCCTTCCGAAAGCCGAAAAGAAAGGCATCGACAGCAAGGACTGGTTCGCCTCTGTCAGGAAGATGCTGACCGAATATTCAGTGAACACCGCACAGACCCAGTTCGGGAAATGGGTCGCCCTTGAGGAACTGCTTCTTGTGAAGTTCATCGACGGCAATGTCAAGGCCCAGAACCCTGACGGCACCTTCAGGCACAGCAAATGGCACGAGGGCACCCCTGAGGGACTCACGCAGCCAGGCTACACCGAGAAGTGGAAAGAAGCCGTCGTGAAAGACCACGGCGACGTCATCAGGGAAAGGTAAGCGATAAAGCGGCAACACGGTAAAAAGAATATATTCACCCATTATGCGGAGACTGTTTCTGACAATGATTCTGTTTCTGTCCTGCGCGGCTTCCTTCGCCCAGAACTTCACCGTTTCCGGTACAGTCCTGAACAGGAAGACCAAGGCTCCGGTCGAGTTCGCGACCGTGGTGGCCGTGGAATGCGAACAGTGGGCGGTCGCGGATGACAAGGGACGGTTCACCCTCAAGAACATCCCCGCGGGGAAGAACACCCTGAGCGTTTCGTGCCTCGGTTTCGTCACCGACACGAAGAGTGTCGTGATCAGCAAGGATCTGACCGGCTACAGGGCGTTCCTCAGTGAGGACAACCTTACCCTTGAGGGGGTTGTCGTGACCGCGAAGGAGAACGAGAACAGCGCCACGACCAGCCGCACGATGGACAGGACAGCGCTCGACCACGTCCAGATGGTCAGCCTGGCGGACATCGGAGGACTTCTGCCGGGAGGCGCCACCGCCAATCCAAGCCTGCTCTCCACCCAAAGGTTCAACATCAGGGCGGGAGGAAGCACCGAGGCCGGTAACGCATCCTTCGGCACGGCTGTGGAGGTCGATGGAGTAAGGCTCTCGAACAACGCCAGCTTTTCCGGAGCCACAGGGGTGCCTGTCAACAACATAGCCTCCAGCAACGTGGAATCCGTCGAGGTGATCTCCGGAGTGCCTTCCGTCGAGTATGGCGATGTCGGAGCGGGAATAGTCAAGGTCAACACCAAGAAGGGAATCGCCCCTTACACGGTGACGATGACGACCAACCCCAAGACGAAGCAGTTTGCCGTCAGCAAGGGCTTCGGCCTGGGACAGACGAAGCGCGGGAACTCCGCCGGAGTGCTGAACGCCAGCGTCGAATACACATATTCAGTGGAGGACAGCCGCTCCCCCTACACCTCCTACGACAGGAAGCAGGTCTCGATGACCTGGTCCAACCTTTTCAATTCGGGAGTGTTCAGCGACTCTCCGCTGAGGTTCTCCGCCGCCTTCACCGGCAACATCGGAGGAAGCGACTCCAAGGCCGACCCGGACCTTCTGACCGGCACCTACGAGAAGCAGAAGGACAACACCCTCAGGGCCAATGTCGAGATGAACTGGCTTTTGAGCAAGCCTTGGATCACCAATCTGGAATTCAAAGGCTCCGTTGTCAGGTCGGACAGGCTCAGTGAGACAAAAAGCAGGTACTCCAGCGCCGCCGGGACGGTCTCGCTGCACGGCAAGGAGGAAGGCTACTATGTGGCCGAGGACTATTCCACCAATCCTGACGCGGCGGCCATCATGATTTCTCCGGGCTACTGGTACAACACGATGTTCCTGGACGACAAGCCGTTCTCCTACAAACTGACACTCAAGAGCAACTGGGCAAGGAAGTTCGGAGCGGTCAACAACAAGCTCAAACTCGGGGCGGACTGGAATGCGGACGCCAATTTCGGAAAGGGGCAATATTCGGAAGATCTCAGCAACGCTCCTTCGTACAGGACCTACGACTACAGCGAGATTCCGTTCATGAACAATCTCGCCCTGTTCGCCGAGGACAACATCTCAATTCCGGTCGGCAAGGAATCGCACCTTAACCTGATCGCCGGACTTCGGGCCGAAAACACGTTCATCAAGGGTTCTGAATATGGTGCCGTCACAAGCCTGTCACCAAGGTTCAATGCGAAATATTCGGTTTTCTCCGCCAAGGGACGCAGGGACAAACTGGTGCGAAGCCTCGCTTTCAGAGCCAGCTGGGGCGTGGCGGTGAAGCAGCCGTCGTTCTCCATCCTCTACCCGCAGCCAAGCTACAGGGATCTGGTGGTCTTCAATCCACCTACGGCAAGCGACGGCAAGGCCTACTACGCCTACTACGTGATGCCGACCACCGTTGAATATAACCCTGACCTTGTCTGGCAAAGGAACCATCAGGGGGAACTCGGAATGGAAATCAACATTGCCGGGACAAGAATATCCCTGGCCGGGTTCTGGAACAGGACCGTCAAGGCGTTCACGACCAACAACGCCTACGACCCGTTCTCGTACAACTACACTGACCAGAAGGCTCTTGAGGTCTGCACGATTCCCGTGGACGACAGAGTCTATGGCGTTGACCGCCGGACAGGGGTCGTGACCGTCACTGACAAGACCGGAACGATTCCGGCGCAGACCATAGGCGGAGTGACCAGAGAGTCTCTCATCCGCAGGACATACGCCGCCAACAGCGGAACTCCCGTCAACCGTTACGGTCTTGAATGGGTGATTGATTTCAAGAGGATCAACCCAATCAACACCGACATCCGGCTGGACGGAAATTACTACGCCTACAGGTCTGTCAACCAGGATCTTCTGGCATATTCCCCTTATACTCTGAGAATGGTTGACAACACCCCTTACAAGTACATCGGGTGGTACGTCGGCGGAAACGGGACGAGCAACGGCAGCGAATCCAGGACGCTGAGGATGAACCTGAACATCACCACGCATATTCCACGGGTCAGGATGATCGTCTCGGCGAAGCTCGAAGGGACGCTGCTCAGATATTCAAGAAACCTCAGCGAAACCGAAGGTGGCACAAGAACCTACGCCGTCGATGACAATTCCTCTTATGTGCCGGGTTCCGACCCGTCGTTCATGGACAGGAGGGTGATCGCCGTCACCTATCCGGAGTATTATTCCAGCTACTGGGATCCGACACCGAAGCCTTTCCTTCAGGATTTCCTGTGGGCGAGGGACAACGACAGGGAGCTCTACAACAATCTGTGCACCCTTGTGGAGCGGACATCCTTCACCCACAACTACCAGAAGGATTACATCTCGCCTTACTTCTCGGCGAATTTCAGCGTGACGAAAGAAATCGGGGACATCGCCTCCATCTCATTCTACGCCAACAACTTCTTCCGGAATCTGGGGCAGGTCTATTCCACGAAGACGCAGCAGTACATGTCTGTGACCGCGGGAAGCCTCATCCCGGCGTTCTACTACGGACTTACATTGAGACTGAAGTTTTAACGGACTATAACAAATCACAAACAATCAAAAAACAAAAAAGCAATGAAAAAAATCATCTACATTATTCTCGCCGCGGCAGCGGCATTCACGGCCTGCAAAAAGGACGAGGGCGCGAAGATCAACGATGTCACCGTCCAGGTGCTGATCGACAACGAGCCTGTGACGGACGCAGTCGAGGTGACCGTCACCGACAAGTCTTCCTCAACGGCCTACAAGGCGACTACCGTAGGCGGGACGGCGACTTTCCAGCTTGTGGCCGGAATATATGAGGCTACCGCTACCCTCTACAAGGAATCCAGCATCTACAACGGGACCAATTCCGCTGTGACTGTCGTTGACGGAGGAGCCAACAGCTTCACTCTCAACCTCACGGCCTCAACGACCAGCCAGGTCATCATCAAGGAGCTGTACTTCGGCGGATGTATGGACAATGCGGGCGCCAAGGACTACGCCCTGGACAAGTATGTGATCCTTTACAACAACTCTCCTGTCGAGGCCGACGCAAGCAAGTTCGCTTTCGCGATAGCTAATCCGGCCAATTCCAACGCCACCAACTACTACCTGAAAGACGGAAACCTTACCTACTCCGACTTCATTCCGGCGTGGAATGCCGTATGGTGGTTCCAGAAAGACGTGAAGATCGCTCCTTACTCCCAGATAGTCATCTCCATCACCGGTGCCATCGACCACACGGCGACCTACAGCAACTCGGTCAACCTGAGCGGAGCGGACTATGTTTTCTACGACCCGGAAGTCTTCGGCAACGTCAGCTACTACCCGGCCCCTTCCGCATCCATCTCTGCGGACAACTACCTCAAGACCTACTGCTACGGTCTTGGATCAGCCTGGGCCATCTCAAAGACATCACCGGCATTCTTCATCTTCTCCCCGGAAGGGACGACAGCCAAGGCATTCGTCACAAATCCTGAAAATGTGGAATCCCCTACAGGGAAACCGGCCTTCAACTGCGCCAAGATTCCGGTCGCATGGATAAAGGACGGCGTCGAGGTCTTCGACAACGCCAACATCCAGAAATCCAACAAGAGGCTTCTTGACAGCGTGGACGCCGGCTACATCGGCTTCACGAACAAGAACGGCTACACGGTTTACCGCAACGTTGACAAGGAGGCCACCGAGGCCCTGGGCGAGAACGCTGGCAAGCTGGTCTATAACTATGCCGGCGGCACCGCTGATGAGGAGGGCGGCTCTACCGACGCGTCCGGAATCGACGCCGAAGCCTCGATCGCAAACGGAGCCCACATCATCTACAAGGACACCAACAACTCCAAGAACGACTTCCACCAGAGGAAGGTCGCTTCCATCAAGAAATAAGTGATTCCTACTTAATATCTCAAGTTTCGCATCTGCGAAACACCGCTCTTCTTCACTGCTTGCAGTGAAAGCAAGTCCCTCCCCCGAGGGGAGGGATTTAGGGAGAGGGTAACGTGAACAGATGAGGGTGGGCAATCACCTTCGAACGTGAGATAAAGTATATTACAGCAAGTAATTGCCTACTTGCGAAAGTTGAGTTAACATGAATTCAAGACTCCTTTCTTTCATAGGACTTTTCATCCTTACCGCTCTTCCGGCCTGGTCCCAGACCGGGGAGTGGAAGGATGAATATTCCCGTCTCACCGGCCTCAACCCTTGGGTGAGGTCTTCCAATCCCGCCGGAATAGCGACATTCAACAGAGACAGGCTGTCATCCGTGAGGGCTGAAATCGAGAAAAAGAACGGAGGATTGACGGACCTGCACGAAAGCCGCGACTGCTTCAGGCCAAGCCTCGACGCGGCTTCCTTCATGAAAGTCTCCGACCGGGTCACATTCTACGGCCGGACGAACTACAGCTACTTCAAGGGACGGGACATGGGCGGCCAGATCCTGATGGATCCTTACTACAACCCGATCAATTTCCTCGAAAGCGTGGACACGACCACCGGGACCAAGACATTGGAGGAATATACCCTTGAGGGCGCGATGGCATATTCATTAAGCGACAGGCTCACGCTCGCCGGGAAGGTCAGCTTCCAGAGCGCGGACTACGCCAAGCGCAAGGACCCGAGGTCGTACAACCAATGGATGGATCTGGACGCGTCTGTGGGGGCAAGATATTCCCTGGCGGACGGGAAAACCTCCTTCGGGGTCAGCCTCAACTATGTCAAGACGATCGAGACCGTGGCCGAGAAGCTTTTCGGCACGATTGACAGGCAGTACTACTGCTTTGTCGATTACGGCGCAAGTTTCGGCAAGGTCGAGGTCATCGACGGGGACAACGGCTACCTTTCAGTCTCCAACGAACGCCCGATGTTCAACCAGTTCTTCGGCGGGAGCGCACAGGCCGGATTCAAGGTCGGAGGAGCGGACGTCTTTCTGGACCTGGGAGCGGCCTACCGCAAAGGCTATTTCGGCAAGAAGGCCAGCGGCTCGGTGCGGTTCTGCGACTTCGACGGAATGAGGTACAGCCTCGGCGCAAGGGTCTCGTTCAAGACCGGAAATCTCCTAGGCAGGATTGACGGGGACTGGAATGTCCTGACATCCCTGAACAAGGAGAACTCCTACAGGGTCTCCACCACCACCGGACAGAGTTCCGAGATTCAGTACTTCGGAAGTCAGGAGGTCGGAGACAGGACAATCGGACGGACAGGCGCAAGATACTCGGTCGAAAGGCGGACGGACGGTCCGGCGGACATATTCAAGCCGGCGCCTTGGGCCGCGTCGGTCAGCTTTGAAAGGTTCAGCCTGCACCAGACCGCCACCTCGTACCCTTTCTACAGGAAGCAGAGACTGGTTCAGAACACCGTCGGCGCTGCGGCCGTCAAGAACTTCCTGATGCGGGACAATTTCCTGTCGCTCAGCCTCGGGGCGAACTTCTCTTTCGCCGGAGATGACCTCAAGTACGAGGACGGACAATACTCCTCCGCCTCCGGGAACCCGCGCACGAACGAGACCTACCTGAACAGGAACTTTGAATATTTCCACGCCTCCTCCGCCGGAGGCACCGCCTCGATACGCTACACCTTGGTCATAAAGACCGGGGAAAGGCGCTGTTCGGTGTTCGCGGACCTTTCGGACAGCTACCGCCGACTGACCTCGGATCCGGAGTACCTTACCGGAAACTACAGAAACACAATCATATTCACTATCGGATGCATTTTTTAAGATCTCTTTTCATAGCGTCGGCCGCATTGGCGTTGAGCGCCTTCTGCCTGACCGCGCAGCCTCTGCCTCAGGACGGACAGATAAGGACAGGGAAACTCGACAACGGACTGACCTACTATGTCAGGCACAGCGCCAACCCTGCCGGAGCGGCGGATTTCTACATAGTGCACAATGTCGGAGCGCTTCAGGAGGACGACAACCAGAACGGTCTCGCTCATTTTCTGGAGCACATGGCGTTCAACGGGATAAAGCATTATCCGGGGAAGGAGATGCTTGAGTTCCTTGGGAAGAACGGTGTGCGCTTCGGGACGAACGTGAACGCTTTCACGTCACGGAGCGAGACCTGCTACCACATCGACGCCGCCCCCGTCGCCAGAGAATCGTTCGTGGATTCCGTGCTGCTGATCCTGCACGACTGGTCGGGCGACATCCTCTGCGAGCAGGATGAGCTGGACAGGGAAAGAGGAGTCATCCGTGAGGAATGGAGACGGGGATTCGACTCGCGCCGGACCCTTTTCACGGCACAGACCAACCTCGTCTATCAAGGGGCGAAGCAGACAAAGAGAACTGTCCTTGGGTCGCTCGATGTTATCGAGAATTTCAGGCGGGACGAGATTCTGGACTTCTACCACAAATGGTACCGCCCTGACCTTCAGGCAATAATCGTGGTCGGAGACATCGACGCGGACAGGATGGAAAAGAAGATACGCGAAATGTTCTCAGACATCCCGAAAGCTGTGGCTCCGACTCCGAAAGAGGTTTATCTCGCTCCGGAAGCCGACGGCCCGATCTTCGAGAATCTGATTGATTCAACGCTCAGCTTCACCGCCCTCAAGGTCTTTTACAGAATGCCATACCCGGCCCGCGAGGTACGAGGGACGGAGGAGTTCTACAAGGATCTCTACATCCGTGACATTCTGGCCAACATAATGTCCGAGAGGATGAAGGAGCAGGTGCGCGACGGGAAGGCCGCCGCCAAGTCGGCGGTGATGGTGAACTTCGCCGAATCAAGCGACTACTACGTGGACCTCTACACAATCCTGAGCAAAAAGGACGGCAACCTTCTGGACCTCATCGACTTCTACGCCGCCAACGAGAAAGTGATGATTGAATATGGCGTCTCGGCCGACGAGCTTGAAGCCGCCAGGATGCTGGTCAGAAAGCGTTACCACCTTGACAGGCCGGTGAAGGCGGAATCCCTTCGCAACGAGGATTTCGTGGCCGTCTGCCACAACAATTTCGTAAGCGGGGCCGCGCTCACGGATCCGGCCACACTGCACGGGCTCCAGAACAGGATTCTGGGGGACATAACGCTTGCGGATGTCAAGCCATACATCGGAAAGGTTTTCGGGGAGAGCGACAAGATATACTCATGGTTCGCGAATCCGAAGGATTCCGCCCGGGTCCCGTCCTTGGAGGAGACCAAGGCAAGGCTTCAGGAAGTCAGAGCGCGGGAGGTCAAGCCGGGATTCCTGACATTGGGCAAGGTGGACCTCACCGTCAACGCACCCGAAGGACTGATCGTCAAGGAAAAGAAGGTCAAGGGACTGGAGGAGACAAAGGAGTGGAGCCTGGGCAACGGGGCCAAGGTTTACTGGACTTCCGTGAAGGATGCCGGCGTGACTCCTGACCTTTCACTGCTCGTTTACTTTAATTCAGGCTACAACGCCCTTCCGCAGGACAGGTTCGCCTCCTCACTGTTCGCCGCCGAGTTCATCAAGGCGAACGCCGGATTCCGGGGAGTTACCGGAGACCAGACCGGCAAGATTCAGGAATGCGCCGATGTCTCCCGCTCCCTGAGGATCAGCGAGAGGTTCGCGGGCATATTCACCACCGCCCCCGCAGGGAAGGCCGAGAACGCGTTCCGCATGGCCGCCCTCTCGGTCACTGACCCTTTCCTGCCGCAGGACAAGGTTCTGCGGCAGATGAAGAGCAAGACGCTGGAGTCTCTGGGTGAGCCGAAAAAAGACGCCGTGAAGTTCAAGGAGGCCTGCGACTCGATAATCTACGGCGACCACCCTTGGTCGGTGGACATCGATTCAGCCGCCGTGGAAGGCGCGGACATGGCCCTGGCCAGAGAAGTCTATAGCCGCGAGTTCAACCCTGCCGCCGGGATGACGGTCTTCATAGCCTCCAACCTTGACGAGGCGGTGGTCAAGGAATATGTCCGCAAGTACATCGCCTCCATCCCCGCCGGGGACAAGACCTTCAAGCCGGCGAAGATCAGGGAGCGTGTCCCGGCCTTCAAGGGGACGCTGGAGTATTCCATGACGGGAAAGAAGGAGATCAACCCTTACACCACAGTGTCCAGGATGTTCTCCTCCAAGGTAAAGCCGACGACTGACAATCTGGCGGCCGTGGATTTCGTGGACTACATCCTGTCCCAGAGGCTTCTGAACCAGATCAGGGAGAGCCGGGGAGGCACGTACACCATCAGGTTCAACTCCTACGTCAGCGTCAGGGAGAAAGGCCGGAGCGAGTCCGAAATCACGTTCAAGACAAGGCCTGACCTCTACCGGGTGCTCGTCGAAGACCTTGACGGCATCGTGTCCGAGTTCTGCGCGGGCGGCCCGACGGAGAAAGAGCTGGAAGAGGCAAGGAAATGGCTGGTCAAGAACGAACGTGAATCCAAGACCAAGAAGGCCATGTCGATGCCTCACAGGAACTCTCAGGTGATGAACTATGTGAGGAACGGAATCGACCCGAACACCGACCGCGCCGCAGCCTACGGAAGAGTGACCGCCGGAGACGTGCGCAAGGTGGCCGGAAAACTGACCGGCGGGGATGTCCTTACCGCCATTTACACAGAAGAATAGACTTTTGATGAGAGCAAGAAGACTGATTATGACGGCTGCGGCGCTGATGTTCGGCACCGCGGCTTTTGCCGATGAGGGGATGTGGATGATCCAGGACATCAACGAGGCGCTGGAGAAGAACATGAGGGCACGCGGACTGAAACTGGCCGCCAACGAGATTTACAATGACGAGGCTCCCGGAACGGCGGTCGCGGACGCTGTCGTGTCTATCGGGTTCTACTGCACGGGAAGCGTGATCTCCGACCAGGGCCTCATCATCACGAACCACCATTGCGCGTACTCGAACATCGCCCGGCTCAGCACTCCGGAGCATAATTATCTGGAGGATGGGTTCTGGGCAATGTCCAATGATCAGGAGATTCCGATTGAGGGTGAGAATGTATATTTTCTGAAAAGGGTCTTCGATGTCACCGAGGAAGTCAAGGGACTCATCAAGGAACTCCGCGCGGCGGGCAAGCCGTACGGCAGCCGGAAGGTCAGCGCGCTGATGGAGGAGAGGTACGGCAAGGCTACCGGGCTTGAATGCCTTCTCAGCAGCATGTGGGCCGGAGAGAAGTACTATATGTCAGTCTATAAGGTCTATACGGACCTGAGGCTGGTGGCCGCGCCGCCGCAGAGCATCGGCTATTTCGGCGGCAACCAGGACAACTGGACATGGCCGCGCCACAACTGTGATTTCACAATCTACAGGATTTATGAGGACGGAAAGCCTGTGACAAGGGAAAAAAGCCTGAAGGTCTCCCTCGGAGGCTACTATCCTGGCTCGTTCACGATGGTCATCGGCTATCCTGGAAGGACGGACAGGTATTCCTCTTCCGCCGGGATCAATTATCAGGAGAAGGTCAGCCTGCCCGTGTCTAACGCAATCCGAGGCGGACAGATGGGCATCATCCGCAAGTGGATGGACGCCGACCCGCAGGTCAGGATGAAATATTCGGACTGGTTCTTCTCGCTGAGCAATGTCCAGGAGAACAATGAGGGGATGGTAAAATGCTACAGACGGTTCTGGGTCAAGGATGAGAAGGAGGCCCAGGAGCGCGAGGTGCAGAAATGGATCGATGCGGCGCCAAACCGCAGGGCGATGTGGGAGAGCCTGATTCCGGATCTTAAGGAAGCATATTCACAGACCGAAAGCATCGAGAGGGACAAGGTTTTTTTCCGTGAGACGATGTTCCGCGGAACCTACATCAGCCGCTACCTCCTCCGCGCGGGAAACGCCTCCTCCGTGGAAAAAGCCAAGGACGCTTTGAGGGAAGGCCTCGCCGCCACCGACACCAGAGTGGAAAAGGAACTTCTTGAATATGCCTGCAAGGAATATTTCGACAACCTTGAGTCCTACTACTTCGGAAAGTACCAGAGCAGGATGCTGGACCGTTTCGGCAATGACTACAAGGCTATGGCTGAATATCTTTGGAGCAGGAGCGTGGTAGCCTCGGCGAAGAGGATAGAGGACATTCAATCCGTTGATGAAGTGAAACAGGATCCTCTCCGAAGATTCCTGACCGACACTCCTGTCATGACCTTCAACGACAGGAACGGCCAGGGGAAGAAGATGCAGGAGGTCAACCGTCTCGAAAAGGAGTACAAGAAAGCCCTCTACTGGATGAGGCTTCATAAGGACATCGAGCAATATCCCGACGCAAACTCCACAATGAGAATCACTTACGGAACCGTTGGCGGCCTTCAGCCGAACGACGGGGTCATCTACGGCTGGTACACCACTCCAAAGGGGATTCTTCAGAAACATGACCCCTCGGACCACGACTATCTTCTCACGGACAGGCAGAAAGCCCTGCTTGAAAAAGGACGCTGGGGACGCTGGGGAACCCGGATGGACGGGAAGCGCACGATGGTCGTTGACTTCATGACGGACAACGACATCACGGGAGGCAACTCCGGCAGCCCTGTCCTGAACGCGAAAGGCGAGCTCATCGGATTGGCCTTTGACGGCAATCTCGAATCACTCGCCAGTGACGCGTCCTACACTCAAAGCTATAACAAGTGCATCAACACGGACATCCGCTATGTGATGTGGGTCCTGGACAAATACGCCGGGATGAAACACCTCGTCCGGGAGATAAACTTCAGCAAATAAGGATTACTTATTGTTCAGGACTATCTGGCCGCCGACCGCATCGATTTCGATGACGGAGTCCTTGTGGACTGTTCCGGCCAGAATCGCCTTCGCAAGCTGGTTGACAAGCTCACGCTGCATCAACCTCTTAATCGGACGGGCGCCGTAGGCCGGGTCGTAACCGCCAGTGACCATATGGTCCTCGAAGGCCTTTGTGAACTCGATGGTGACACCCTCCTCGGAGAGCCTGCTCTGAAGCTGCTTCATCTGGATGTGAAGAATGTCACGGATGTCGTTCTGGGTCAGAGGGTCGAACATGATGATCTCGTCGATTCTGTTCAGGAACTCCGGCCTTACCGTGGTCTTGAGCACGTCCATCACCTTTTCCTTGCACTCGTCCAGAAGCTCGCGCCTCGTGGCGACGGCCCTGATCTCCCCGGCGGGATCGGCTCCCGGCTGCCCTACGGCAGGAAGCCTGTCCATATAGCCTTGGATGATGTCCGAGCCGACATTGGAAGTCATGATCAGGATTGTGTTCTTGAAATCCACAGTACGTCCCTTGTTGTCTGTCAGACGGCCGTCGTCAAGAACCTGCAGCAGGACGTTGAACACATCCGGATGAGCTTTCTCAATCTCGTCCAGCAGGATGACCGAATAAGGCTTGCGCCTTACCGCCTCGGTCAGCTGACCGCCCTCGTCGTAGCCCACGTATCCCGGAGGCGCGCCGACAAGACGGCTGACTGTGTGACGTTCCTGGTACTCACTCATATCGATTCTCGTAATCATGTTCTCATCGTTGAACAGGAACTCCGCAAGAGCCTTCGCAAGTTCGGTCTTGCCCACACCGGTCGTACCCATGAAGAGGAACGAACCGATCGGCCTTTTCTCGTTCGACAGTCCGGCCCTGCTCCGGCGCACGGCGTCGGCCACGGCCTGAATGGCCTGATCCTGACCGACCACCCTCTTGTGCAGTTCGCTCTCGATGCGGAGAAGCTTCTCCTTCTCGCTCTCAAGCATCTTCTGCACAGGGATTCCGGTCCACTTGGCCACAACCTCAGCGATGTCCTGCGGGGTGACTGCCTCGGTGATTATAGGATCCTTGATCTCCGCCTGCTTACGGGTCAGATCATCGATCTTCCTCTGCGCCTCGGCGATCTTGCCGTAACGGAGTTCGGCCACCTTGCCGTAGTCCCCCGCCCTCTCGGCTGCCTGAGACTGAATCTTGTAGTTCTCAATCTCCTGACGCGCTTCCTGAAGGCCGGAAAGGATGCCTTTCTCATCGTTCCACCTTTTCATCAGAGCCTCCTTCTCGGCTATCTTGTCGGAAAGTTCCTTCTGAATCTTCTCGGACTTGAGGGACGTGCCCTCACGCTTGATGGCCTCCTTCTCGATCTCCAGCTGACGGATGTCGCTGTTGAGATCGGCGATAGGCTCCGGAACGGAGTTCATCTCCAGACGCAGCTTCGAGGCGGCCTCGTCCACAAGGTCGATGGCCTTGTCCGGCAGGAACCTGTTCGTGATGTACCTGTGCGAAAGGTTGACGGCGGCAATCAAGGCGTCGTCCTCGATCTTCACGCGGTGATGGTTCTCGTACTTCTCCTTCAGACCCCTGAGGATGGCTATCGATTCGGCTGGCGACGGCTCATCGACCATGACCATCTGGAACCGCCTCTCAAGAGCCTTGTCGGTCTCGAAATACTTCTGGTACTCGTCAAGTGTGGTGGAACCGATGGTCCTCAACTCACCTCTGGCAAGCGCCGGCTTAAGGATATTCGACGCGTCCATCGCACCGGAAGAACGTCCAGCACCCACGAGGGTGTGAATCTCATCGATGAAAAGGATTATCTCTCCGGCGCTGTCAACCACCTCCTTGACGACTCCCTTCAGACGCTCCTCGAACTCGCCCTGGTACTTCGCTCCCGCGATCAGGGCTCCCATGTCCAAGGAATATACCTTCTTGCTCTTGAGGTTCTCCGGCACGTCACCGTCCACGATCTTCTGGGCGATGCCCTCGGAGATGGCTGTCTTTCCGACACCCGGCTCACCTACAAGAATAGGGTTGTTCTTGGTCCTTCTGCTCAGGATCTGAAGAACCCTACGGATCTCCTCGTCCCTGCCGATGACAGGATCGAGCTTCCCTTTTGCCGCCTGCTCGTTGAGATTGATCGCGAACTTAGGCAAGAACTGCAATGATGTGTTGTTGGTATTGTTTTCCATAATTCTTTTTTCCTTTTTAGCCTTGGGACACTTCCGCTCGCGGCCCGCGCCGGTTCACGTGACGGCATTCAAAAAGCCGTCCGGCCCGAAGACCAAACGGCTTGAAGTCAAATTATGTTCCACAGCCCGAAGGCTGACAAAATGTCAGTTACTCGGCAGGAGCCTCTGTAGCAGGAGCTTCCTGGGCCGGATTGGCCGACTGGACAGGCGCTGAAGGGAATTCAGGCTGCGCGGCAGTGTTCTCAATCTTCTCGGTCACATCAACGCCGGAAACGGTGGTTCTGGTCGTGAACGAAGTGATGATGGAGACAACGAGAATGAATGTGACAAGACCCCAGGAGACTTTCTCAAGAATGTCAGCGGTCTGTCTTACGCCGAGAGTCTGGTTGGCTGAAGTAAAGTTACTGGCCATTCCCTGTCCCTTGCCGTTCTGAAGCAGCACGACGATGGTCAGAAGAATCGCCGCGATGACAATAAAAACTGTGAGGAATGTAAACATATTCTTTAATTTTAATTTTCTTGTCGCAATTTTTCAATAAGGGATGCAAAGTAAGCACTTTTTTCCGGATATCGCAAGATTAGCCGGGAATAAATCTTCTTTGCCTCAACAAAATAGCCTTGATCGGCATAGATCGCGGCCAAAGTCTCGGTACAGAAACCGAACTCGGGATCTTCCCACACGCGCTCCTCCGGCTCGTCATAACGCTCGGACTTGAAGCGCGAGAAGACGTTGTCCTCTTCCTTTTTCACGGCAGCGTACTGTTCCGGAGAGAAGAAATCTCCTCCGGCGGCACGCACTCCGCGGCCGTGACTGTCCGCCTGCGGCAATGACTGCTCCGGCATCTCCTTCGCCGCTTCGGCCGGCTGTATGTATTCCTTGATGAGACGCTCCACGTCCTTGTCGGAATAGTCCTCACGTCTGGCGGAACGCATGATGTCGGAGACCAACGTCCTGGAAGCGACGTACATGGCGGCCTCTAAATATTGTGTCTTGCCCCACTCGTCCCCTCCGACCTTGGCCATCCTGGCGCACAGTTCCTTGCGGGCGGCGCCGAACCACGGGTACATGTTGATCACCCCCGTGAGCTCGTCCATACCCAAGGACTCGAGATTCATCTTTCCTCCTTTCATAACTACCACTGGGCCACACTGGCATTGAACATGTCCTCCACCAGCTTCTCGATTATCTCCTGACAGAGTGTCGATTCGACAGCGTCCAGCGAGTTGGTGGAATCGTAATCCGAATATGCCGAGAAACTCTTGTCGAAATCATCCTCAGGGTATTTCCGGTTGGTGAACTTCAGCTTCACCGTGACGGTAAGGCGGTTCTGCGCGGCCACCTCATTGGCAGTGACGGCAGCGGCCTTGACATCGTAGCCGGTGATCTCGCCCTGAAGCTCAAGGTCTCCGTCCATCTCAACCTGCTCCAGCTTGGTGAGTTTGCGGAACTTGTCCCTCATCGCCTCCGTCAGGTCATTGCTGAGGTTAGGGTTGACCTTGAGGGCCTTATATTCAAAATAATTGATTGTCACAGTCTTGACATCCGCCTGAATGGAAGTGCCGGTGAATGAGTACTTGACAATGGAGCAGCCGCCAAGGACAACGGCCGCCAGTAAGGAAAAGGCTGTAAGGAACTTCTTCATATTCATAATTCAACTTTCGCAAGTAGGCAATTACTTGCTGTAAAATTCTTTATCTCGCGTTCGAAGGTGATTGCACACCCTCATCTATCCACGTTACCCCCTCCCTAAATCCCTCCCCTCGGGGGAGGGACTTGCTTTCACTGCAAGCAGTGAAGAAGAGCGGTGTTTCTGCGGGTCAGCGCCCGCTCTATCAGATTTCGCCGCCTTTGTCCGGCTTGGCGTCGATATGGTACTTCTCAATCCAACGGTACAGCGTCCGCTCGGAGGTCTCCAGTTCCTTGGCGGCATTCTTCCTGTTCCCTCCGTGTTTCTCAAGGGCCTTCTCCACCATCTGGCGCTTGGCGTCCTTCAACGACAAGCCCTGAGGATGCGGTGATTCGGCCTTGATGTCAACATCGACGACCTTTCCGACATCTCCGCTGCTGACAGGCGTACCGAAACCCTGCCACTCGGCCTCTTCGGGCTCCGGGGCCGGCCTGAGCGCCGGTCTCAGCGGCGAGACACCGCCCTGAACAGACTCAAGCCTCGCCTTCAGGCCGTCAACCTCCTGCTTGAGGTCGAAGATAGCCTTTATGATCATCTGTTTGTCGGAATCAGCCATCTGCCCTCCCGCAGGCTCGGCGGCAGCGGCCACCGGCAGGAGACCGACCTCATCCTTCGGCATGTATCCGGACAAAGCGCCGGCGTCAATCACGCATCTTTCAGAAGCGCGGGTCAACTTCTCGGATTCCAGCGCCGTGACCGTCTCGGCGACATTCTTCAGCTGACGGATGTTCCCCGGCCAACGGTAGTTTATCAACAGGTCGATGGCGTCGTTGGTAAGGGACACTTTCCCCATCCCGTATCTCTCCGAGAAATCAGAGGTGAACTTCCTGAACAACAGATAGATGTCCTCCTTGCGTTCACGAAGGGCCGGCATCTTGATCTGGATAGCGTTGAGCCTGTAGAAAAGATCCTCCCTGAACTTTCCCTTGCCGACAGCATAGAGCAGGTTCACGTTTGTGGCGGCGATTACCCTCACGTCCGTCTTCTGTACCTTGGACGATCCGACCTTGATGAACTCCCCGCTCTGGAGAACCCTGAGGAGCTTCGCCTGGGAAGCCAACGGCAACTCCCCGATCTCGTCAAGGAACAAAGTGCCTCCGTCCGCCTCCTCGAAATAACCCTTCCGGGTCTCTATCGCCCCGGTGAAAGAGCCTTTCTCGTGACCGAAAAGTTCCGAATCAATCGTGCCTTCAGGTATCGCGCCGCAGTTTACGGCAAAGTATTTGCTGGTTTTCCGAAGGCTGTTCTGATGTATGATCTTTGGAATATTCTCTTTGCCGACACCGCTTTCCCCGGTGACAAGGACAGTCAAGTCCGTCGGGGCCACGGCGACGGCCGTTTCCAACGCTCTGTTGAGAGCGGCATCATTCCCGATGATGTCGTATTTGTTTTTAAGTCTTTGCAGTTCTTGTGAATCCATAGTATTTGCTCACAGTTTGGCAAAGTTAACAAAATAATAATTATCTTTGTATATTTGTTAGCAGTGTTGAAATGCAATCTTTAATCATTAGTTATATGAAAAAGACACTCAAAATTTTTGCCGCGGCCTTCATCGGAATGGCTGCGGTCGCCTGCTCTTCAGCCGAGAAAATGGCTGAACTCGCTGACAATGTGATCGTAAAATGCGATCCTGCGGTTCTGGAGTGTGTCGCTGGCAACATCGATGCGACTGTCACAGTGACCTACCCTGACAAGTACTTCCATCCAAAGGCCATCCTTGAGGTCACCCCTGTGCTTGTTTACGACGGCGGTGAGGCCAAGATGACCCCGTTCATGTATCAGGGTGAGAAGGTAAAGGACAACTACAAGGTTGTCGCCAAGGCCGGCGGCACCGTCACCGAAAAGGTTCACTTCAATTATGTTGAAGGAATGGAGCAGTCACATCTTGAGCTCCGCGGCGTCGCCAAGTACAAGGCAAAGTCCTACAAGCTTCCTGTAAAGAAGGTCGCCGACGGTGTCAACACCACCTACATGCTCGTGAAGGCAGCCGGACAGGTTCCTTACAAGGCTGACGGCTACGAGGCTGTCCTCCAGCAGACCGCCGAAGGCCAGATTCTCTACAACATCAACTCCGCCGACGTTCAGTCAAAGCAGCTCAAGGGACAGTCCATCAAGGATTTCCAGAGCGCTCTTGAGGAGATCAAGGCCAATGAGAGGAAGACCCTCGTCGGGACAGAGGTTGTGGCTTACGCTTCACCTGACGGTGGCGAGAAACTCAACAGCACCCTTTCAGAGAAGCGTTCAAAGTCCGCCGACAAGGCTTGGGACAAGGTGATGAAGGGCAAGGATGTCGCCGATCCTGAAGTAAAGAGCATCGGCCAGGACTGGGAAGGCTTCCAGGAGCTCGTCCAGAACTCTGACATCGAGGACAAGGACCTTATCCTCCGTGTTCTCTCCATGTACAGCGACCCGGCTGTCCGCGAGAGCGAGATCAAGAACATGTCTTCCGTTTACACCGAGCTTAAGAGCGGCATTCTCCCTGAGCTCCGCCGCGCGAGGTTCATCGCCAACGTCGAGTTCAAGAACTACACGGCCGACGAGCTTACGGCACTGGTCGAGAGCAACATCGACATCCTCGACGAGCCTGCCCTCCTGCACGCCGCCACCCTCACGAAGGATCTCGACAGCAAGGTCAAGCTTTACAACAAGGCCATCAACAAGTACGACAGTGACAAGGCAAGGTTCAACCTTGGTGTCGCCTACCTCAACGCCGGTGACGTCAAGAAGGCTGACAAGGCTTTCGCCGCCGTAGAGACAAAGGACTCCGACCTCACCAACGCCCTTGGTGTGATTGCTCTCCGCAACGGTGACTACGAGACCGCCACAAAGAACTTCAAGAAGGCCGGTACCGACGCCGCAAAGGCTAACCTGGGTGTAGTGGACATCCTCACCGGCGACTACGAGAAGGCCGTTCAGGACCTTCAGGACGTGAAGGGCTGCTGCCACAACACCGTTCTTGCCTACATCCTCACCGACCAGCTTGACAAGGCCTCCAAGGCCGCCCGCTGCAAGGACGCCAAGGTTGACTACCTCAGGGCCGTCATCGCCGCCCGTCAGGGCAATTTCGACCAGGTCAAGACCTGGCTTGACTCAGTTGCCAAGAAGGACAAGGCTCTCGCCGAGAAAGCCACCAAGGACATCGAGTTCGCCGAGTACTACAAGTAATCCAAGGATTATCGATAAAAAAGAAGTCCGGCTTCATCCGCCGGACTTCTTTTTTTTTATTCATTCACTTGTTTTTCCACCCGCATCATCGATGCCGAACGTTATGAGAAGGCCACGATGGTCACTGCACCAGACATCTCCGGCAGGGAGGACCAGTTCGCCCTCCGAAACTTTGTCACGGACTGGTTTACCGTGGTCAACCGTTGAGTCCGGCCCTACAATCTGGGCGTCAAGAACCCTGATTCTGTCATCATTGCGGAAATACACGAAATCGATTCTGTCACGCTCGTCGGCTTCCGGAGCCCAGGCCACGCTTTTCCTGGCGTCTTTATTATAGACCGGCCATGTGAACCCCGGATTCTTCACCGGGTTGGGATAAATTACCCTGTAGGCGTCACTGAAGCCATTGGCAAGCAAAAATGTGGAGACGCTCCAAGGAATCGAAAGGCCGTTGTGTCCCCAAAGATTCTTCGTCCGCTTGGTCCAGTCCAGATGCGAAGGTTGGTTAAGGTCGCCGGCGTAGATGCACAGACGGCCAAGGGATGCCTGAACATCGGTGTCATTTTTCAGGTCAACCGCCATCTGAAGACGGTCTCCGGCGACATCTCTTTCGACCACTGTCTTCGGGTCGGAGACAGGCCCGCCGGCCAATTTGTTCCATCCGTATGGGTCGCACCCGTCGCCATAACCCCTCGGAAGGTAGCAGGCATAGTAGTAATGAATCGAGTGGGAGGAATAGACCGCAACCTCCTGACCGTGGAAGTCGATGACTGTCCTGTAGAACCACTGCTGCTGTCCGGGGTCCTTGGTGGATGCGACCTGCGATGGCCCTTCCACGACCGGAAATCTCGTGAGAACACCTCTTGTGCCGCTGCCCGACATGCTTGTCTTGTAGTAACGTACTCCGGTTTTCTCATAAATGCGTTCGATCGCCTGCCCGAGAATGTACTCGGCGGACCTTTCCCTGACTTTCTCATCCCCTCTCGACGGGAACTCGCAGAAAGAGGCGACATCGGGCATGAGAGCCACAAGCTGGTCACAGAAGACATCCAGCCCGTTGTCCACATTCACGAGTCCCTCCCAGATGTTCAATTGGAAGAATTTCAGAGACCCTGTCTCTTTCTTAATGCCGGAGTTTCCGCGCGGACGGTCTCCGGCATAGGAAAGAGCGCACACCGCACACAGCAGCGCGGCGATGGAAAACCTCAATCTCATTTCTTGACGCTGTACTTGAAGAACAATGATGATCCCGCATCCTTGAGCGTCAGCTCGAATCCGGCCGCCAACTCGGCTCCAGACTTCTCGACGGAGTCCATGGTATCTTGGTTTTCAAGAACATACACAGCGTCGGGACGAAGCCCTCTCAACTTGACGACAATCCTGTCCTGACCGCATTGAGACCTTCTGAAAGCGACGATGCGACCGCTGCCGTCAGACTTTCTGTCAAGCTGGTACGCCAGCCAGATGTCATCGGAGGTGGTGTCGCCGTAGCCCGTGAGAGGGTAGAAATCCTCAAGGAAATAGTGCCTGATGTCCTGGAATTCCGCCATGCGCCTCTGCATCTCCAGGATGTTGAAATCCGCCGATGTCACCTTCCAATTGAAGATGACGGCGGCGCTGAAGCTTGACCTGGCGTGAAACGCGTCGGCCTTCGCGAGACCGGTGCCGCTGACAGGAAGCCACTGGCTCAGGCCGTAGGTGTGGCACTGGTAGCCGACAGGCTCGCCGTAGTTGTAGTCGGTCCTCCAGAGAGGAATGCTTCTGGAAGTCGCCTCAAGGTCAAGCCTACGGCCTCCTCCGGCGCAGTTGTCGATGTAAAGGTTCGGGAACTCGGAACGGAGATAGTCCCAGAACTTGTAGAGTCCGGTGACGTACCCGATTTCGCAGATTCCGTTTCGTCCCGGCTCGTCATTGCTGTACCAGAACCATTCAGGGTCAACGTTGTAGTCCTGACGGTAGTGGTCAATCCGGTTGTCCCTTATCAGCTTCGCGACATTCTCCCTGAGCCATTTGTTGGCGTTCTCGTCACCGAGGTTCACAAGGAAAGAATCCTGGGTCCTTCTGTCAATCTCATGAGGGACAGGCTTGCCGCCGCCGGCGAGAAGCATGTACTCGGGATGCTCGTAGGCCCAGTCGGAATCCTTGATGACCCTCTCAGGCTCAAACCAGACCATGAACTTGCAGCCTACCTCGTGGGCGGCGTCGGCGATCTCTCCGAGGCCGGCAGGGAAGCGTTTCGCGTCCACTGTCCAGTTGCCGACGGAGTTGGCCCAGTTGTAACCGTTCTTCCAGTCGGCGGCTTTCTTGTACCACCCGGCGTCAAGCCAGAAGACCTCCGGCAACAGGTTGAACTCCTCGTAGCGATGGATCAAGGCCTTGGCGTAGTCAGCGGTCATGCAGGTATATTCATTGCAAGGGTACGGGTCGCCGTAGTTGAAGCTTGAGCACAGAGGCGGCTCTACCGGAGAGCCTCCAGCCTTCGGATAGTGATGCTTCAGGATGAACTGACGGAGAATGTTCTGCCCGTCCATCCTGTCCTCTCCCTGCCAAGGGACCATCGCCGTCAGCGGGGTACGGATCTCCTCGCCCGGAAGCAGGTAGGTGTTCAGATTCTTAAGGCCTGTGGAGACATTGACGCGGTCCTCGGAAGGACGGATTATCTCCGCCTTCCAGGAACCTGTCCAGCCGATGGCGAAAACCATCCCGCCTTCAGGGGTCTTTACATTGAAATAAGGGAAGCCGACGGAAGACGAGCGTCCGAGCGACGGGGTCATGACCAAGGAATCCCCTACTGAATATTCCTTCGTCTGTGCCATGAAATCGTGCTTGCCGGCGTCGCTGCCTCTGGCGTAGAAAAGGGACCAGGCCCCGTCGCGGCCGGACCTCATGTCGAGGTCGGCGGCCTTGACGTCAGAGATCTGCCCGGTGTTGGCGGTGGACAGGTTTCTGAAGTAAAGAGTCCATTCCATCGCATTGAAGTCGCTGAAATTCTTCACCTTGCACTCTACCTGAAGACCGGTCTTCCCATCAGTCCAGAAGAAGGACCTCTGGATCTCGCCGTCCTCGGAGACAACCGGAGCCGACTTCGTGAACTTCCATTTCTTCAGGAAAGAGTCGGACGGAACTCCGTCGTAGTCAAAGGAAAAAGGAGGAAGCGTCCCTTTGGAGAAATGCTTCTCTATCCACCGCTGGCAAGACTGGCCCTTGGCGGACATCTCCATCGATGAGCGGCCCCATGCCATCCCGGAACAGAGCGCCGCCAGAATCAAAACGGTTATTGTTTTTTTCATTGTTCAACGTATTTTATGAGAAGAGAACTTTTCGGTTTGTCAAGCCTGAGGGTCAATCCCTCGGCAAGCTCGCGGCCTGTCTTTGTGACCGCCTCGCCGGAATCGCTGTCGGTCAGCAGGTAGAGCTTTTCGGCGGAAAGGCCTTCCAGACGGACCACACAACTGTCCAGAGGGGATTCCTCCCGTCTGAACGCCACCACTATCCCGGTCCCGTCGGACGGCCTGTGCATCTGGTAGGCCAGCCACACATCGTGACCGGTGAGGTCGCCGTCGCCGGTGAGCGGATAGTAATCCTCGAAGTAGTAGTCGCGGATGCCCTTGTACTCCGCCAATCTTTCCTGCATCTCAATCACGGACACTCCCTTCTCGGTGATTTTCCAGTTGTAGATGAGAGTGGAGGAAAGGCTCGAACGGAACGAATATTTGTCAGGCAGCAATATTCCCGTGCCATGGACCGGAAGGAAATAATTCAGACCGTAGGTGTGGCACTGGTAGCCGTCCGGGTCGTCGTAGTGGTAGTAGTCGCTTCTCCACAGAGGCACGCTCCTGCTTATGGTCTCCCAGTCAAGGCGTTTTCCTCCGGAGGCACAGTTGTCGATGACCATCTCCGGGAATCTGTCAAGAAGATAGTCCCAGAAGCGGTACAGATTCTCGATGTGCCTTATCTCCTTCATCCCCTTTCGCCCGGGCTCGTCGTTGAAGGCCCAGTACGGCGCTGGCTTGATGTTGCAGTCCTGCCTGTACCAGTCAACTCCGTTCTCCTCCATCAAATCCCCGTAGTACTTGCAGAGCCAGTCGCACGCATCGTCGTTTCCAAGGTCGAACAGAAGCCATCCTGACTCCTCCGAACCCTCCGGCTGAGGGCAGTCAAGCATCCATTCCTTGTGTTCAAGAGCCCACTGCGTACCCTTCACGACCCTTTCCGGCTCGAACCAAAGCATGAACTTGGCTCCGACGGAGTGGGCTGCGTCCGAAACCGGCTTCATTCCGTCCGGGAAACGCTTGGCGTCCACCGTCCAGTTGCCGGTCGTGGAAGCCCAGTTCTGGCCGTGCCGGTAGTCGGAAGCTCCGGTGTGCCATCCGGCGTCCAGCCAGAAGACATCCGGAATCAGCCCGAACTGGATGTAACGGTGAATCATCGCCGTCGCCCATTCAGAAGTTATGCAGGAATATTCCCCGAAAGGCTGCGGGTCGCGGTAGTTGAAGCCGCTGCTGAGGTAGTTCCTCACCTGCTCGCCCTGAATCTTCCTGTAGCGGTGCTCCAGGAGGAAGCGGCGGAAACGGTTGTGTCCGTCCATCTGGCCCCCGCTCCAGAACAGGAAGGCGACCGACGGCACGCGGATTTCCTCCCCGGGCTTGAGGTAGAGGTCAAAGTTCACCAATCCCGCGGCCACGTCCAACGACTTTTGGCCGGATGACTTGAAGTCCGAAAACCATGTTCCGGACCAACCAATGGCCATCATGGCTCCTTGTCCCGAGGCCTTGGACTCTATGTTGTAGAAAGGGAAGGCCTCGCTTGAGGAACGGCCCCCGGAAGGCTCGAAACGCACCTCGTCCCCTGCCCCAAAGACCTTTGTCCTCGGAGCGTAGTCAGCCCTTGAAATCTTGTTGCCCTCCGCATAGTGGAGGGACACCGGACCGGAAGACGGAAAATCCATCCTCAAGTCGGCTATCTTCAGGTCAGAGATCTGCCCCGAATTCCTGCCGGAAACGTTGCGGAAGCGGACAACCCATTCGACCACACCGTTTTCAGGATAACCTGTGACATCACACTCAACAGAAAGTCCTTCCTTGGAGCTTGTCCAGACGAACCTTCTTGAGACGGCGGCAGGGTCGGAAGACTCCAGAACCTTGCGTTCTCTTTTCCATCCGCCGAGAAACTCTGAGGAAGGCACACCGTCCAGCTTGAACGAGAACGGCACGGAGCCGCCTTTGGAAAAGCGGGCGTCAATCCAGGAGGAGACCTTGATCTTGTCCCCGGGCATACTTACCACGGCACGGGCCTCTGAGGTCACCGTCACAGACAGCGACATCAAGACAGTCGCGAGAATGGTCAAAAGACCGGACGAACACTTCATATCAGAACCCCAGTTTCTTTTCCAATGCCTCTATCATGATGTGGATCACCTTGATGTGAATCTCCTGAATCCTGTCCGAATGAGGAGCGTCGGGAGCCAGAACGGCCACATCGGAAGCTTCCGCCAACGGCTTTCCTTTCACGGAAGTCAGTGCGATCACCTTCATCCCAAGTTTTCTTGCGGCCTCCACCGCCCCAAGCACGTTGCCGGATGTTCCGCTTGTGCTTATCGCAAGAAGCACATCTCCCGGTTTGCCGAAAGCCTCGACCCATCTTTGGAATATCTCGGCGAAAGAGAAGTCGTTGCCCACGCATGTGAAGTAGGCCGGATCGTTGATCGACATGGCCGGCAGCGGCCTTCTGCTGCTGCGGAACCGTCCTGTCAACTCCTCGGCGAAATGGGTGGCGTCACACAGTGACCCACCGTTGCCGCAACTCATCACCTTGCCGCCGGAAGCCAAAGACTCGGCCAGGATGTCCACACACCTCTCGATGGAAGGCACCGTCTCCGGTGCGGCAAGAAAACCTGTCAGCTCATCCAAAGTCTCCGACAGGCTGTGTTCAATAATATTCTTTACCATTTGTCCGTTTTATTTTTGCACGTTTGCCGCCACAGAAAGAGCGGCGTAATCACCGATTGACTCCCCGAGGGCTGCGGGCACAACCCTGCACACCTTGTTCGCCAGCGGAAGAGCCTCGCGGGACAGAACCTCCTCGACGAAAGGACGCATCATGTCCTCGTTTCTTGAATATATGCTCCCGACGACAATGAGTTCAGGATTCAGGATGTCCACCACAATCGAAAGACCCTTCCCAAGCTGCCGGGCCGAAATCTCATAAACCTTCCGGGCCAGAGGATCACCCTTCCGGGCGGCCTCGGCGACAACCTTCGCCGTGATTCCAGACAGATCCCCGTCCGGACACCAGGACACCTTGCCACCCATCTGAAGGCGCTCCTTGGCTACCGACTGGGCCAGCAGCATGATTCCTCCTCCGCTGCAGAAACCTTCGAAGGACCCCATCTTGCCGTAGCCGACGGGACCATAGTCATTCAACCTCAGGTGACCGAGCTCGCCGGCGTTGTCATTAGTCCCCGTATAGAGTTTTCCGTCAAGTATCAGCCCGGCTCCCAGACCCGTCCCGAATGTCAGGAAGACCATATTCCTGGTCCCCTTGCCGGCTCCGAACTTCCACTCGGCCAGTGCGCTGGCATTGGCGTCATTGTGTACGGCCGCAGGCACTCCGAACTCCTCGGAGAGAATCCTCACGATGGGAATGTTGTCCCAGCCCGGCAGGTTCGGAGGAGACATGATCACTCCGGTGGCGCTGTCCAAAGGCCCGCCGCAACTGACACCTATTGAATAAACCTCACTGTTTTTCAACGAGTTCCCTTTAAGGATGTTATGTATTTCCGTTTTGATTCTTTCTATGGTGTCGTCAACGCCGACGGTCGGGAAACAGGTTTTGTCCTTGATCTCGATGTCCCCGTCAATCGACACTCCAAGCGTGACGGCACATTTCGTCCCTCCGACATCGACTCCAAGCAATATTCTTTTGTCCATGATTCTGATTATCCGGCTATTGGTAGCCGCTTGTTACAAATTAAACATATTAGTCTTTTTCAACAACTTACGGTACTCTTTGAGGTCATAGGGAGCCTTCCCGTAGAGATAGTGGTTCTCATGGCTCTCCCCGCCGCGGCCGGTGTAGGAAATCTTGAATATTCCCTGACCTTGCCTTTCCGGGATGGCCGTGATTCTCTTCATCCCGTTGGCCGGGACCTCGTAGTCGCCCTTGAAGACCACTGAACCGGTCTTCACATCCGTGACCGTCACCTTTCCGGACGCATCCTCCCTGGTGTCATTGGCGACGACCAGCGGGTAGCCTCCGTCCTCGGCGTCATTCATCAGGACGCACACGTCAGTCTGGGCGTTTTTGATGAACCAGTAGGCCATCTTCGGGCTGTTGTACCAGTCAACGATGGCGTCGGAAATCAACGGCCAGCCATCCCTGATGTTCCACCAGAGCATTCCTGTGTTAGGGGCGAACTTGTGTCCGCGGAACTTCTCGATGAAGTACTTCATGGCCTCCGCCTGGACGCTCTGCGACGCGAAGATGAAGTCTTCAAGGTCAGTCGGCACATCTCCGAACAGCAGGCGCACCTGATTGATCATCAGGTTGTTCCTGTCAGGAGTATAGCCCCATTCCTCGAAGATTCTCACAGACTTTGTCAGCCAGTCCTCGTTCCACGTTCTTGTCTTGACATCACTCCAAGGGTAAACGGACTCCTTCGGGAACATCTTCTCCAGACTCTCCCTGTTCGGCATTCCGTGGTAGCCTATCTCGCTGACGAAGATGCACTTCGCCTGGGTGTAGAACGGATCCTTGTAGTAGCCCCTCGGCCCCCAGAGATGATCCTCCGGGATGTTCTCGGTGCTGTAGGAGGTGGCGACAAGCTCCTCACTCCAGTACGGAGAGGAAGGCAGATAAGGTCTGGTCGGGTCAACCTCGTAGAGAACCGTAGGGATTGTCACCCTGGAGACCACGTCGTCGTTGGGATCCATCCTGAACCTTGCGAGCGTGCCGAGTGTCAGCGTCTGGTCGTTCTCGTTGTTCCCGGCCCACAGAGCCAGGGAAGGGTGCGACCTGAGCTTCAGAGCCACGGAACGCACTTCCTGAGCTATCGCCTTCTGGAAATCAGGATCCTGCGGGTAGAGCGTGCAGCCCATCGCGAAGTCCTGCCACACGAGGATTCCGTTTCTGTCGCACAGGTCGAAGAAGGCGTGGTCCTCGTAAACATTGCCGCCCCAGCACCTGAGCATGTTGCAGTTCAGGTCCACGGCGATTGCAAGAGCCTTCTCAAGATGCTGAGGGTCGCGGCTGTGGAAAGCGTCCATCGGAGTCCAGTTGCTGCCGTGGATGTAGAGCCTCTCGCCGTTGACGATGAATGCGAAACGTCCCGGAGCCTCCTTGGAAGTGGTTGCCGTCATGTCGAGCCGGACCGTGCGGATCCCGATCTTCTTCGTGTCCACGTCCACTTCACGGCCGTCCGCGTCCAGAATCCTGACCGTAGCGTCGTACAAGGCCGGCTCGCCGTAGCCTCTCGGCCACCAGAACTCCACATCGCCAAGGCCGAGAATCTCCCGCGAAGCGTGTGAAGTGATCTTCTTTGAATATCTCACCTTGTCCACCCCGTCCTTGGAAATCGAAATCTCGGCGGTCATCGCCCCGTCCTGATACTTCACAGGCAGGGTGATGGTGTAATCCAGATAAACAGCGGCTGTCTTCTCCTTGACGTTCACGTCGCAGGTGTACCAGTGGGTGTCCACAATGTGCACCGGAGGCTTCACCTCAAGGGTGACATCCCTCCACAGACCGGCGCTCACAAGCCTCGGCATGATGTCCCATCCGTAGGTGTGCGGAGCCCTTCTGGAATAGACAGACTCCACCTGAGCGAAATTGAAGCTGATGATCGGCGGAACATTCTTCCTTCCTTCAATGACGGAAGAGCGGATGTACACCTCAAGAAGGTTCTCCGCACCGGTGGCAGCCAAGGCGTCCGTGACATCAAATTCATAGTCAATCAGCATGTTGGATGCGCTTCCGATGTGCTTTCCGTTCAGGAAGACCTCGGCGTAGCAGTCAATGCCGCCGAAATGCAGGAAGACCTCGTCCTCGGACGAACGCTCAGGTGACTCGAACTTCCGGCTGTACCTCCACTGGAAGCCCTCGTAAGGCCGCAGGAGATACACATTGCTGCCGGTTTCCGGGTTTTCGACCAGACCTGCCGCAAGGAGGTCAAGCTCTACATTCCCGGGCACCTCCGCCTTGATGGTCTGGAATTCAATCCCGGCCATCCCTTCCGGGCAAAGGACAGGATTCCGTTTCTGCTCCCAGTAATCCAAAGTCCATGTGCCGTTGAGGGACAGGCTCTCCGCCGAAAGCGGCAGGACGGCCGCCGCGGACAGGAATGCGGAACAGATAAATGAGGATAGATGATGATTCATTTATGTCAGTGTTAATTGTTTTCCGATGCGGCCGGTCTCACGCTCCTGATGAAAGGAATGAGAACCACCATGTAAATCCACACAAGGGCAAGCGCGACAAGAGCGGCTCCCTGTGTCCCGAAGAAATCAGTGACCACTCCGAGCACAGGAGGAATGACGGCCCCTCCGCAGACCCCGACAATCAGCAGGGCCGAAACCTCGTTCGTCTTCTCTGGCTTCTTCTGCATCGAGATTGAGAAGATTATCGAGAACAGGTTCGCATAGCCCAGACCGAACAGCGCCACGAAGACCAACACCAGCGTAAGGTTCTGCGAGAATATCAGTCCTACGAGGCTGACCAGAGCCAGGCACGAGCTGGCGGCGAAGAATTTTCCCGCTGAATATTTCATCAGCACGATCCCTCCGAGGAAAGCTCCGACGGTTCTGGCAAGGAAATAGACACTGTTCCCCATTCCGGCCTTCTCCAGAGGCAGTCCGCACCTCTCCTGCAACAGTTTAGGGAATGTCACTCCCATTCCGACATCCACTCCGACCAGAACAAGGATGCCCACAAAGAACAGCACGATGTACTTGTCCTTAAGCAGAGAGAATGTCCTCGAGAACGAGATCTCCGACTTCTCGATAAGCTGCTCCTGAATCGGAGACAGCCACAGCCACACCATCGCCAGCATCGTGACAAGGGCATAGACCGGGAATATCGCTTTCCAACCAAGCGCACCGCCCGCGAACATCGCGGCCAGAATCGGCCCGAGGAAGGAGCTTATCGCCTTGATGAACTGGCCCAAGGTCATAGTCCCGGTCAGCTTTTCCGGAGCGACGACATTTGTCACCAGAGGGTTGAGGGCAACCTGAAGCATAGTGTTGCCTATGCCGAGCATGGCGAATGCGGCGAGGACGAACACGAAATCATATTCAATGACAGGGATAAGCATCGCCAGAGCCGTGATGGCAAAGCTGACGACAACGGTCTTCTTGCGACCGATCCTGTTCATCAGCATGCCGGTAGGAATAGAGAGGACGAGAAACCACAGGAAGCACGACAGCGAGATAAGTCCCGCGACCGTGTCGTCCATTCCCGCGAAGTCGGCTTTGACATAACTCGTCGCGACTCCGACGATGTCAACAAATCCCATAATGAAAAAGCCGAACATTACAGGAAGGACAGCAAATTTGAAATTTGTCTTTTGCATATATAAATATATAAGGATAAACGACCGTTAATTGTTTAAGTTAATCGGTTAAATATAGCCATTATTTTTCGAACTGCAAAAAATCGTTTAAAAATTAGGCAAATCTCTTTTTTATGGTTATGTTTGAATATCCAAGCGGAGAGAGGATGCGGCCCTTAACCGCCAAGTAAGGGCAAAACCACTGTGAAACAAACATTTACTGTTATAATTAGAATACTCAAGTTTCGCACGTGCGAAACACCTTATATCCCGTCACGGCAGTGACGGAGCTACTTGCGAAAGTTGAATTAGAATATAGTTAATCGAGATAGGATGAAAAAGGCTTCAATGCAGGACATCGCGGACAGGGTCGGTGTGTCAAGATGTGCCGTCTCTTTGGTTCTGAGCGGGAAAGCGAAAGACAAAAGGATAAGCGAATCCCTGAGTGACAGGATACTTCAGGTCGCGAAAGAATTGAACTACACACCGAACGAACTTGCGAGAGGATTAAGGACAGGGCTGACGAAAACTCTGGGAGTCATCGTGGCTGACATCTCGAACGAGTTTTTCGGAGAACTTGTGTATCACATTCAGCAGCAAGCCATTTCATTTGGATATTCCACCATTGTCACCAACTCGAATGAGGATCCGGACGAGATGTTGAACGGTATCAGACTGCTCGCCAACCGCCAGGTGGACGGAATCATCATGGTGCCGACCAACAACAGCAACAACATAGCGAAGCAGATAATGTCGATGAACATCCCTTTTGTCCAGGTGGACAGGTTCATCCCCGGAGTCGACGCCAGTTATGTGATTCTGGACAACTTCAAGGCATCACACGACTTGACCGAAAGGCTTCTGTCATCAGGGCGCAAAAGAATAGCGATGCTGAAGCACAAGACAAGCGCTCTGAACGGCCGTCTTGAGGGCTACATTAAAGCGCTTGAGAACCATGGAGCATTCCATCCGGAATTAATCAAGAACATCAATTACTCTTCAGAATCCGAGGACGTAAAGCGCGCCATTGAAGACCTGTTTCTTGGGGCGGACATGGCGGATGCCGTGATCTTCCAATCCCACGAGCTTTTCTTCACCGGCATGAGATACATCCATGACAAGGAAATCGATGTCCACAAAAAAATCAGAGTGGCCTGTTTCGACAAGACGGACGCCCTCGCTTTGGTGAATTTTCCTCTTCTCTTTGTGGAGCAGCCCATCAAAAGCATGGGTGACGAGGTCGTTAAAATCCTGATAAACAGAATTAAAGGAACTCCATATACAATCCAGAAAGTCTTCGAAGGCACCATCCGTGAGATTTAGAAGCTGTTTTGATTTGTTTGAAATGTTCTTTGAGGTGAAAAACCTTCAAACAAACAAATCAAAACAGCTTCTTAGAGGCTTCTTTTCGGAATCAAGAATTATCAAATTTTATAGTATATTATTATAAATTTTGAGTTAATCGGTTTAGGAAAATATATACCTTTGCCTATATCTTGACGTACGGCGTCAGAGATTCGGTTAATTTAATTTGATTAATCGATTAAACATTAAAAAAACATAATAATAGCACATTCTATAAACACATAAAAGGTATGGAAAAAATCTTTAGATCTTGTGCTTGCCTTTTGCTGCTCGCAGCTCTGCAATTATCTGTAGAACTGAATGTCGCAGTGGCAAGTACCCCCCCCCAGACACAAACTGACATAACCGTCAAAGGAGTGGTGGTGGACTCTGACAACAACCCTGTCGTCGGCGCCTACATCGTGGAGAAAGGAACTGGCAACGGAGCGATGGCCGACGCTGACGGCCGGTTCACCATCAACGTGAAGTCCGGGGCCTCTCTTGAGGTCACCTGCATCGGTTATGCGACAAAGGTGATCCCCGCCACCGGGCAGATGAGGATTGTCCTCGCACAGGACAACCTCTTCCTTGAAGAGACCGTGGTGGTCGGTTACGGAACGCAGAGAGTCGCGACAATCACCGGAAGCGTGTCGCAGGTCAATTCGGAGAAGCTGACCACAGCTCCTGTCACCAACACCTCCCACACCCTCGCCGGACAGCTTCCGGGACTCGTTTCCAAGCAGGTTTCAGGTCTTCCCGGCCAGGATGACGCATCACTGAACATCCGTGGATTCGGCACCCCGCTCGTGATTATCGACGGTGTGGAAGGCGACCTCACAAGGCTCGACCCGGGTCAGATTGAAAGCGTCTCCATCCTCAAGGACGGAAGCGGCTCCATCTACGGAGCCAGGGCCGGAAACGGCGTCATCCTCGTCACGACCAAGTCCGGTGCCAACCAGGCTCCGACAATCAGCGTGAACACCTCGTTCTCACTGCAGGGGAACACCGTCACCACCAAGCCGGCCGACTCCTACCAGAGAGCCCTCTACCAGAACGACATCTACATGAACGGCGGCGGACTGGAAAGCCGCAAGCCGTACCTCGAGGAGGAGCTTGACCTCTTCAAGGTCGGGACGAACCCTGAGTACATGAACACCGACTGGTACTCGGCCGTGATCAGGAAGTACGCTCCTCAGCAGAACCACAACATCTCCATCTCCGGAGGAACCGAGAAGACAAAGTACTACGGCTACTTCGGCTACAACCGTCAGGAACTTCAGTTCAAGCCGAACAGCGGCCACTATGACAGGTACAACTTCCAGGTCAACTTCAGCACGAAGGTCAGCGAGAGAGTGAACGTCGGGATGAACCTTCAGTACATGAAGGACGACAAGGACTACCCGAGCGGCGGCGACCTCTACCAGGACGGCGTGAACTTCTGGCAGGGAATCATCTACGCGGCCGACCCGCGCTACCCTCTCACTCTGCCTGACAAGAGCCTTCTGTCCTACGCCAACATGCAGAACGGATCTCCGGTCTGGGCCGTTAACATCGACAATTCGGGCTACTATGACCTTCAGAACAACAACATGAAGTTCACCGGATTCGCCGAATATTCCTCAAAGCACGTCGAGGGACTCAAGGCCAAGGCGAACATCATGTACGTCTATAACAGCTCATTCCTCAAGTGGATGCACAAACGCGGCACCTTCTACACCTACGACAGAGGCGCCGACCTGTACTCCTACGCCACCCAGTCCGTGGAGCCGAGCTCGCTCCGCGAGGACCACGGCATGGGAACGAACCTCGTACAGCAATATTCATTGAACTACAACCGCGACTTTGGTGGACACCACATCAGCGGACTCGCGATGTTCGAGAGCACTATCAACCACAACAAGAGCTTCTACACGAAGGTGCAGGACTTCAAGACCACAATCATCGAAGAGATGATCGCCGGTGACGCCGACACCGCCGTCAACGGTTCGGGAAGCAGCAACTACGGACGCACCTCCATCATCGGCCGACTGAACTACAACTACCGTGACAAGTATATGGTGGAAGGTACAATCCGCGGGGATGCCTCCTCACGCTTCGCCAAAGGTCACAGATGGGGCTGGTTCCCGAGCGTGTCCGCAGGTTGGAACCTGTCCCGCGAGGAGTTCCTCAGCTCCGTGAGCGAGATCGACAACCTCAAGGTCCGCGCCAGCTACGGAACCTCCGGCTACGATGCAGTGGCTGACTTCAACTACCTGACAGGCTACTTCTACGACGCCCCTTACACTTTCGGCGACGAGACCACGATGGGACTTGCGGCCACAGGACTGGCCAACGAGAACCTGTCCTGGGAGAAGATGGCTATCTACAACATCGGCGTTGACTTCTCGTTCTTCGAAAGAAAACTCTACGGAGAGGTCGATGTGTTCCAGAGAGACCGCACCGGCATCCCGGGCTACAGGTCATCGTCTCTGCCTAACACCTTCGGAGCCTCGCTCCCGCAGGAGAACCTCAATTCGATAAGAAGCCGCGGATTCGAGTTCAGGGTCGGAACGTCAGGATCCGTCAACGACTTCACCTACGACATCAGCGCCAACATCTCCTGGAACCGCTCCAAGTGGACCAAGTACGACCAGACTGAAGAGAC
>CAVERO010000001.1:0-47138 GCA_963617915.1 Candidatus Methanomethylophilaceae archaeon | reverse complement strand
TCCCTAAATCCCTCCCCTCGGGGGAGGGACTTGCTCCGTCACTGCCGTGACGGGAAGTAAGGTGTTTCGCGCATGCGAAACTTGAGTAATCCATAATGCGCCAAATCGAGTGAAAATAACTTGCATCATCGTTCCTGCCCGCCGAGAAGATGCTGCTTCTGGCCGTGAGGATATTCAAGCGCCGATTGTTCAAATGATTTTCTGTTTGGGGAAGAACATAATATTCCCCCTTTCAACGATGACGCGGAGGGTGCGCGCGGCTTATGGGCCAAGCCCATTCACGAAAAGACAGCCGCTGTCAACCTTCATGCGGAATAACGAAGATGCGATGAGTATGTAAGAACTTCTATTTGGGGTACGAAATAAGTTATACAATTTTGGCAGGAAAATAGTGTTTATTGCCAAAAATGTGTTACTTTTGTGTTGCTCATTTTAAGAGAATGACTATTACAGACCATATCATCTACTATGCAGCCCTGCAGCGAGGCCCCTTCCGAAAGAAGGAGCTTGCTTCCTGGTTGGACGGTATTGGCATTACCGTCACTCTGGGATTACAAACACAGCTGGATCGTCTGGTTGCCTCCGGCCGCCTCATCAAAACCGGCTGGGGTGAATATCAACTGGGAGAGGGCACGAAGCCTAAACTACAGCTTTCTTTGAAGCCAGAGACGAAGGGAATGGCCGAGTATCTGAAAACCAGTTATCCGCTCGCGGATTTCTGCATTTGGGATGCGGCCAGTGTCATTCCCTTCATGCTCCATGTCCCCAATATCAAAATGGTCATAGTTGACGTAGAGCGCATTTTGGAGCAATCCTTCCCAGACGCCATTCGCGAACGATACCCCAGCATGATGGTCCTGCCGAACCCAACCAAGGAAGAATTCATTAAGTTTGGAAGCACGAGAGATTGCATCGTCCTCCATACACTTACTACGGAAGCACCCATTGATACATTTGAAGGAATGCCAGTGCCAACAGCAGAGAAAATGTTGGTGGACATCGTCCTGAACCCCGAATTTGAGTTCCTCCAGGGCAGTGAGCTCCCGCGCATTTACCAAGAGGCATTCAATGATTTTGACATATCCCGCAGTCGTCTTCTCCGCTATGCAAGACGCCGCTACGGCGAAGACAAGATACAGCATCTCCTTGACCGCATAACACCTCCTGACCATGATTGACCCGCGAAGTCGTAGCCTGGAAAGGATTGAACAAGCCAGTAGTCAAATACCGAATATAGCTGATACTTCTCTTGTTGAAAAGGCCATACGCGCCCTTTCGCTGCTGGAATCTCTCGTCCGGTCTGGCTGTCCCTTCATCTTTAAAGGTGGCACGGCTCTTATGCTGCATCTGGATACTTCCAGACGACTGTCCATAGACGTGGATATCGTATGTCCTCCCGGACTGGATATCAAAGCATATCTGGGAAAATATGGCCCGGAATATGGCTTTCTTGATGTTAATGAGATTGAGCGGATATCCAGAACCGGCGTTCCGAAGTCTCACGCCGAATATCATTATGCAGTCACTTACCCTTCCGGACGTCCTACGGACAAGATTCTTCTGGATGTACTGTATGAAGATATTCACTACAGCGAGGTGGTGCCGGTTCCTATCAAGAGCCCGCTCCTGGTGCCGAACGGTGAGCCTGTTATGGTTCAGTGCCCCAGTCTGAAGGATATGCTGGGTGACAAATTGACCGCATTCGCACCGCACACCACCGGTATTCCATTCTTCAAAGGCGAAGACGAATTCTTCATGGAAATCATGAAGCAACTCTATGACGTAAGTTCCATCCTTGACAGAGTGGATGACCTCTCGGAAGTCAGAAAGACCTACAGCCAGATAGTCCCCATCGAATTAGGATACCGCAAACTGGACCAGCTTTCAGAAGCCCATGTTCTTGAAGACACATTCAATTGCGCCATGAATATCTGCCTTCGTGGAGTTCTGAATCAAACGGAATATGGCTATTATGCAAAAGGTGCCCGCAGCGTCAACTCGTTCATCATCCCGGAGAATTACAATGCCGATATCGCCATCCGTGATGCTGCCAAGGTTGCCTATCTGGTAAAGATGATCCAGACCGGAAATAATCAGGTCAAGCATTATTCAACGGAGCAAAATGAAGAACTTGCCGGAAGCATGATCCAGAACCTGTCGCTCAACAAGTTGAATCGCATCAAGAAAATCAGCCTCGAAGCATTCTTCTATCTTCTGGAAGTTGAAAAGCTGACGGAGCAATAATCCATCAAAACACCTGAATCAAGAACGAACCCTGTTGGTACTGACTCCGGTAGCCGGTAACAGTATCCAGCAGGATGGCATACACCCGCCCGGACGGGGTGAAAATAATCCCGCTCGCCTGTCTGAAGGACTGAGAAGTCTCTCCGCGTTCCTGCCCGCCGAGAAGATGCTGCTTCTGGCCGTGAGGATATTCAAGCGCCGATTGTTCAAATGATTATCTGTTTGGGATGGAGCATTCCCGAAGACAATTGTTGTTTTGGATTGGCCGAAGGCTTTTGCTAAAGTACAACTTTAACAAAAAAACCGGGATTCCTGAAAAGGATCCCGGTTTTTCTTTGCTTATGGGTGGTTGTTATTATTTGATGAGCTTGTTGTAGTCCGTCTCTCTTGACGGAATCACCCATGTCCAGTTGTTCCTGTCCTGTGGACTGTATGAAACAGCCAGGGCTGCGATGTAGTTGCCATCCTTCTCTGTGGAAGTTCTGTTCAAAGAGTCTCCCCAACGTTTGAGGTCGAACCAGTTGAAGCCTTCTCCGAAGAGTTCTATCCTGCGGTAAAGCTTTATCTCGTCAAGAAGAGCTGTGCCTGTGGCCGTGCAATTATATTCCTTGTCACGTCCGCTGTCTCTTGTCAGTGCGTTCAAAGAGGCCTGTGCGGCTTTTTCGTTCTTGAGGAAATAGTTTGCCTCGGCCTCGATCAGATACATCTCGGCGGAGCGGAAATTGTTCAGATGTCCGACACCGGGCTGAACGGTATTGGAGAACTTGAAGTTCATGTAAGCATAAACCTTGCCCCCTGCATTAATAGCCGGGTAAAGGGATCTTGCGTAAGCGTCCAGTTCCTTGCCATCTTTCTTGGCATCGGCCATACCTGTGGACTTTGTGTAGGAATAATCCTTAGGGTCGAGGAACAATCCGCGGCGCAGGTCTGTTTCCGGAATTTTGTCGTAGATATCCTTGCTGATGCATTTAGGATAGTTTTTGACAGCGCTCGCAGAGGCATTGTAGCCGATATACGCAAAATAACTGTAGTAGTAAAGCGTCTCGTCGGCTGAACCGTAGCAGCTCCAGATCCATTCCTTGTTAGGAGTGTTGAATCCTTTCTTGTACTCGGCGTTGGTCATCAGCGGATGGTTGGCGCGTGCCTTTGCCGCCTTGTCCAGAGCAGTGGAATAGTCCTGCCTGTTCAGAGCGGCGCGGGCGTAGGTGGCATAGGCCATGTCGATGTTCGGAGAGAAGTTGTCGTCGGAGTCCGGCGCCAATCCCGAAGATGTGTACAGGCTGATAGCCTCGTCAAGGTCGTCGTAGATCTGCTTGTAGCACTCGGCCATCGTGCTGAGCGGCATTTCGTCGGTGGAAGTGTCGAGACGGAGCACGACTCCGTCAGCGGAGCCGTTGTTGGAATCGCTCCACCGCACGCTATAGACCTGAAGCAGCATCATGTAGCTGTAGGCTCTGAAGGACAGCGCCTGGGCTTTGATGAACTGTTTCTCGGTGTCTTCCCCGGTCGCACTGTCGATGTATGCGATGACGGCGTTGGCGTTGCCGATCAGCATGTAGTAGTAGTACCAGTTGAAGTAGTTGTAGGTGCTGGTCTTGCTGTCATGATATGTGGCGTTGATCACACTCGCCCAGCCCGGAAGGTTTACAGGTAAGTTGTCCCCCGGATATTCACCGGTGTAGAGTTTGATTGTGCCTTCCCCATTTAAACCTTGGCTGCCCAGATACTGCCTTGTCATGAGTTTGCAGATGCCGTTGATTGCGAGGGCGGCGTTCTCGGTGCTCTCGAAGATGGTGGCTGTCGCGGTGGAACTTGTCGGAGCGGTGTTCATGTAGTCCTTTGAGCAGGAAACAAGAAACATTGCGCCTGACAGGGCGGCGATGGATATTTTAAGTATCTTTTTCATTTTGTCCTTGTTTTAAATCTTTTACAGTCTGATGTTGAGTCCCAACGAGAAGACGCGGGCGGTGGTGAACACATTGCTGCTGCTGCCCGTGAAGTTCTGCTGAGGGTTCATTCCCCTGAGGGCTGTCAGGGTGAAGAGGTTCTCGGCGCTGAAGTTCACGGAAGCCCCTGCGATGTCAACCATGCGGGTGATTCTTGAAGGAATATTGTAGGACAGGGTGAGGTTCTTGAACACCAGATAGTTGGAACTGTGAAGCCAACGGGTTGACATCGATGAGTTGTACTGGTTGTAGTAAGAGTTGAGACCCGGGAGGGCGTCAGGATTGATGCGGTCGGCAGAGGTCTCCGTCATTCCGGAAGGAGCCGCTGTCCAAGAGTTCAGCAGGTCCCTGTGGAGCTGATGCACGTTCGTGCTGGCGGACATCAGGGAGGCGTAGGAACTGTCGTACATCTTTCCGCCCAGAGAGTATGTGAAGAGTGCGGAAAGGGAGAAGTTCTTGTAGCTGAACGAAGTCCCGAAACTTCCATAGATCTTAGGGAGGGCGCAGCCGCTCCAGTCTCTCTTGGCGTAGGTGGTGTAGGTGGTGTAATCCTTTCCGTTGATGTTGACGTGGTAAGCTTCAGGAAGCACCTTCCTGGTCTCGCCTTCCGCGGCTTCTCCCACATAGTAGGCCTCGTCGTCAATCTGGTAGAGGCAGCGTCCGGTCATCATGTCCACGCCTTCATACTGGTACGTGAAGAATTCGTACATGCTGTGTCCCTCTGCGTATTTGTAGTTTCCTGAAAGGATGCCTGACTCGCGGTTCTGTTCAGGAAGCGTGATGATCTTGTTCCTTTCTATGGTGGCGTTCATACTCAGGTTCCACTTGAAATCCTTCGAGCGTATCACATCGAAATCGGTGGCGAACTCCACACCTCTGTTGGAAACCGAACCGAGGTTCTGGGTTATTGTGGAAACCGCGGAGCTTGTCGATGTCGCTCCGGCTGAAAGAGGCTGGTAAACGCTGAACAGCAGGTCGCGTGTCCGCTTGTCGTAGTACTCCAGTGAGATGTTCCATCTGTCGAACAGCCTGCCTTCAAGAGCCGCGCTCCAAGAAGCCGCTGTCTCCCACTTGATGTTGGTGGCGTCATTCTGGGACTTGTAGGCGGCTCCCTGTCCTCCGTTCTGAGTCAGGTAGTAAAGAGCCATGTAGGCGTAGTAGCCGACACCTTGGTCGTTTCCGACCTCTCCGTAGGATGCTCTGAATTTCAAAGAGTTGATTTCAGGAATTGCCTTGATGAACTCTTCGTTCGAGAGAACCCAGCTGCCACCCAAAGACCAGAAGTTACCCCAGCGGTGGTCCGGATGGAACCTTGACGATCCGTCACGGCGGAAGGATGCCTCGCCGAAGTATTTGTTGGCGAAGTTGTAGCGGGCGCGGGCAAGGTAAGACTCGCTGCGCACGTCCGCGTAGTAGTCCATCAATGAAGTCATTTCCGAGAAGTTGTTCAGCGTCGTCTGTCCCGGGAATGTCTCGTTTGTCTTGTAGTTGTACAGATAGTTGTAGTGGTAGTAGTAATTCTCGTGACCGAGGAGGAAATCAACGTTGTGCTCTCCGAAGGCATGCTGCCAGGTCAGCTGCTGCTGGAAAGTGTAGTTCCTGTAGCGGTAGATGGTGCGGGACGCGCGTCCGTTGTTCCCGGCTCCGTCGCCGATCACCGCGTTGTTGTAGGTCTGCGCCTCGTTGTTGCGCAGGCTCATGTCCCCCTTGATGGAGAATGTGAAGTCATTCAGGAACTTGAAATCAGCGTAGAGCTGTCCGTTGAGGGTCGTGCGGTAAGACTTCGCCAGATTGTCCTCAAGCTCCCATGCGATGTGCCTGGCCACATTCTGTCCGCGGTCTTTTCCTCCGTCATACAATTTGTTTCCTGAACCGTCGAGGATGTAGTCACCCTTCTCCGAGCTGAGGTCGTGCTGATGGACAGGGTAGATAGGAGCCATGTTGCGGGAGTAGTAGAACGGATTGATGTAAGCCGAGTTTCCGTCCGTGTCGGTGTAGTTGCTCTCCTGATACGAACCGGCCAGATTCATGCCGATCTTGATCCATTTGCGAGGGGAGGCGCTCACGTTGGCGCGTCCGTTGAAGCGGGAGAAGTCGGAAGACTTCACGTAGCCTTTCTCGTCAAGGTAAGCGGCTGACATGTAGAAGCTTGACTTCTCGGTCGCAGCATTGGCGCTCACGTTGTACTCCTGCCTGTGGCCAAGCCTCTCAATCGGCTTGAACCAGTCGAGGTCTTCTGCGATCAGCGGCTTGACGGTGCCGGTGAGTTTTCCGTTTGCGTCAAACAGTTCCTCGTCGCTTTTGTTGTAAATGTTGTACTTTGCTATAACGGGGATGAAATCTTTCCGTGCAAGTGCGGTGGCGTCCTCAAGGGTCTTGTTGAGAGCCGGGTCGCTCATCATTCCGTTGCGGTAGGTTGTCCACATGGTCTCCATCCACTCGTCGGCGTTCATGGAATCATATTCACGGATACCTCTTTGGTAGATACCCTGGTTGATGTTGGCGCTCAGTGAGACTTTCCCGTCCTTTCCTTTCTTTGATGTGATGAGGATGACACCGTTGGAGGCGCGGTTTCCGTAGAGGGCGGCCGATGAGGCGTCCTTGAGGACGGAGATGCTCTCGATGTCCTGAGGGTTAAGGTCGGAGATGTTGCCTCCGTAGATCACGCCGTCCATCACGTAGAGAGGTGCGTTCGTTCCGTTGATGGATCCGAATCCTCTGATGCGGATGGAGGCGTCAGAGCCCGGCTCTCCGTAGGAGTTGTTCACGCGGATGCCCGGAGCCGAACCTTCAAGAACGGCGGACACGCTGGAGGTCGAGCGTTTCTCGATGTCTTTTGAGTTGACCTGTGAGACAGCGCCCACGATGGACTCCTTTTTGGCGACACCGTAGGCTACGACGATCACGTCGTCAAGGTAGTCGCTGTCTGTGTTGAGGACGCAGTCAACGATGAGTTTCCCGTTGATGCGCACCTCGGAGGAATGGTAGCCGATGGAACTGAAGATCAATGTTCCATTTGACGGGGCCGAGAAGGTGTAGCGGCCGTTCTCGTCCGTGGCGGTGCCTGTCTTTGTGCCCTTCAACTGAATAGAGGCGAATGGTACGGGTTCACCGTTGGCGTCGGTGACAGTTCCTTTCACCTGTATGTTTTGAGAAAAGGCGACAACTGCGCTTAGAAAAAGCAAAGCAAGGATTGCTGCGATTTTTTTGTTCATACAGTATGATTTTAATGGTTGTATTAATTATGCGGTTTCCCAAAGATTCGTCAGTCTGTACTCTACATCTGAATCTTTAGCGACACAAGATATTGATTTTTTTTCAAAAATCAACACAAAGGCGTATAAATCGATATAAATTTCCTGTTTTTTAATCAAAACTGACACTTTTGAGACTGTTGATAAGCTTGTTTCCGCCTGCTCGTTATTATGAATATGGGAATATTCCGGTTTTCATTATCTTTGTGAAAGTTGAAAAAATGGAGGAACGTTCCATGGGCATATTCAAAGAAAGAATCGAGTCGGTCCGGGCGATGATGCGCTCGAAAGGGTGGGACGCCGTCATCGTGACGGGCAATGACCCTCATAACAGTGAATATTCCGCCGCGCGCTGGCATCAGGTGGCGTGGCTTTCCGGCTACACCGGCGAGGGGGACCTTGTCATCACGCCGGATCATGCGGGGCTTTGGACCGACACCCGCTATTTCATCCAGGCTTCCCGGCAGCTTCCGGAGGCTGGAGTGGAGCTGCACAAGACCAGAGTTCAGGGGCAGGTGCTTATTCCCGAATGGCTTGCCGGTCATTTCGCGGATTCTGATGAGATTTGCGTCGCGGTTGACGGGCTTTGCATGACCTCATCCGCCGTGAAGGACATTCAGGATGCCGCCGGCGGAAAGGTTCGTTTTGCCGACGCGCCGGACTTTCTGGACGTCATGTGGACAGACAGACCGGAGATTCCGCAGACCCCCGTCATCACCCTCGGAACCGAGCAGGTAGGCTGGTCGAGGGAGCAGAAGGTCAGATGGCTGCGGAAGTGGATGGCCGGGCACGGTTGCGACGCTGTCCTGCTGACCGCGCTGGACGAGATAGCGTGGCTGCTTAACGTAAGGGGGCAGGATGTCGCCTACAATCCGGTGGTGATGTCCTATTTGCTTGTCACCCAAGACAATGTGCTGTGGTTCGTGCGCAAGGGGCCCCTTCCCGACGAAGACGGCGAGACGGAGGACAGCTTCCGCGAGCTGACGGCGGACGGGGTGAGCATTCAGGAATATTCCGACGTGGCCGCCGCCCTTACAAATCTGGTGGACGGCAACTACATCAAGGCCTTGTTCGCGGATCCGGCGACCTTGAACTACAGTTTATTCAGCATCCTTGACGCGCGTTACGTCATCACCGGAACGTCTCCGGTGGGGCTGCGCAAGGCGGTAAAAAACGATGTGGAGTTGGCCGGAATGAAGGAAGCCCACCTTGAGGACGGAGTCGCGATGGAGCGTTTCCTCCACTGGCTGCAAACCTCGGTCGAGGCCGGCGATGCGGTCAATGAATATGAAGCCTCGTCCAAGTTGCATGAGTTCCGCTCTGAAATCGAAGGATTCCGAGGTGAGAGTTTCGAGACTATTTCGGCCTACGGCGCAAACGCCGCCCTGCCTCACTATGTCACTCCAAAGGAGGATTCGGCTGAATTGTCCGCCGAGGGGCTTTACCTGTGTGATTCCGGAGGGCAGTACCTGTTCGGGACCACGGACATCACCAGAACAGTTCCTCTCGGGCCGTGCACTCAACTTGAGAAAGAGGACTACACCTTGGTGCTGAAAGGTCACATAGCCCTTTCCAAGGCGGTATTCCCAAAGGGAACGGCCGGCTGTCAGCTGGACGCCCTTGCGCGTGAGCCGCTGTGGAACGCGATGCGCAATTTCGGTCACGGGACCGGCCACGGTGTAGGATTCTACCTCAATGTTCACGAAGGTCCGCAGGACATCCGTCAGAACTTCAACCGTCAGGCCATCCTTCCGGGCATGATCACGAGCGACGAGCCGGGAATCTACCGGGAGGGCAGGTTCGGCGTCCGTCACGAGAACCTTGTCCTTTGCGTTGATGCCGGGGAGAACGATTTCGCCCGCTGGCTGCGTTTCGAGCCGTTGACCCTCTGCCACTTCGACACCTCCATAATAGTCAAAGAACTCCTCGACCGCTCCGAAATCGACTGGCTGAACGCCTACAACGAGCGCGTTTTCCGCACCCTCTCCCCGCGTCTCACCCCCGAAGTCGCCGTCTGGCTCCGTGCGAAGACCCTGCCGATCTGAGACTCAAGGTGTTTCTCGCCACGGGCCTCAAGGTCAACCACAATTCTTTCATGGGTTTTCAAGCCAGTCCTCGATTTTCAGATGGGGGATGTGGGAAAAAAGTCGTGTGTTGTGAGTGACCATCACGAAGTCTCCGGCGAGGGCGGATGAACCGATCAGAAGATCCATGTCGTCTATGGGCTTGCCGGCACCGTACAGAAGCGCCTTGTTACGACCGAAGCATTCGGCGTCGGAGGCGTTGAGACCGAACGGAAGGATGTTCAGGATTTCCTTGATGAACTCAAGCTCGAACAGTCCTCTTTCCGAAGCCATCCGGTAAGCCCCCGAGGACAATTCCGCCAGAGAAACCGAACTCACATAGCAGTTTTGAAGACCGACATCGAGAGCCTTTTGCCTGAGTCCCGATTCCCCTGTCCTGTCACGAATCATCGTGATGAGGATGTCCGTGTCCAACAGGTATTTGGTTTGCCCTACCATTGCGGAATGTCCTTGTTGTTCCTGCCCGACCGAATATTTGCCGCATAGTCCAGCGAAGCCTCTACTGACACATCGTCCACATACCCTTTTTCAGCGCAGAGGGCATCGAATGCCGTGAACGGAGTGACTTCCTCAGGGTCAGCGATCTTCCGCAAGATAATCTTCCCGTTTTCTTCGGCGATGCTGATCTTGTCACGCACCGAAAGCGACAGGGACTTCATTATCGCGGCGGGAATTATGACCCCGCTGCTGTTGCCGATTCTCAATATTGTCGTGTTCGCTGTCATGCCGTAAAGTTATAACAAAAACCCCGAATAACAAAATATGTTATAACAAACAAGTGAATTATCAAGAAGAGCATTTTGAGAGCGTGGGGCGTAAAATGTTGATAATGAGCAAAAAGAGCAAAAGCCTTACGGCGCTTCCCACCAAAGGACATTGCTCTTTTGCTTGAATATCAGGATGTTACCCACCACGGCTTTCCGGACAGCGCCCGGTCGCTTCGACAGGCTCGGCGGCCATGCTGCTTTGCTCGGCGGCCATGTGGTGGGTCGGGCGATTACTTGTTCAGCGCGTCGGCGGACTTGATGTACTTGGCGAGGTCGGCGTCGGAGACGTGGAAGTTCTGCATCTCGCCGGAGAAGTACTGGTCGTAGGCGCTCATGTCCACGAAACCGTGGCCGGAAAGGTTGAAGAGGATGGTCTTCTCCTCGCCGTTCTCCTTGCACTTGAGAGCCTCGCCGATGGTCGCCGCAATCGCATGGCAGGATTCCGGCGCGGGGATGATGCCCTCGGTCTGTGCGAAGAGCACTCCGGCTTTGAATGCGTCAAGCTGCTCGATGTCAACAGCTTCCATGTAGCCGTCCTTCATAAGCTGGGACATGATCACTCCGGCTCCGTGGTAGCGGAGGCCACCGGCGTGGATTGTGGCCGGCTTGAAATCGTGGCCGAGGGTGTACATCGGAAGAAGCGGAGTCATGCCGGCCTCATCCCCGAAGTCATATTCAAACTTCCCTCTCGTGAGCTTCGGGCAGGAACAAGGTTCGGCAGCGACGAACCGGGTCTTTCTGCCTTCCTGAATATTGTGCCTCATGAACGGGTAGGCGATTCCGCTGAAGTTGGAGCCGCCTCCGAAGCAGGCCACCACGATGTCGGGATATTCCCCGGCCAGCTCCATCTGCTTCTCGGCTTCCAGCCCGATGACGGTCTGGTGAAGGCATACGTGGTTCAGGACCGAGCCGAGGGTATATTTGCAGTTCGGGGTGCTGACCGCCAGCTCGATCGCTTCGGAGATTGCGCATCCCAGGGATCCCTGGTCGTTGGGGTTGGCCGTGATGATGTCCTTGCCCGCCCTTGTGGACATTGAAGGGGAAGGGGTTATGGCTGCCCCGAAAGTCTGCATGATCGACCTTCTGTAAGGCTTCTGCTGATAGCTGACCTTCACCATATAGACAGCGCAGTCGATGCCGAACTTCTTTGCGGCGTAGGAGAGTGCTCCGCCCCACTGGCCTGCCCCGGTCTCGGTCGTGATGTTCGTGATGCCCTGTTCCTTGGCGTAGTAGGCCTGGGCGAGGGCGGAGTTCAGCTTGTGTGATCCGGCGGGCGAGACGCTTTCGTTCTTGAAGTAGATGTGTGCTGGGGTGCCAAGGGCGGCCTCAAGGTCGAAGGCCCTCACCAGTGGAGTGCATCTGTAGCCGGCGTACTGCTCGCGGACCGGTTCCGGGATAGGAATCCACTCGTCCGTGGTGTTGAGTTCCTGGTCGGCGCAGGCCTTGCAGAAGATAGGGTAGAGATCTTCGGATTTCAGAGCCTCGTGAGTGGCGGGGTTGAGGATAGGCATCGGCTTGTTGGGCATGACGGCCTGCATGTTGAACCATGCTGTCGGGATTTCGCTCTCTGGGAGCAAGAACTTTTTCTGTTTCATTTTGTTGTTCGTTTTTGGATGTTTACTATAGCTTGTTAATATATTCTGTTTTTTTGTCGTTCCTGTCGTTCCTGTCGCTTTGGTCGCGTCGGTCGCTGAGCTTGTCGAAAGCGCCGAAGCGCCGAAGCGCTTGTTTATTGTCTGTTATTATAGGGTCACTTCGGCGGGCTCAGTGACCAGAACCTATAGTTCAGTGACCGTAAGTGTCACTTCGACAAGCTCAGTGACCGGAACCTTTAGCTCAGTGACCGGAACCTTTAGCTCAGTGACCGGAACCTATAGTTCAGTGACCGGAGTCTATGGCTCAGCGACAGGGTGGAGTATAACAAAAAAGGGCGGCCGGAAACGGTCGCCCTTGAATTTTCTTTTAAGTCCCTGACTATATCAATGCGTTTGCCTGAAGGAATGCGTTGACACCAACAGCGGCGAAGCCAAGGCAGATCAGCGTGGCGACCACGATGCCGATCACTTTCAGTCTCTTGAACCAGGTCTGGTTGTTCCAGCCGACTGTCTGGAACATGCTCCAGAAACCGTGGCAGAGGTGGAACCAGATAGCCACGAACCAGACGAGGTACAGAACCAGCACCCACCATCGTCCGAAGGTGAGGTTGAGAAGCTCGTAAGGATTGCCTTCCTCCGCGCCGATGAACATCGCAAGCTGCATCTTCGCCCAGAAGTGGGTGAGATGGAAAGCGAGGAAGCCCAGAACAACGATTCCAAGCACGAACATATTCTTCGCCGACCAGGAATCCGCCGCGGCGACGCTTGAGGCCTCATAGCGCTTGTAACCGCCGCGGGCCTTGATGTTCTTCCATGTAAGGCAGCATCCGTAGAGGATGTGGATGATGAAACCGAGGGCAAGAACCGGAACCATGATGGTCACGATAGGGAGAGCCATGAACTCGCACCCTTTCTCGAAGAGACCGTCAAGTCCGTTGTAGTTGCCTGTGAAAGAGTCAATGACGGAGAACAGATTAATCGTCACATGAAGCAGCAGGAAGATTATGAGAAATGCTCCGCTGACAGCCTGAATGAACTTTCTTCCGATGGAATAGTGAAATGCGTTCGCCATTATCGTCTAATTAGTTTCTTTGTTTGTAGCGGGAGTGGGGCATGATCCCACGACCTCCGGATTATGAATCCGACGCTCTAACCAGCTGAGCTACCCCGCCATTCCTGTTGGCAAGAGCCATAAAAACAAACCGGCCGGAGCCGGATTTGGTTGAGATAGAAGGATTCGAACCCTCACTGACAGAGCCAGAATCTGTAGTGCTACCATTACACCATATCTCAATGATGTGTCGCGTTCTTTGCAACTGGACTGCAAAATTAGAACTTTATCCTGAATTGGCAAAATTTTTTCAGTTTTTTCTTCTTTTTTCGCCTCCTCCCTTTTCTGACCTTTGGAATAAAAAATCACACGTATGGTATCCTATAATATAATATATTGAGTATCAACTAAATACCCCCCCCCCGGAAAAGAACTGGTTCTGAATAAAAGACGCAAAAAGTCAGAAAAAAGATTTGCGATTAATAAAAATAATACATATCTTGCCGCCGAATGACACAGAATAATACGACCTTTATGTATAAATTTGCTCCAGAAAGGCAGTAAAACATTAAAAAGTGACGGGAGATCGGCAGTTCCCGTCAGAGGCTTGAATAATACAAACCTTCTATAAACGAAGTGAACTTGTAGCACTATCCTCTTGCGTCGGCTTACCGGGTTTAGTCGCACCGGTCAAGATACGGGACGAAGAATCTAAAACAGCAGACTTGAACCAAACAGAGTCCCGGTTCAGTAACTTCCCTTGTTGTCCCCTTTGTGGTGACAGATTCATTTAACTATACAGGAAACCAAGGCTCATGCCTTCCTTCCCTGCTATGGCTATATTGTGTGAGCTTATGTCTAAACAACTTCTGAAACCTATAGCCTTTATCCTGGCTCTATTCGCCGGTGTAGGCTCGATGTCCGGGCAGGACTTTGCCGTAAAGACGAACTTGTTGCACGACGCCACGGCGACGGTCAACGCCGGAATTGAATTTCCTCTGGCCAAAAGATGGACGCTCGACATTTCCGGCGGCTACAACGGCTGGTCGGCCACAAACTCCCTCAAGAGATGGAAGCAATGGATGGTGCAGCCCGAAGCCAGATGGTGGTTCTGCAACCGCTTCGCCGGACATTTCCTCGGCGTCAATGCAATGGGAATGGAATATAATGTCGGCGGCCTCGACCTGGGCTCTTTCAGGCTTCCGGGTACGGATTTCCGCAAACTGAAGGACTACCGTTACGAGGGTTATGCCCTCGGGGCCGGACTGGCCTATGGCTACGCCTTCGCGCTCGGCCGTCACTGGAATCTGGAACTTGAGATAGGAGCCGGCTACGTCTTCTCCTGGTACGACAGGTTCCCTTGCGAGGAATGCGGGCGCAAGATCGACGACGGCGTCCACCACTATTTCGGCCCGACGAAGGCTGCGATAAACATTGTCTATCTGTTTTAATCAAGGAGGAGCGGCTTTATGAATATTCAAATGTCTAAATTACTTTTGTCTGGCGCCATTCCTCTGGTTCTGGCTCTCGGCGCCGGCGCACAGGAAAACCGTGGTTTGACGGGAGGTGCGGCAGTGGAGAACGTGAAGGTTGAGCGTGTCGCCAAAGACAGGATGGATGTCACCCTTGACCTCGACCTGTCGAGGCTGAAACTTAAAAACGAGAAGGCCTGTCTGCTCACCCCTGTGCTGGTCAGCGGCGACAAGTCGCTCGATCTTCCAGCCGTCGGACTGTACAGCCGGGGAAGCTTCATCCAATACCTCCGCAACGGCCGCCGGACCCTCTCCGACAACGAGAGCATGACATATCCGGCGCGGAAGGCTCCGCCTACGGTGAATTATTCCGCAAGTGTTCCTTGGGAGGATTGGATGGACGGGGCCGAGCTTCAGATCCGTTCCGACCTTTTCGGATGCCGCAGCTGCGACGAGGGAAGCAGCGTGGTCCGTGGCCTGGGAGGCTTCAGCATGCCTACATTCTCATTCGTGCCCGAGTTCGTCTATGCCCGTCCTGAGGCGGAGGTCAGGAAGGACCGATCGATTTCCGGTCAGGCGTTCGTCGATTTCGCCCAGGGAAAGACCGCGGTCGTGGAGTCCTACCACTCCAACGCCGCCGAGCTTGCGAAGATCCGTGCGGGAGTTGATTCTGTGCGCACGGATCCGGACATCACCATCAACGGCATCACCCTCAAGGGATTCGCATCTCCTGAAGGCCCTTACTCCCTCAACGAGAGACTGGCCAAGGGCAGGACGGAGGCCATCCGGAACTATGTCCGCAACCTCTACCGCCTCGACAAAGGTCTGTTCACCGTCTCGTTCGTCCCGGAAAACTGGGAAGGGTTGAGAAAATATGTCGCTGCGTCGGACCTGCCTCACAGGACGGAGATCCTTGCGGTCATCGACGACGACAGCACGTTCAAGGATCCCGACGCCAAGGAATGGAGGATAAAAAGCTCTTACAAGGATGAATATGCCACCCTGCTTTCGGACTGCTACCCGTTCCTGCGGCGCACCGACTACCGCATAGACTACACCATCCGCTCCTACGCCACCGCCGATGAGCTGGAGGAGGTCTTCAGAAGCCGCCCGCGTAACCTCAGTCTTGAGGAGTTCTATCTTCTGTCAACCAAGTACAGACCGGGGGAGGAGGAGTTCAACAGAATATTCCTTGAGGCGGTGAAGACCTACCCTGACGACCCGGTAGCCAATCTGAACGCTGCAATGGCGAAGATTCAGGCCGGAGACTACGACAAGGCCCAGGATTACCTCCGGAAGGCCGGTGACGGAGGGGAGGCGCTCTACGCCAACGGACTCTTCCTTGCCTTGATCGAGGACTTTTCCGGAGCGGAGGAATATTTCTCAAGGGCTCTGTCCGCCGGTGTCCCCGAGGCCGAGGCAGCGCTCGAACAGCTTCGGGTGAGAAAGGAGACCCTCTTTCTGCAATGATTGTGAATATCTCGTCAACAACATACAAATCACTTATTTACCAATTAAATCATTTCCACTATGAAACACCTTGGACTATTAACTGGAGCCGCCCTTGCGGCCATTGCCCTCCTCGCCTGCAACAAAGAGGAAGTCAAAGTTGATGACGGACCGATGAAGTCCGTCGAGGTCAACCTCACCAACATTCTCACCCGCTCGACCGGAACAGCCATCGCCGACGGAACCACGATCACACTCAAAGAGTGCCACATTCTGTTCACTGACGGAACAAACTTTTTCTTGGGAAAGAATGCGGACGGCACCAATGCCGATCAGTACTTCGGGGCGGCGACCATTCCTTCCGGTCCTGTAAGATTCCACTTCCTCCCAGCCGCGGTCAACAAGGTTGTGGTGGTCGGTAACGGCGGCATAGTTTCAGCCACCAATCTCGCGGCTCTTGAGCGAGACATAATGATTGAGAACCAGCAGGACGCCGAGTCTCTTCTCCTCTACGGAGAGAGCGGACTGACCCTCACCACTGAACTTGACGAGCACACTCCTCTCTACAAGGCGACAGTGAACCTCGTTCCGCGCGTCGCCCGCCTTGAGGTGAGCGGGTTCGAGTGCAAGTTCAGCGATCCTCCGGTGTATCAGGAGGTTGTCCTCGGCAAGATCGCTCTCAACAACTATTACTCGAAATCCAAGCTTGTGACGCCGACCCCGAGCGTTCCGGTGAACCAGACCATCGAGGAAGGCACTGTCTTTTCCTGGATCAGCAGCCTGACCGGTTGGCGTGTGGATCCTGTGGGGGTGACGCTTACCCCTAAGGCGGCGGGACCTGTCAACACCAAGACACTCGTCTATCACACATTCCCTGCGATGGTTCCGCAGCTTGTTGTCACCAGCGCGAATGACAACGCTCCGGCTTATCTGGCGACCAGCGGCCTGAAACTTCAGGACGGCACAGCCATCACCGCTTTCGAGGCGGGCAAGATCTACAAGCTTGCGTTCAAATTCAATGACACCGATTTCAACCAGCCTCTGAAGTGCATAGACGTGACCGTCACAGTCGCAGCCTGGAAGGTTGTCCCTGTGGAGCCTGCATTCTAGCGCGTCAAGCCGATATCTCCCGTCGGCCGGGCGGGTGTGTAATCCCGGCCATCCTTTACCTGTAAGACAAAACAATTGAAGACACGGATATGAAACCACTACACTTTCTGCTTGTCACAGCGTCCGTCCTCCTGACGGCGGCGACCGCCTGCATAAAGGAGGATCTGAGCGCATGCCGTTCCACGAATGAGTTGATCCTCAGCTATAAGGGAGACGGTGAGACGGAAATATTCAAGGACAAGGTCCGCATGGTTGAGATCTTTGTCTTCGACTCCAAAGGTAACCTTGTGTACTCGGGTGTCCTGCCGCAGAGCGATGTTGACGGGGCCAGGACCGTCCTGCCGACGCTTGACCCCGGCGACTACACCATCGTCTGCGTCGGGAACACCCATTCCACAAGGATAGACAAGGTGGTGGCGGGGGATTTCGCCAAGACCCTCTTCGGCCCGGAGGCCCAGTTCGGCTCCGGGACGGTGACGGGGGCGGATTCCCTCTACTTCGCCTCCAGAAAGTTCACGGTGACGGATTACGACGCTTCCGAAGTCATCTCGTTCAGGAGCTCCCACTACAAGGTTGTCGTGGAGGTGCTTGCCGACGGAGAGATTCTCGGAGCGCTGAAGGCTCTTACCGTCTCCGGACTGTCTCCTTACACAGACTTCAGCGGCGCTCCGCAGGGGTCGCCCGTCTCCTACAGCCCACTGTTGACCGCAGGTTCCGGGATGAAATCATCGAGGTTCAACATAATGAGAAACAAGAGCTTCGATGATGTCTGGGTCGTACTGACGACCTCCGCCGGAGTCGAGGTCGCCAGAGTCAATGTGGGAGAGTTCCTCAAGGCTCATCCGGAGATCGACGTCTCCAGACAAGAGTGCCTGATCCCGATCAGGATCATCTTCTCCTCCGCCGGAATCGAGATAGTGGTGCCTGAATGGTACGCCCGGTACGTCAACCCTGAATTTTAAAAGCTTCCTTATCAAAAGTTATGAAGACCAACGTAAGAATATTCATTGCCGCATTGGCTGCGGGGACATTCCTGAATCTGTTTCCGGGATGTATCAAAGACCGCTTCCCACAGGATGAGGTCGCGGAAGGTTCTGTTCCGGTGCTGATGAGCGTCGGCACGAGGGCTGACATACAGGATGAGGCTGTGGCTTCGCTCAGGGTCTATGCGTACTCCGGCGGCGCGCTTGTGGGCGAGTACAGCACGGACAGTCCGGACTTCGTCTCGGGCAAGGCCACTCTGATGATGGACATCAGGCAGGTGTCGGCCTCGCCGCAGAGAACCACCTTCCTCATCATAGCCAACGACAATTCCGCGGCCGGGCTTTCGGATGCCTCGGGGAATCCCGCCTCTTTCGTGACTGCGCCTTCCGAGGCCTATCTCAAAGGCTTGAGGTTCAGCGGCATCGATGACCGCATTCCGATGTCGGGGATGCTGACGGCTGACATCGATCTGGACACGACCGTCCCGAACACAGCCCCGGGTCACGTGAACCATCAGAAGGCGACCCAAAAGATAGACGTGACCCTTGAGAGGTCGGTCGCAAGAGTGGAGTTCCTCTTCTCCCGGAGTCCCGGCAACAACAGCGGCGTCACAGTCAAGTCGATTGAATATGCCGCCGGCACGAAGGCCACCCGCGGCTGGATCTTCCCTAAAACCTCGCCGGAACTGAAGGCTTCACTGGCCTCCGGTGGGTTCTGGGAGACCTCCGGAATCCCGTTCTATGCAGGAACGCTGCCAGTCACGGTCAACACCGCAAGCCTTGGCAGCCGGAATGTCAATGAATATGTCTCCGCGGGACCGGGTGACTACCCTGTGGAGAATCCTTACGGCACTGACACTCCGGACGTGGGAACGGGAGTCGAAGATGCTGCGGGTGTTCCCCGCGGCACCAGCTTCAAGGTCCTCTACGAAGTGGAAGGCAATCCGTACGAGAAGACGTTATGGCTTCCGCCTCTTGAGCGGAACAAGATTTACAGGGTCTTCTGCGAGGTTGACCGCATGAGGCTGGACGGAACCTACACGGTCGAGGAGTGGGACGATGTCGGGATTTCCATCTCCGGTCCGGACGTCAAGTTCCTTCAGGTCAGCAAAGAGAGAGTGGAGATGCGCAATGTCGCGTCTGACAATTCGGTTGTCTTCAACTCCTCGTCCGATGTGACCGTGACCGTGACGAAAGCCTGGTACATCAACAAGTTCGGTAAGGAAATCATTGTCACCGGGCAGGTCTCCGCCACCGCTTCCGGCTCTTCCGGACGGATTGCTGTCGCCAGCCCTGTCCCGACCAACAACCTTGTCCGCCACATCACCCTGGAAGTCCGCAACGCCGACGGAATGACCCGTACCGTCAACATCACCCAGTACCCTCTTGACTGGATCACCTTCGAGGTGGGCTGGTACTCGTACAGGGATGACTTTGTCTCCACCACAGGCCAAGGACTTATCACCTGGGAGAATCCAGGGAGCGCCGGCGTAAGCGGAAGAAACTTGAGTTTACCGACGACGGTGGACCGTTCGGGTGACAATTGGACTCCGAGAAATGGAACTGGCGGTTATTTTACCTCGTATGTTTGTTATGACCGGAATGCCGACAGTAATGGGAACTACGATTTAAGACAGTATTCTTATTCACAGGGTTTAAGTTTGTCTTATACCCGTAGGACTGAAAGAGATCTCAGTAACCAAAATCCTAGAATGTATCATATTCAGATAACTTCGACATCCGCCACTTACATTCTCGGAATTCCAGGCAAGGACGCGAGCGGGCAGACGTTGGGCGATGAATACACCAAAAAAATGGTTTCACCTTCGTTTATGCTGGCCTCTCAGCTCGGTGTTGTCAATAGAAGTATTGCAAGTAATGCGAGACAAGCCGCTTACCATTGCTCCAAGTACGTGGAGAAGACCTGGGACGGCAAAGTCTATGATGACTGGAGGCTTCCGACCGAGGCCGAGCTGCTGATAATCAAGAACTACCAGACGGCTTCCCCGGATGCGATGTCGGAGGTTCTTGCCGGAGAGCAATATTGGTCGGCAAGCGGTGCGGTAAGGATTAATTCGGGTTCAAACGACACTTTTCTCCGCTGCATCCGGGATGCCTACTGAAGCGTCACGCCGGCCCGGACGCTTCCGCTGATGCGGCGGCCACCAGAAAGCAGGCAAACATATAATCATATTTCCCAAGTGGAAAAGGACAAACATCAACAAAGTAACGGTAAAGTCTATGAACAACATGATATTCAGAAACATCCATAAGATTCTGACGCTCGGTCTCGTCCTTGCGTCCTGTCAGGTCAGGGATCTTGTCCCGGATCCGCTCCCGGAAAAGGACGGCATTGTCTTAGACTTTTCAGTCACCACCCCGGACATGCGGGCGGTTCCGGCAAGGGCTGTCGCGGACAAGGGTGTGGAGTCGCTCGTCCTGTTCTGCTTCGATTCGAACGGAAAGCTCATCGAGGTCAAGGCCGCCGACGAGCATTCCCCGAACGTGTCCTCCCCTACGGAGGCTGACCCGAACCTGGCCGGTCGTTTCAGAGCCTATGTCAAGGCAGCGTCGAAGGTCATTCATCTGCTCGGCAACCAGGACATCTCCTCGTTCGACACCGGCGCGGCGGCCGGCAAGACCGAGGCAGAGGTGATGGCAACCCTTCTCGGGACGGCCGACAGGATGGTCTATTGGGGCAGAGTGGCGGCCACAGGCACGCAGAGCATAGCCGACGCCTTCGCCTCCGGACCGGTGAGGCTCGTCCGGAACATGGCCAAGATTGTGGTCAACAGTTCCGTCCCGGATTTCTCCGTCGAGGGAATCGCGCTGTTCTCCGTAGGCGGCACAGGCACGGTCGCGCCGTACAACAGTACTTCCGGCAGCTTCGACTGGCTCACTTCCGCAAGGGACTACCTTACCCTGCCGCCGACAGTGACCCTGACCGACCAGACGGCTTCCGACCTGGCCCCGGCACAGTACGCCTACGAGACCTCCGTCAATCTTGCCGCTCCGGCAGGAGTCATCGTCAAGGCCTCCGGCAAGTTCTACAAGCTCCTTCTTCAGGATTCGGAAGGCCGGGACCTGCCGCTGCTGAGAAACCACCGCTACACATTCACTCTCGGCTCTAAACTGAACTATCCTTATGCCTCTTTCGACGAGGCCAAGGCCGGGATAGCCTCGAACAACGTCTGGGCTACCGTTTCCGACGAGGTGAACACCATTGAAAGCGGTAACGAGAGACTTTCCGTGGACAAGACGTTCGTGTTCATAAAAGGAACCGATTCCCCATTCCCTTTGGATGTGGGATATTCCTACACCGTAGGCGGCGCCGCCGGGGCAACTCCTTCCGTCCTTTGGGCCGAGGGTAACAATGTCGCGCAGGATGTCTTCAGGCACCACTATGCAGCCGATGGAGTAGGAACCGTCACTTTGGCCATCAGGTCTATGGGTTCGGAAAACCTCCGTCAGGGCACGCTCGTGGTGAGGACGCAGTCCGGTCTCCAGCGCAGAATCAAGGTCTGTTCAATCCGTGAGGCTGATTTCACCCCGGCCTCCGCGTCCGCCGTGGGTTCGGCGTCCGGCAGTCCGGAACGCCAGACAGTCAGGCTGAAGTTCCACATCCCTCTGACCATCCCCGCGCAGTACTGCCCGTTCAAGGTTCTCATCACGGCCAAGGGAATGGACGCGGCACAGACAAACCGTCTGGATGTCATCACCAAGGAGACAGACCCTGACGTTTACGGTACAGACCAGATCGATGGCCAGAGCTACAAGTATGTCTATACTGTGGAAGCCAGCGATGTCGGGACCGAAATCTACCTCGATTTCGTCACCACGACTTCCTCCGCCTACACCCCTGCGGCCAACCCGTTCGTCCTTGAGTCCCTTCCGATTTTCAACACCTGCCGCATTCCTGACGCATAGCGCTTGCCCGCCCAAGGCTGTCACCGCTTCTTTCCGCTGACGAGCAGCAGCCCGAGGAAGGTGAAGAGGGCGTTGAAAAGAAGCAGCTCATAGCTGAACTTGTAGCCGCCGAACCAACGCTCGGAGTTGCTCTGGAGGATGAGGCACAGGACAGGCGCGACAACCGCGACAAGCGGGACCCATCTGTCGCGCACCTGTCTTTTCGTGAATATCCCGAAAGCGAACATTCCCAGAATCGGCCCGTAGGTGTAGCTCGCCAGTTTATAGACGGCGTCGATGGCCGACTTTGTGTTCAGCAGATAGAAGACGAAGATCACGGCTCCCATCAGGAAAGCCATCAGCAGATGCACCTTTTTCCTGACGGAAGTCACCTGCTCCTCGCTCTTACCCTTGGTGCCGATGATGTCCACGGTGAACGACGTGGTCAGCGCGGTCAGCGCCGAACCTCCCGCAGCGAATGCGCATGACACAAGCCCGATCACGAACAGAACTCCCACGATGGCAGGCAGATAGCCGCCCGTCGCAACCGCGGGGAACAGGGTGTCGCCGACCTCGGATATTCCCTTCTGGCCGGCGAATATGTACAATAGAACTCCCAGGCAGAGGAACAGGAATATCACCGGGATCTGCAGCAAGCCGCTGGTGATGAGGTTCTTCTGTGAATCCTTGGCGTTGCGGCTGCTCAGCGTGCGCTGCATCATGTCCTGGTCCAGACCCGTCATCGCGATCACGGTGAACACGCCGGCCAGAAACTGCTTCCAGAAATATTCGGGATGATTCACGTCATCGAAGAAAAGAATCTTTGAATATTCGCTCTCACGCACCGTCTGCACCACGCCGGAGAAGTTCAGCCCCAGGTCCTTGGCGATGAACACGATCGCCAGCACGATGGACACGATCATGCAGACTGTCTTAAGCGTGTCCGTCCAGATCACGGACTTCACTCCGCCCCTGAATGTGTACAGCAGTACGATGGCCACGGAGATGATCACGTTCAGGATGAACGGCAGGTGGAGCGGCTCGAAGATCATCAGCTGGAGGGTCACGCAGACGAGGAACAGTCTCACGGCCGCCCCTAAAATCTTGGAGATGAAGAAGAACCACGCTCCGGTCTTGTGCGAGGAGACCCCGAGCCGGTCATCAAGGTACTGATAAATCGACACCATGTTCATCTTGAAGAATACCGGCGTGAGGACGAAGGCTATGATGAGGTAGCCCACGAAAAAGCCCAGCACCATCTGCATGTAGCCCATCGCCGTGCCTCCCACGCCGACCATTCCGGGCACGGAGACGTAGGTGACGCCCGACATCGGGGCCCCGATCATCGCGACCGCCACAATCCACCACGGAGCCTTGCGCCCTCCGTTGAAGAATCCCGCGTTGTCGGCGTTCCGGGAAGAAATCCATGATACGGCGAACATCACGGCAAAGTACGCCAAGACAGTGACAATGACAGAGAGAGGACTCATGTTTATAAACTTATTTTGACGACATCGTCGGTTTTTGTGCGGGCGGAGTCGGGGAGCTTGAAGATCACGGCTCCGCAGGCATATTCATAGTTCACCGGGTCGCCGGTGCGCAGGAGGATGACTGACTTCGGCTTCCTGTCGGTGAGGACGCTGACCTGCCCTTTGAAGGACGGCAGGACGTGGGCGTACCAGATTTTCTTTCCCCGGGTGGTGAGAGGGACGTTGCTCAGGCGCGTCCCCGGTGTCGGGCCGGCTCCGTTCAGGGATTCGGCGCTGTGGGACATCCAGACTTTCAGCGAGTCGATTTGCCGGTAGAAGTTCGGATGCATGCTACCGTTGCCGTCCGGACTGGCGTTCGGCAGGAAGTTGCCTCCCAGCGAGCGCGAGGCGACATATTCATCGAAAAACCAGCTCATCGGGCGGAAGGTGCCGGTTCTGTCGTAGCCCCAGCCGCCTCCGCCGCAGGTCCAGATGTGGCAGTGCTCCCACCATTCTGACGGGGAATATGTCGGTTTCCGGCACTCGAAAGGTGTGGTGAAGTCTCCGACGCGGACGCTTGTGCCGTCGGGATTGTCAGGATTCACGATGTTCGACCATCTGTCGTTGATGACTATGTCCGGCTGCAGCGAGCGGATCCAGGCATAGACCTGGTCGTTGTGGTGGTCGGTCACGCCCATCATCCACATTCCGTCCAGCCAGAGGATGTCGATTTTTCCGTAGCGGGTCAGCAGTTCCTCGATCTGGGCCATCACGTAGCCGAGCATCCTGGCGTATTCCTTCTCCCTGACGGCAGGATCCTTGATTTCCTCTATCTGACCTCTGGTCTTCTCGTCGAAGAACCTGTCGTCGTAGGTGCCAGGGTACAGCCAGTCGCGCGGGGAGTAGTAGAATCCCACCCGGAGGCCGGCCCTGTGGCAGGCTTCGACATATTCCTTGACAAGGTCGCGTCCTCCCAGGAACTGCTTTGTGCCTATTCCGTACTTGGACGGCCAGAGGCAGAAGCCGTCGTGGTGGCGGGTCGTCAGGACGGCGTAGTTGAAGCCGGCTTCCTTTGCCGCCTGAAGGTACTTGTCGGCGTTGAATTCAGGGTTGAATTTGAGAGCCTGTCCGTAGTAGAGCTCCTTTGGCTTGTGGCCGCCGTTGTAGCGGTAGTGGTCGATCATCGCCCACGACGGCTGCGCTCCGATCACGCTGTGGATGCCCCAGTGCATGAAAAGCCCGAGGCCCGCGTCCGGGAACCACTGCGCACCCTTGCTTGGATTCGGGTACTTGAGCGGCTTTTTCAAGGGTGTGTCCAGAAGCTTTTCCGCCCTGTCGATGTCGCTTTGCTCAATCGCGTAGTGTTCCGCCGGAGGGAAATTGATCTGGGCTTCCAGACCGAGGCAGCACAGGGCGGCGCAGATGATGGTGATGGTTCTCTTCATTTGTGTGATGATGTTTATTCTTTGACTATCAAGACGTTCGCCCAGACTTCGCAACCTTCCTTCCTTCCGACGAATCCGAGGCGTTCGGTGGTTGTGGCCTTGACGGAGATGCTGTCCGGGTCTGTCCCGGTCACTTCGGCGAGTTTTGAACGCATCGCCTCGATGTACGGCCTCAGTTTCGGGGTCTGCAAGGCTATTGTGATGTCGGCGTTGCCGAGCTCATAGCCCTTGGCCCTGACCATCGCCATCACTTCCTTCAGAAGCAGTTTGCTGTCAACGCCTTTCCATCTGTCGTCATTGTCGGGAAAATGCAGTCCGATGTCCCCCAGAGCGGCTGCCCCAAGAAGTGCGTCGCAAAGGGCGTGGATGGCCACATCGCCGTCCGAGTGGGCCACGAAGCCGGCTTCGCTTTCGATCTTGATTCCGCAGAGCCACATCTCCAGCCCCTCCTTGAGGGCGTGGACATCGTAGCCGTTGCCTGTCCTTATGTCTGTTCCTTTCATCTTTAGAAGCTGTTTTGGAATGATTCCTCTCTTTTCTTACACGGCCTTTCCGGCCATTTTCATCTTCGTCATCGGTCACGTAGCTACTGCTACGCTCCCTCTTCCGAAGCCGAAACTGTCTCGGATAATCCGCATAATAAGATTCGGGAATCATTCCAAAACAGCTTCTTAGACAAAAGTAAGCATTTTCTGAGTTTCGGACGGCTATTTTTCCTAAATTTGTGGGCTTTGTCGGCGGCAAAAATGGCTGCCGCGGATTTTGCCGCTGTTTTTGAGAAGCTGTTTTGAATTGTTTGTTTGAAGATTTTTCACCTCAAAGAACATTTCAAACAAATCAAAACAGCTTCTGAGTAAGTGAAAATAAGTTTGCCACTTCTTTAGGAAAGATGAAAAGATTAGCCACAATAACCGTCCTTGTTCTTGCAGCCGTTCAGGCGTTCGCCGGATCCTGGATCAGAATCAATCAGATAGGCTACCTGCCCCAGGCCACAAAGGTGGCCGTCTTCATGAGCGACGAGGCCGTTCAAGTCACCGGCTTTGAATTGGTTGACGCCTTTACCGGCGAGGTGGTCTGGAAATCGGAGGTTGTAAGGCCTACCGGGCCGCTCGGACGGATGAAGACGACCTTCCGTCTGGATTTCAGCGCATTGCGGGCCGAAGGAGCCTATTATATTAAAGAACCGGTGTCGGGGGTCCGCTCGGAGATATTCCCGATTAATCCGAAGGTCTATGACGGCACGGCGGATTTCGTGCTGAACTACATGCGTCAGCAGCGCTGCGGCTGGAATCCTTTCTTCAAGGACATCTGCCACCGCAAGGATGGGATCATCGTCGGGCATCCGGATCCCCGGAAGGACAGCACGTTCCTTGACGTGACGGGCGGATGGCACGACGCCTCGGACTGCCTTCAGTACACGACCACCTCTGCCAATGCGATTTACCAGATGATGTTCGCCTATCAGAGCAATCCGGAGGCCTTCTCCGACAATTGCTTGGCTGACGGCACTCCCGGCAGGAACGGGATTCCGGACATCGTCGATGAGATTTATTGGGGTCTCAAGTGGCTGGACAAGATGAATCCTGAGCCGGGGGAGATGTACAACCAGATCGCGGATGACCGCGACCACGTCGGAATGCGTGTTCCGAACGATGATCAGGCAGACTACGGTTGGGGGAAAGGGGAGTACCGCCCGGTCTGGTTCTGCTCCGGCGAGCCTCAGCGGAGAGGAAAACGCGGGGACAGGAACAAGACCACGGGAGTCGCCAGCACGGCCGGGAAGTTCGCCTCCGACTTCGCTCTCGGGGCGGAGATCCTAAGGCCGTTCTACCCCGAGTTCGCAGAGAAGATCGGAGCGAAGGCGAAGGCCGCCTACGATGCGGGAGTCGCGAAACCGGGAGTCTGCCAGACTGCCTCGGTGGTCTCCCCGTACATCTACGAGGAGGACAACTGGGTGGATGACATGGAGTTGGCGGCCTACGAGATGTTCCGCCGCACGGGCGAGGCGAAGTACCGGACAGATGCCATTGAATATGCCCGCCGCGAGCCTGTGACCCCATGGATGGGGGCCGACAGCGCGCGCCACTACCAGTGGTATCCTTTCATGAACATGGGGCATTACCGCATAGCGAGGAACTTCGGGGGCAAGGTCTCGGCGGAGTTCGTCAGGAACATCCGCTCCGGAATCCAGAGGGTCTATGAGCGGGGGAAGAATCATCCGTTCCTCTTCGGCATTCCGGGAATATGGTGTTCCAACAACCTGAGTTCGGCGATGCTGACCCAGTGCATCCTTTACCGTGAACTGACCGGTGACACGACCTATCAGGAGATGGAGGGGGCTTTGCGCGACTGGCTTCTGGGCTGCAACCCTTGGGGCGTGAGCATGATCGTGGAGCTTCCGAAGGGCGGAACATTCCCGACCCAGCCACACTCTTTCATCATCAACTACAAGATGGGCAACACCACGGGAGGTCTGGTTGACGGCCCTGTCTATGCGACTATCTTCGGCAGCCTTCTTGGAATCCGCACAGATGGGGGCATCAACTACGAGGAGTTCCAGCCGGGCGACCTGGTCTATCACGACAGCACACATGACTATTCCACCAACGAGCCTACCATGGACGGTACTGCCTCGCTGACATTCCCGTTGTCTTACTATCAGCGTGAAGGAAGGGTTTATTGCTTGGAGGCGCACGGCGGCATTGGACTTGGCAGTCCTGTCGCTTCGCGACCCTGTCCGGGTAAATGGACTGCCAAGTCCAATGCCCCCGTGCTTCCCGCTGGCGAAACCTGTAAATCGCACGATGGCGGCGGTGGCAATGGATGCCGCGGGACATTCGCCCGGACAGGGTCGCAAAGCGACAGGCCCGCGGTGTCCAATGCCATCGCCGCCTCCATTGCCGCCCCCACTGACAATAACATCTATCAGGACGGCGGAATAATACGGACCGACCCGTCGGTCAAGCACATAGACTTTGTGTTCACCGCGGCCGACAAGGACGACGGAGCGGAAAAGATCATCTCCACGCTTCGGAAGTACAACATCAAGGGCGGATTCTTCTTCACCGGAGAGTTCTTCGAGCTGTACCCCGATGTTGCAAGACGGCTTGTGTCCGAAGGGCATTACGTCGGAAGCCACTCCTACGGCCACCTGCTCTACGCTCCTTGGGACAATCGGGATTCCCTGCTGGTGACAAGGCAGGAGTTCAACGAGGACATGTTCAAGAGCTACAGGCTGCTGCGGGAGTTCGGCGTCACCGATGCGCCTTACTTCATCCCGCCTTACGAGCATTACAACGCGACCATCTCTTCCTGGGCCCGCCAGCTCGGCCTGCAAGTCATCAACTACACCCCCGGGACTCTCACCAACGGCGACTACACCACCCCCGGAATGAGCCGCTACTTCAGCAGCAAGGAAATACTCCACAGGATTTGGGAATATGAAAGGACGGATCCCGACGGCCTCAACGGCCACATAATGCTGATTCACCTCGGCACGGATCCGGCCAGGACGGACAAATTCTACGACAAGCTTCCCGGACTGATCAGGGAGCTGCGCCGGAAAGGATATTCATTCACACCATTGAAAGACAATGATCAAGCACATCTATAAGCACAAGGGATCCTTTGAGTTCGAGGCCGGAGGAAGCATCGACAATCTGGAGGTTGCCTACCACACATCGCCTTTTGAATATTCCCGGGACAGGAAGGTCATCTGGCTCTGCCACGCCCTCACGGCGGACTCGAATCCCGAGGGAACCTGGTGGCCGGCGCTGGTCGGCCCGGGCAAACTGATTGACACGGAGAAATATTTCGTGGTCTGCGCCAATGTCCTCGGCTCGGCCTGCGGCTCGTCAAGTCCGGCGTCCACGAACCCCAAAACCGGCAGACCCTACTATTTCGAATTCCCTCACGTGACCGTCCGGGACACCGTCCGTGCTTTCGACCTGCTGAGGCAACATCTTGGAATAGAGAAAATTGATGTGCTGATTGGTACGTCGATGGGCGGATTCATGTCATTCGAGTGGGCTGTGATGCGCCCCGGAATGTTCGGCAGGATATTCTTCATCGCCACCGGAGCCCGCGTGACCCCGTGGCTCGCAGGGTTCAACGCCGCCATCCGTATGGCTCTTCAAGCCGACCCGACCTTCAAGGAACACCATGACCTGCACGGCGGCATGGAGGGACTGAAGGCCGCCCGCGCCATAGCCCTGCTGACCTACCGCTGCGAGGAAGGTCTTTTCAAGCAGAACGAGGACAGCGACGACACAGTGTTCGCCGGCAAGGTAGGCTCTTACTACCGCCACCAGACCTCGAAGTTTGTCAAGGACTGGGACGCCTATTCCTATCTCTATGTATGTGACGAGGTTGACAGCAACAACGTCGGTCGCGGCCGCGGGGGAGTCGCCGCCGCACTGTCCAAGATAAGGACCGACTGCACATTCGTCTGTATGTCTTCCGATGAACTTTTCCCTCCCGAGGACATGAAACCCCTCTCGGAACTGGTTCCAGGCTCCCGCTATCACCAGATTGAGACCCCTTACGGCCACGACGGTTTCCTCATCGAAACCGCCGCCATAGCCGACATCCTCCGTCCGGCTCTTCCGTAGCCTTGATGCGTCGAAGACAGCTTCTAAATCTTGCCTGACACTCCCTATATTATAGTTGGGTAGTGTGTAATTTATTGAATATCAGCGAATAAATAGGTTATCGTCCTTGTGCCTCGGGCGGGAATCGAACCCGCACGGACATTTCTGTCCAAGGGATTTTAAGTCCCTCGTGTCTACCATTTCACCACCAAGGCGATAGATTGCAAAGTTACTAAAAAAAACTCATTGATTGTGAAAAACCTCCGGAAAGTGCCTATTTTTAGAAGCTTTTTTGAGTTGTTTGTTTGAAGTTTTTTCGCCTCAAAGAACATTTCAAACAAATCAAAACAGCTTCTTAGAAGCTGTTCTAGGAGTAACGTGAATTGATTATTCGCATAGGAAGCTCTTCAAACGCTGGATAAGGTATGGGTTAATAATACTTCTTTTCCTGCCGGTAAAGGGCTATGAATATGAAAATCAACACGGTGAAAGCCCATAGCGACGAACCTCCATAGCTGAGCAGAGGCAAAGGAATTCCGATCACGGGCATAATGCCGATTGTCATCCCGATGTTAATGAAGAGGTGCATGAATATGCAGGAGGCGACACAATAGCCATAAATCCGTGTGAACGCCCCCCTGCTTTTCTCCGCGTCGGTAATTATTCTGGAAATCAGGAACACGTACAGGGCAATCACGACAAGGCAGCCGAGGAATCCCCATTCCTCTCCGACTGTGCAGAAGATGAAATCCGTGCTTTGTTCCGGCACGAAACCGAAGGTGGTTTGAGTGCCGCCCAGAAAACCTTTCCCGGAGAAACCGCCTGAACCGATGGCTATCATGCTCTGGTTGACATTGTAGCCGACCCCGGTCGGGTCCTCCGTCATGCCCAGCAGCACCTCGATTCTTTTCCGTTGATGCTCCTGAAGGATGTTGTTGAATATGAACTCGGTGGAGAACACGAGGGCTATCCCGGCCATCAGTCCCAAAGCCGACATTGACAGAAAACGGCGGCGCGACTTATAGCCAAGGATCATCATGTACAGTGCGGCAGCGAAGCAGACCGCGATCAGAATGTAAAGAGGATTTATCTTTGACAGGAAGGATTCCGGGCCGAATTTCCCGAAAACCCAAGGCAACAGGCAAAGGAGCAGGAATGTTCCCGTGAATATCCAGAGCGGCACTCCGGTTCTGCCGGATTCCAATCCGTTGCACAGCAGAAGCACGCCCGCAAGCACAAGGATGGACACGTAGGGCGAGACAGTCAGAGTGAGGATGAACAGCAGGACCGCCATCCCGATGCAGAATATCCACCAACCAGAAAAACCTTCTCTGTACATGACGAATATGAATCCGACGTACACCAATGCCGAACCCGTTTCTTTTTCCGCCAGGATGACGACCATAGGTATTCCGAGAATCAGAACCGTCAGAAGAAAGTCCTTGAACCGGGTTATCCGGAAATTGGCTTGGCTCAATAGCGTGGCCAAAAGTAATGACGTGGTGATTTTCGAGACTTCGGCAGGCTGGAACCTGATGAATCCGAACTCGAACCAGGATCTGGAGCCCTTGACATCGATTCCAAGGAATATCACAGCCACGAGCATCCCCAGGACACCCAGGTACAGAATCAGCGACGAGCTTTCCCAGAATTGCGGGTTTATCGCGAAAAGAATCATCCCGGCGAGCCCCAAGGCCGTAAGAATCCACACGAACTGCTTGCCGCAGCGGAATCCGAAATCGAAAGCCGACGCCGGCCCTTCGGAATGGATGGAGGCGTAGATGTTGACCCATCCGATGAGGATGAGGAGCAGGTAAGTGACCACCAGCGCCCAGTCAACACTCCGTTTGATCCCTCTGTCCGAAAAGTTCACCATCCTCCAATTATTTGTAAGCCTTGACCCTTGACATCAGGTCCCCTTTGAGAACCCTGTCCTCCAGTCCCCGACGTTGGTCGCCGATCTCTCCGTTGAGATATTTCTCAACCAGCAGGGATGCGATCGGTGCTGCCCAGGTCGCTCCGAAACCGGCGTTTTCTATGTAGGCGGCCACAGCGATTTTCGGGTTGTCCTTCGGAGCGAAACAGATGAACACCGAGTTGTCCGCTCCGCGCGGATTCTGCGCCGTACCTGTCTTTCCGCAGATGTCAAGTCCGGGAACGGCGGCGATGGATGCTGTACCTCCGGAGCCGAACCCGCTGTTGACGGCTCTCCACATGCCTTGCGTCACCTTCTTGTAATTCGTCGTGTCCACCATCGTGTACTGCCTTTCGTGATATTTCGGATCGATTTCCACCCCTTCTGATTCCTTTATGATGTGCGGAATCCTGTACCATCCTCTGTTCGCCACGGTGGCGGCCAGATTAGCGATTTGAAGCGGGGTGACGCCCACTTCTCCCTGACCGATGGAAATCGAGATTATGGTCGTGAATTTCCAGCCGCCCTTCCCGTAGATTTTGTTGTACAGCTTCGAGGTCGGGATTGTTCCGCCCAATTCCGCCGGGAAGTCGCTGCCCAGCTTGTGGCCGAAGCCCATGCTCTGGACGTATTCGTTCCATTTGTCCAGCGCCTCGCCGATGTCGTGGTACTTCCTGTTTTCAAGAATATTCTTGAGCACGTAGCAGAAGAAGCCGTTGCAGGACATCATGATCGCCTCTTCCAGCACAAGCGGAGACCTGTGGATGTGGCAGCCAAGTTTCCTGTTCCCGAAATGGTAGCCCTGGCTGCAAGGGTAGGCCATCTCTGGCGTGAGCGTGCCCTCCTGAAGTCCTATGAGACCGTTGACAAGCTTGAACACGGATCCCGGAGGGTAGGGGGCCTGCACGGCTCTGTTGAACATCGGCTTGTGCGGGTCCTTGATGATTTCGTCATAGTGCTGGCCGATGTCCGCAAGCATGCTCACATCGACTCCCGGACTGGAAACCAACGTCAGAATCTCACCGGTCGCCGGCTCGATTGCCACAAGGCTTCCGACCTTGTTCTTCATGAGTTCCTGACCGTATTGCTGAAGGTCAGCGTCGATCGTGGTGTGGATGTCGTGTCCAGGGACGGCCTCCTTGTCCATCTCGCCGTCCTTGTAACGCTGCTCGATCTGGTTGTGGGAGTTGCGCAGGTAGATGTGATAGCCCTTTTCTCCCCGAAGTTCCTTCTCCCGCGCCGCCTCGATGCCTGTCTTCCCGGCATAGTCTCCGGGACGGTACTCTCCCGGATGCTTCTCGATGTAGCCCGCATCCACCTCGGAGACGTAACCGAGAAGGTTGCCTCCAGCGTTGACAGGATAGTCCCTGATGCTTCTCGCCTGGCCTCTGAAGCCCGGAAAATTATACTGGAGCTCAGCGAACCTCATGTATGTCTCCGGTTTGATCTGCTTGAGCATGACCACGCTCTGGTAGCCGATGCGTCGGCGGTTCCTGGCATATTCGGCCATCTTGCTCCGGATGAAACCTGGCTCCACGCCCAGCGCTTCCGCCAGCATCAACGTGTCGAACGGCTGTACTTCCTTCGGAGTGACAAGGATGTCGTAAGTGACTTTGTTGCTGACTATGATCTTGCCGTTGCGGTCGTAGATGATGCCTCTGGTCGGGTAGATGATGTCATAGACCATTGAGTTGTTCGAGGCGTCCCTTTTGTACTTCTCGTTGATGATCTGGATGTAGAACAGCCTTCCGAGAATGATGGCCGCCACGATAAGCAGACCGATCAGCAGCGTCCTGCCCCTACCTTCTGTCTTCATAGGTCAGCTGATTGAGGATACATACTGAAGCGATGTAGCTGGCGAGTGTCGAAAGTCCGGTACAGGTCGCGACAAACCAGAATGGTCTTGTGCCGGCGCAGTCGGCCGCAAAGTAGATCAGCAGGAACAGCAGGGTCATCAGCGTGACGACGAACGACACTCTGACGAAGCCATATTTCTTGATGGAGATGTTCTCCTGTTGTTCAAATGGTTCGTTGCCGAAGAATATTCCGATGACCGGCTTCCTGAGCAGCGCCACGGGGACCAGAGACAGGGCGTTTATGCCCAAGGCGCCTTCAGCGAAGAAATCCACGGCGAGACCGGTGACGAAGGCTATCAGCATCGCTCCGGCAGTGTCGGTCTTGGTCGGGATGCAGAGAACCATCGTCGGCAGGATTGTGACCATCACATAAGGAGTGAAATGGAAATAGTTGCTCAGGATCATCTGGGCGACTGTCAACAAGATGTATGTCAACGCAAAACTGTTTCTCATTTCCTGGACTGTTCTTCTTGTTTCTCGATGGCTTCGATTTCCCCGGCCCGTGTGTTCCTCACTATTGTGATGTATTTCAGAGCCTTATGGTCTTGGAACAGGCGCACCTTGATTTCGTTGGTGGCTCCGTTGATGATCTTCGAGTCTCCCGCCACCCCTATTGGAATATCCGGTGGGAATATTGATGAATACCCGCTCGTATAGACCGTGTCCCCCGGTTCGAACTTGAACTGGAGAGGGATTTCCTTCAGGATGGCCCCATCGGAACTTGCCCCGTCCCAGGCGAGCGGGCCCACGGCTCCGGATTCCCCAAGCCTTGCGCTGATGAACAATTCTGTGTTGAGGAATGAGATTGCGTATGAGTAATGGCGGCTTACAGCGTCCACAATGCCGATCACGCCGTCAGGAGTGACGACTCCGGAGTTTCTGGTCACTCCGTCATCGCTGCCTTTGTCGATGATCAGGTAGTTGTGCTGGGTGTTTGTGCTGGACTTGATGATGGTGGCCGGGATATAGTTGAACCCGTTGTCCATCATCATCGGTTTCATAGCGGGGTCGGCCTCTCTGGCCGCAAGCTCGTAACTTCTGACGATTTCCTGAAGCCTGCTGTTCTCCAGAGCGAGCTCGTCGTTCTGTTTCCTGAGCGAGAAATAGTCGGAGACGGTCTGCGTGGTCCCCCACGTGGCGGCCATGAATCCATGCGAGATCCTTGCTATCCAAAGCCTCTGGAGCTGGCGGTTGTGCGAAAGCATCAAGATAGCCGCGACCTCCAACACTATGAAGACCACGGCTATGAAGAATCTTTGGACTATGGATCTCTCCTTTGGCATTACCTCATCAGGAATGAGTAGTTGGATGTCTTCTTGAGAGCGATGCAGGTGCCTCTCGCAACGGCCCGGAGCGGATCCTCGGCCACGTGGAACTGGATGTTCACTTTCTCGGTGAACCTCTTTGCGAGTCCGCGCAGCAGAGCGCCTCCGCCGGAAAGGAATATTCCGTTCTCGACGATGTCCGAATATAACTCCGGAGGAGTCTGCTCAAGCACATGAAGGATGGAAGACTCAAGCTTCGCTATGGATTTGTCGAGGCAGTGGGCGATTTCCTGATAGGAGATCGTGGCCTCTACAGGGTGGGCGGTCATAAGGTTAGGGCCGTTCACGACGTACGGCTCAGGCTCTTCGTCCAGATCCGGGATGACGGCACCGACGGCGATCTTGATCTTTTCGGCGGTGGTCTCTCCGATCTTGATGTTATGCTGCTGGCGCATGTAATACTGGATGTCGCTGTTGAACACGTCTCCCGCCGTGGCGATGCTTTCCTGCACCACGATGCCGCCCAATGAGATGACAGCGATCTCCGCCGTACCACCACCTATGTCAACGACCATGTTCCCCTTCGGGGCCTCCACGTCAAGGCCGATACCGAGGGCCGCCGCCATCGGCTCGTAGATCAGGAAAACGTCGCGGCCGCCGGCGTGTTCACAAGAGTCGCGCACAGCCCTGATCTCCACCTGCGTACTTCCGGACGGAATCCCGACCACTATCTTGAGGTTTGGAGAGAAGATGGACTTCTTCTTGCTGTTCACCTGTTTGATGAAACTCTTGATCATCATCTCCGCAGCCTCGAAATCAGCGATTACCCCGTTCCTCAACGGCCTGATGGTCCTGATGCCGGGGTTGGTGTGCTCGTGCATCAGTTTGGCCTGCTGGCCGAACGCTATGCACTTCTTGGTGGTATTGTCTATAGCTACAATGCTCGGGGCGTCCAGCACAATCTCGTCATTGCTGAATATGACGGTGTTGGCTGTTCCGAGATCCATCGCTATCTCTTTAGTCAGAAATGAAAATGCCATAACTGTTATTATTATACATAATATTATACAACTCGTAAATATACGAAAAAAGTTATATTTGTGAGAAATTATATGAGCAGAAAAAAAATATTGATTGTAATGGCGGCAGGAAGCGGTGTCCGGATGGGCGCTTCCGTGCCCAAGCAGTTCCTGGATCTGGGCGGAGTTCCGATTCTCCGAAGGACGATCGAGAAATTCGTCAAGGCTGTCCCGGACATCAAGGTCGTCACGGTCCTTCCGAAAGACCACCTTTCTTTCTGGAAGGAGTATTGTGTCTCGTCTGATTTTTCATGTCCTCAGACATTGGTTATGGGAGGATTCACCCGCTTCCATTCCGTAAGAAACGCCTTGGAGAAGGTTCCGGACGGGGCGATAGTGGCGATTCACGACGGCGTGCGTCCTCTGTTGTCCGCGGAATTGATCCGGAGGATGTTCGCAAGGATGGAATCGGAGGGGCTGCGTTCATTGATACCGGTGATTCCTTCGGTGGACACGCTCAAGGTGCTGGACAAGGTCAAGAGGGCGGGCGGTCCGGATGTCCTCGTGCCCGCTGTCGGAGAGTCTGTGGACAGGAGTCGGGTTTTCGGGGCGCAGACCCCCCAGATGTTCCTTTCCAAAGACATCAAGGAAGCATATTCACAACCCTTTGACACCGCTTTCACGGATGACGCCTCCGTCGCGCTCAAAAAAGGAATACCCCTCTCCTTCTGTGAGGGAGAGAGGTATAACTTCAAATTGACGTCCCCGGAGGATCTGGACCTCGCAAGGTTGATTATTTCGTCTTCTTTCCGAGACCGTTGTTAGGCTGGTAGGCGGTCCGTTTGTAGTCCTTGACCCAAACCTGACGCTCGATAGCCTGGTCAAGGGAGATCATCGTCTCGGTTGACTGGATGTAAGGGATGTTCTGGATAGTGTTGATAAGAATCTCCATAAGGTGATCATTGTCAAAGCAATATGCCTTTAGAAGCAAGGCCGCCTTCCCTGTCACGAAATGGCATTCCACAATCTCGGCGATTTTCTTCAGATTCGCCACGACTTCAGGGTATTTGTTCGCTTCGGAAAGGGTGACGCTGATGAACGCGCACACGTTGAGCCCCAAAGCCTGAGGCTTTACGAGCAGCCTCGATCCCGTGATGACACCGTTGGTCTCAAGTCTTTTTACTCTTTGGTGGATCGCGGCTCCTGAAACACCGCACTCACGAGCGATTTCCAGGAAAGGCATCCTGGCGTTGTTGACCAAGAAAGAAAGAATTTTCTGGTCAATCTGATCGATGTGATAAGTTGCCATTGCTTTCGATTTATTACTAAACAGCCGCTAAAATATGTAAAAAAACTTAAAATGTCAAGATTTTTTATAACCGTTAAAAAATAACTTGCCTCATTTCAGGCAATCTATCCTCAAAAATCTTTGCCAAATCTGCGGCAACTTATTTTTTACCGCTTAGTGATGATGAAAAAATAAGTTGGTAAGGTTTTGTGAAGGATTTTTGCGGATAAATTTGTTTGAGAAGAAGGAGTGTGCCGGTGGCACATGACTGATGAACAAATAAATTTAGGCCAAAAAGACGAACAAAAGCACCAAGTTATTTTTTAGGAATCACTTACTAAAACGCCGCCGCCCTTTTTCAGTCGGTTTTGAATTGTTAATGATTTCCAGACAGTCCGCTTCGGTGAGAGTGGCGGCGTCTGTCTCCTTCGGAATCTTGTAGTTTGAACCGGCGTGTTTGATGTACGGGCCGTAGCGGCCGTTGATGACCTGGATGTCGCTGTCCTGATATTCAGCCATCACGGAATTGGCGGCGGTCTTGTTCAGGCCCTCGTCTATCACTGCCGCGCATTCGTCCAAGGTGATCTTGAGAGGATCCTTGCCGCGCGGAATCGAGAAGTTCTTGTCGCCGTATTTCAGGTATGGACCGAAGCGGCCTTTCAATGCGACCACCTCGACACCGTTATATTCCCCGACAGTGCGCGGCAGCCGGAACATTCCGAGAGCCTCCTCAAGGGTGATGTTCTCGATGAGCTGGTCCTTGCCGAGGGACGCGAACTGTGCTTTCTCGCCTTCTCCCTTCTGGATGTAAGGGCCGAACTTGCCGAACTTCGCGGTGATCTTGTTGCCTTCCGGGTCTGTGCCGAGCTCTTTGGACACATGGCTGTAGTTGCCGTCGTGGAGCACCTCGTCCACCTTCTTGTGGAAAGGAGTGTAGAAAGCCCCTATGACATCGTTCCAGACAAGTTTCCCGTCCGCGATCTGGTCGAACTCCTTCTCGACGTTGGCCGTGAAGTCGTAGCCCATGATGTCGGTGAAATTCTTCTCAAGGTAGTCGGTCACTATCATTCCGATCTCCTGGGGAAGCAGTTTTCCCCTTTCGGCCCCGATTGTCTCGGTCTTGATTATTTCGGTAATGTTCCCGTTCTTCAGAGTCAGGTCATTGACGTTGACTTTCCGGCCTTCCTTGTCACCCTTGACGATGTAGCCGCGCCCTGTGGTCAGGGTGGCGATGGTCGGGGCGTAGGTGGAAGGACGCCCGATTCCGAGTTCCTCAAGTTTCCTGACCAAAGTGGCCTCTGAATATCTTGGCGGAGCCGCGGTGAACTTGCACTCTGCGCTCATCCCGTTTTCCTCCATCGCGGTCCCGACCTGAAGGTCCGGAAGCATGATCTCCTCTTCTTCGGTCTCCTGGTTGTCCGTCCCTTCCATGTACAATTTAAGGAATCCGTCGAACAGCACCTGCGTGGCCTGGGCGTTGAACCTCTCGGCTCTCCTGTCGGAAGCCACCCTGAGGGTGGTGTTGAGAACCTTCGCGTCGGCCATCTGGGACGCCACGGTCCTCTTCCAGATCAGGTTGTAGAGTTTCTGCTCCTGCGCCGTTCCTTCGATGGAGGTGTTGTCGATGAATGTCGGGCGGATGGCCTCGTGAGCCTCCTGCGCACCCTTGCTGTGGGTCTTGAACTGACGTGTCTTGGAATATTCAGGGCCGAAATTGTCGGTGATGAATTTCTTCGCCGTCCCGAGAGCCAGGGTGGAAAGATTCGTTGAGTCGGTCCTCATGTATGTGATGAGACCTTTTTCATAAAGGCCCTGGGCCACCCTCATCGTGACGCTGACGGGGAAGTGAAGCTTCCTTGCCGCCTCCTGCTGGAGCGTCGAGGTCGTGAACGGAGCGGCAGGGAAGCGCATGGCCTCTTTCTTCTCCACATCGGCGACCGTGAAATCCGCTCCAATGCAGTCCTGAAGGAACGCCCTCGCCTCGTCCTTTGTCTTGAATTTCGTGTCCAGCGCGGCCTTGACCTTGACCGACGCCGGGAATCCGGCAGGATGGAAGAATGCCTCGACTTTGTAGAACGCCTCGTTCTCGAACGCCATGATCTCCTTCTCCCTCTCGACCACAAGCCTCAGGGCCACGGACTGCACGCGCCCCGCCGAGAGCTTCGGCTGGATCTTTCTCCAAAGGACAGGGGAAAGCTCGAAGCCCACAAGCCTGTCAAGAACCCTGCGCGCCTGCTGGGCGTTGACAAGGTTCATGTCAATCGAGCGCGGATTCCGCACCGCGTTCACTATCGCATCCTTTGTGATTTCGTGAAACACTATTCTCCTTGTCTGGGCCTCGTTCAGTCCGAGGGTCTCGAAGAGATGCCAGGAGATTGCCTCTCCCTCCCGGTCCTCATCGGACGCAAGCCACACTGTGGAAGCGCTACCCGCCGCTTTCTTCAGTTCGGCCACCACCTTCTTCTTGTCGGAAGGTATGACATATTCAGGAGTGAAGTTCCTTTCCACGTCCACGCTCAGTTTCTTGTCCTGAAGGTCCCTGATGTGACCGAAACTGGATTTGACCACATAGTCTTTGCCCAGGAATTTCTGTATAGTCTTGGCTTTGGCCGGAGACTCGACGATAACTAGATTGTCTGCCATATTGTACTATTTTACAGGTCTTTCATAGATAGTTTGCCATTTCAATCTGCAAAGTAAACCACAAACCGGGCAATTTTCCAAATTTTGTTATAAATTTGTCTTTATTATGACCGACACAACTCGAAAGAAAATAATCAAGTGGTTCTGGATCGTGGTGACGTTTCCGGTTCTGCTTCTTGTCCTTATGGTACTCCTTGTCTGGATGTTCGCCGACATCCCGTCGTTCAAGGATCTGGAGAATCCTGACAACAAGCTGGCCACACAGGTCATCGCCGAGGACGGGGAGATTCTGACGACATTCCACATCGAGAACAGGACCTACGTCTCCTACGACGAGATTTCTCCGAACCTTGTCCATGCCGCCGTGGCTACCGAGGATGTCCGTTTCTACAAGCATTCAGGAATCGATTTCAAAGGTCTCGGGCGAGTGTTTTTCAAGACCATCCTGCTGCACAACTCCAGTCAGGGCGGCGGCAGCACGATCACCCAGCAGCTGGCCAAGACCCTCTACCCGAGGGCGGAGATGGGACGCAGGATTCCGGGAATATACCATGTCAGGATGGTGTGGACCAAACTGAAGGAGTGGATCACCGCCGTGAAGCTGGAAAGGGACTACACCAAGGACGAGATCATGACGATGTACCTCAACTCCATATTCTTCGGCAGCGGAGCGTACGGTGTGCGTTCGGCGTCGGAGACGTTCTTCGGGAAGCTCCCGTCAGAGCTCACCGTCGAGGAAAGCGCAATGCTTGTCGGAATGGTCAACAAGCCGACAAGGTACAACCCGGCCATCAACCCGGACAAGGCCTTGACCAGAAGGAACTTCGTGATCGGCCAGATGGAGAAGGCGGGTTATCTTGAGAAGGCCCAGAGGGATTCCATCCGCCTTATTCCGATCGAACTGAACTATGAGGTGCAGGACCACAACGCCGGTCTGGCGCCGTATTTCAGGGACATGGTCCGTCGCGTGATGAACGCCAGAAAGCCTCGCCGCTCCGATTATTCAGTGCTGGAGGACTACTCGGCCGACTCTCTTGCCTGGGCGGCGGACGACCTTTACGGCTGGCTTGAGAAGAACAGGAAGGCGGACGGCGGCAGGTATGACCTTGACAGGGACGGCCTGCGGATCTACACGACCATCAACTACAAGATGCAGAAATATGCCGAAGAGGCTGTCGCCGAGAGAATCCGCGACCTTCAGGCGGATTTCCGCAGGGATTTGAAAAGCAAGACCAACAAGCCTTTCTCCAATGACATAGACGAAGAGACGCGGGACAGGGTCATGCGCCAGGCCAGACGGTGGAGCGACCGTTACCGCACGCTTAAGAAGGAAGGACTTACGGAGGCTCAGATTCTGAAGACATTCTCACAGCCGACGAAGATGCGCGTCTTCGCCTATAACAGGAAAGGCTATTCCGACACCACCATGACTCCGGATGACTCGATCCGCTACTACAAGTCGATTCTCCGCACGGCCTTTGTGGCGATGGAGCCGGGAACGGGACACGTGAAGGCATACGTCGGAGGCCCGAACTACCGCTACTTCAAGTACGACAACGTCCGTCAGGGCAAGCGTCAGGTCGGTTCGACAATCAAACCGTTCCTCTACACCCTTGCGATGCAGGAGGGCATGACCCCTTGCTACAAGGTCGTGAACCTTCCTCAGACCTTTGTCCTTCCGGACGGCAACACCTGGACTCCGAGGAGTACCGACAAGGAGCAGTGGATAGGCAAGACGGTCACCCTGAAATGGGGCCTCACCAACAGTTCGAACAACATCTCCGCCTATCTGATGAAGCAGTTCGGCCCGGAGGCGATGGCTGACATGATGCGCAGGATGGGGATTCAGAGCCATATCGATGAGGTTCCGGCTTTGTGTGTTGGTCCCGCAGACCTGTCTCTTTGGGAGATGGTCGCGGCCTACAACACGTTCCCGTCCAGAGGCGTTTACATCGAGCCTATGTTCGTTACGAGGATTGAGGACAACCAAGGCAACGTCATCAGCGAGTTCACCAACCGCAAACGTGAGGCGATTGGGGAGAACACGGCCTACCTGATGGTCAATCTGATGGAGGGTGTCGTGCAGGGCGGGACCGCCAGCAGGCTTCGCTACCGCTACAAGCTGATGGGCGAGATCGCCGGAAAGACCGGGACCACCAACGACAATGCGGACGGTTGGTTCATAGGCTACACCCCGACCCTCGTGGCCGGAATATGGACCGGGGCGGAAGACCGTCAGGTGCATTTCCAGTCAATCACTTACGGCCAAGGCGCACATATGTCCCTGCCGACTTGGGGAATATTCATGCGCAAAGTCATCGAGGACGGGACTCTCGGCGTCTCGGAGAATGACCGCTTCATTGCCCCTGCCGGCGTGAGCCTCGACCTGAACTGCACCGGAGGCGACGACGACGCCACGGACGCGCAGCAGAAGACGGAGGACTACTATTTTGAGTAAAAGGAATATATCAGGAATATACAATTGATTATGTGCAAGTACCAAAGGATTGCAGTGATTTATGGAAGTGACTCATCGGAATGGGAGGTCGCTTGCCGCAGCGGGGAGTTTGTCGCTTCCCGCATCGACGGTACGAAGTACGATGTCTATGAGATTTTTGCCAGATTCGGCAAATGGTCTCTTGTGGCCATGAGGAAGAGGAACGCCATGAGGATTCCTTTCGCGGAGGGAGCAAGGCCTGAGATTGACAAGACGGATTTCTCCGTCAAGGTCTATGGGGAAAAGATAAAGTTCGACTATGCCTACATAATGCAGCACGGCACTCCGGGGGAGAACGGTCTTCTTCAGGGTTATCTTGAGATGCTCGGGGTTCCGTTCAGCAGCTGCGGAGCGTTTGTCTCGGCGATCGCCTTTGACAAGTTCGCCTGCAAGAGTTATCTGCGGGAGGTCGATTTTGTGAAGTGCGCGCCGGATGTCTTTGTCCGCAACGGAATGGACATTGACGCTGTATGCCGTAAGGTGGCGGATAGTTTGACATTCCCGGTCTTCGTGAAGCCTACGGACGGGGGGTCAAGTTTCGGAATCACCAAGGTCCGCAAGGCCGAGGATCTGCCGGAGGCTGTCCGGTTCGCCTTTTCCGAGGGGCCTTCTGTCATTATAGAACAAGGAATATCAGGACGTGAGTTCACCTGTGCGGCCTACGCTGCCCAGGATGGGGTCAAGTCTTTGCCTGTGATTCAGATTGTCACTGAAAATGACTATTTTGACTACGACGCCAAGTACAACGGCCACAGTCAGGAGATCTGCCCGGCCCCGATTGACGGGAGCCTGAGCGGGCATATTCAGGAAGTAAGCAAAAGAATATATTCGAGGCTCGGTTGCTCCGGTGTGGTCAGGATGGATTATATTCTCGCCGAAGACGGCCTTTATTTCCTGGAGGTCAACACTATCCCCGGAATGACCAGCGCTTCGCTCGTGCCGAAGATGATCCGCGCGGCGGGGATGGACATCACGGATTTCCTGACAGGAATAATAGAGAACTCATAACAACAATTCTGATTTAGACTATCAAGCCTATGCTATTGAAAGATTTCCTTAATGAAGGTGTTGCCCGCCTTGAGCCGCTTTATCCGACCAAGGAGGCAAGGAACATAATGCTGATGCTTTGCGAGAGCCGCATCGGCACTAAAAGTTACACTCACATCGTTGAGCCTGAGTATGCCGTGAATGACAAGTCTCAGGAGGCTCTCCACTCTGATCTTGACAGGCTTGCCTCCGGTGAGCCGATTCAGTATGTCATCGGGTCCGCTGACTTCTGCGGCCTCAGGTTCAAGGTTTCCCGTGATGTGCTCATCCCGCGCCCCGAGACTGAGCTGCTTTGCCGTGAGGCTGTGAAGATCGGCTCAAGAATCCTGAGGATGAGAAAGGCTTATGGTAAATCCGCAAGGCCTGTCCGTATTCTGGATCTCTGCACCGGTTCCGGGTGTATCGCCTGGACAGTGGCGTTGAATATTCCGGGAGCGGAAGTGACGGGAGTTGACATATCAGAGAAGGCTGTGGCCATCGCCTCTTCGCAGGATTTCGCGCTTAAGCTGAAAGAGACCGGGGCGCTGGCTCCCAAGTTCATTGTCGCCGATGTTCTGGATGCGCACCCGACATTCGCTGACGGGGAATACGACCTTGTCCTCAGCAATCCTCCTTACATAATGGAGTCCCAGAAAACCCAGATGCGGGTCAATGTCCTGAACTACGAGCCTTCAACGGCTTTGTTTGTTGAGGATGGGGATCCGTTGGTGTTCTACCGTTCCATCGCGGCCTTGTCCCATTCCTGTCTTTCGGCCGAGGGCAAGGGTCTGACGGAGGTCAATGAGCTTCTCGCATCCGAGACAGCGAAAGTTTTCAGCGACGCAGGTTTCCCGAAAACGGAAGTCGTCAAGGATTTTTACGACAAAAACCGCTTTGTGTTTTATTCCAAATAGCCTCTGGAAGGAACCCAGTGGCCGTTTTTGACACTTAGCCGTGGATTTTTTGTTTCCACGGCTATTTTTATGTCACTTTGTGCTGCAATATTAACTTTAAACTCGTTTAAGATGAAGAATTTCAGTACAATGAAGAAGTTGCTGGTCCCGGTGGGGCCGGCGCTTGTGGCCGGGACGGTTCTGTTTCTCTCCGCTTGTGAGCGTGCGGAACAGCCTTGTCTTTCCTTCTCGGAACCTGTCGCCATGGAGGGCTCCGTCTCCGACTTTTCCGCCGAAAGTGTGGCCAGAATGCTTTCCGGATTGCCTCTGACAATCTCGCAGGTGCGAGAGGTGTATGACGGGGTGAAAGCCTCGTCTTCCAACGGTTATGATGAGGAGTATCCTTTCTCCAACCTGTTTTCCAGCCCGGGCTCGGGAGTAGGCGATGAACTGCTCCCGACAAGGTCTGCGGCTGAATATCCTGAGCCGCTCCGTGACCTGCTGTCTTCGTCCGGCCTTCCGCAGACCAGGGCCGGGTCTTTTACCGAAGCGCTTTCAGGTTCAGGCCTTCAGATTTACTGGCCGTATTCCGAGGATTGGGACGGGAAGACCATGCCTGTGATCACATTTGCTCCGGAGGAGGAGACGCGATCATATTCAGTAATCACTGAAGGGAGAGGGTCGAATGTGGGCTTTCTTCGGGAACAGCTCCCGAACGGTTCCTGGATTGTCAAGGAAGTGGTTGTGGATGAGGAATATGCCCGCACGCATCCCGTTTGGGTCATCAACCGGAATGAGGATTCGTCATACATGACGCCTCAGATGGTCGAGGCTCTTTACCCTGAGCGTGCGTTTTCCGTGGACACAAGATCCAACAGTGACTCCAAGACTTTGGTATTGAAAGAGTTCAAAGCCCACAGGAACTATGACTCCTGGTTGGCCGGCGGTTCGGAGTTCTTTGTCAAATGCGGAGCCTTGAGCGGATTCACGGCCCAGACCGAGGATGAACTCAAGCTGTACAGCCCTTCGGTCACGGACATGATGATCAATGTGAAACGTAAATATGTGGGTACTACATTGCGGTTCAACACTATAGTTGTGTCGGAGTGGACTCCGCAGCTTGAGGAATGTGTCTTCCTTATGATTGAGGATGACGGCGGCAAACAGACCTCGTGGAAGGCAAGCGGTCTTGTCAAGATCAAGTCCAAGTCTTATGGTTTCGAGGTTGACCTGCCTTTCCGCCGCAACGATGACCTTGTCTGGCGCGGCAAGCTTTCAAGCTACTACTTCGAGAAGTACAACGGCAAGCCAAACCGCTTCGGCGATGTCAGCATCACCTTCAGTTTCCTTTAATCCGCTAGTCAAGGTCACCTTGTAGGTTCATTAATTCCGTAAATGAGAATTTTTGCGATGAAAAATCTTGATTTACGGAATTATTATATATATTTGTATCTGTTAAGAAACAAGAAAAGAATAAACTGCTTCAGATTTGTTTTTTTTCGAGTATAGATTTCTTTTGGAAGAAGGAGTGTACCGGATGTACACGACTGATGAGAAAAGGAATCCAGGCCGAAAAGAATGAAAAAGATGATGCAGGTTATTTTTTGAAGATTTCTAAAATGAGAATCGTTTCGCATAGAACACTGAAGGAATTTTATGAGCAAGCCGGGCACGAAGACGCAAAAGTGCCACTTGAACGTTGGTATCATGCAGTTGAGGAGGCACGGTGGCATTCTTTTGCGGAAATGCGGTTGTCTTTCGGAACGGTTGACTATGTGGGGAACCAACATTATGTTTTTAACATCGGTGGCAACAAGTATAGGTTGATTGTCGTTGTTAAGATTGTAATGGGGTATGTTTTCATACGTTTCGTCGGCACTCACCAAGATTATGACAAAATTGATGCTTCAACAATATAGGAGGGTATAATTATGAGGGTGATCACTGAAGACCAGTACAGATTTGCGCAGAGAAGAGTAGAGGATCTGCTTCCTCTGGTTGATGACTGCACACCATTGGATGACCCCAAGGCCATTGAGTTGATGATGATGTCTGACATTGTCATTGATTATGAGAAGGAGCATTTTCCTATAGCCAAACCAAGCGTTGCCGATCTTATCGCTGACGGCTTGAAAGAGAATCATATTACCCAGAAACAACTTGCGAAAGAACTCGGAATCAGCACGACGCGAGTGAATGATTTCGTGTCCGGGAAATCAGAGCCGAGCCTGAAAACGGCCGGACATATCTGTCGTTTTCTGAAGATACGTCCTGCGGCGATGCTTATGCTTTGATCATTGCGATACGGATCCTGCGAAAACAAGACGGCTTTGTCACGATTTTAGAAGCTGTTTTGATTTGTTTGAAATGTTCTTTGAGGTGAAAAATCTTCATCTTCTTCCCGCTTCTTCAGTCAGATAGCACCGCTATCCTCCTTGGAAGAAGCGGTCGAACCTGAAGTTTTTCACTCTCAAACCTTCAAACAAACAAATCAAAACAGCTTCTTATTATGGAGTTGCCTCAGCGATTATCTTTGACTATCATCTCGCAGTTGGTGCAGTCGAATGTGAGGTGGTAACGTTTGCCGTTATTGGTAAGATATAGATGCCCGGACGGATTGGCTGTGGCGGAGCCTGATGAACTGGTGGTGAGGTTGACCTTGCCTTGATTTCCGATTGTTTGCCGATGAATCAGGCAGATACCGAGTTCGTGGCGGATGCAGTATTTGGTCCGCATCAGTTCGGCGTCGGTGCGGTGAGAAATCTCAAAGGCATCGGCCGTTTGGGATGCGCCCAGTGAAAGGTAGGTCTCCCTGGCGATATGGTTGGCGATGTTCGCCTTGTACGAAAGGTGGATGCCGTCCGATGCCGGTTCTTGAATATCATGGACTTGTGACAGAATCGGCTTCCGGTCTTGCCGACTTTCCTGACATTCGGACAGAGGTTTGGCGTTTTTCAGGTTGTCAGGGACTTTGACGATTCCGAGGGCGTTGGCCGCTTGGACTGTAGGCAGTGGAACAGCCTTGCAAGGCATATCTTCGAGGGAGCCGGCGATGTCACGTCTGATTGCGTTCAGCGCGGAGGCAGGGAGGAACGGCAGCGAGCCGTCAGGAGTCTCTACTTCGAGCGCGCGGAGTGTGAATGAATATATTCCCGTGGCCTTTGAGATTTGGGCAGCGGACATTCCGCGCATCCTGTCGGCGTTCTCCGCCACGCTGTCGCCGGCTTCGCGTTCAAGTGTGACGCTCCGTCCGTCTTGAGTTATTGCACTGATTTTCAGCGAATATGCCTGTCCGTTCGGTCGCTTCGACAGGCTCAGTCGCTTCGACAGGCTCAGTCGCTTCGACAGGCTCGGTCGCTTCGACAGGCTCAG